>JACRNO010000050.1 GCA_016234855.1 Deltaproteobacteria bacterium | reverse complement strand
GGAGCCGAGCACGTCGCCGGTCAGGCACTCCGAGTGCACGCGCACGAGCACGGGCTTGTCCGGGTCTATCTCTCCCTTTACAAGGGCGAGATGCTCGTGATGGTCTATGTCGTTGGTATAGGCGATGGCCTTGAACTCGCCGCCGTGCTTCGTCGGGATAATCGCCTCGGCAGCCCTGTGCACGAGCCTGTCCTTGTTGAGCCTGTATCTTATGATATCCGCGATGGTGACTATAAGGAGGCCGTGCTGCCGCGCGAAGACCTCGAGGTCCGGCATGCGCGCCATGGTGCCGTCGTCGTTCATTATCTCGCAGATGACCCCGGCGGGCTTCAATCCCGCAAGCCTTGCCAGGTCAACCGAACCTTCGGTCTGACCGGTGCGCACCAGCACACCGCCGTCGCGCGCGCGCAGCGGAAATATATGCCCGGGACGGGCCAGATCATCGGGCCTTACATCGTCCCTTACTGCCTCAAGTATGGTAATCGCCCTGTCGGAAGCGGAGATGCCGGTCGTGACCCCGCCCGTCCTCGCGTCGATGGAGACGGTAAATGCCGTCCTGTGAAGCGAGGTGTTGTCACCGACCATGGGCGGCAGTTCAAGCGCATCGGCCGTCTTTTCGGTCAGGGTCAGGCAGATAAGCCCCCTGCCGTATTTGGCCATGAAGTTCACGGCCTCGGGCGTGACGCACTGAGCCGCCATGCACAGGTCGCCCTCGTTCTCCCTATCCTCGTCGTCAACGAGTATGATGATGCGGCCTTCGCGTATCTGTCTTAACGCCTCTTCCATGTTATGCAAGATTGAGATCCTCCACTGCCCCGGCTGCGAAATGCGCCCACCCTACGGCACTGTTAGACTGTAGCTCAGACCTTTAGGTCTGATAACGCGCGTCCCGTGTCCGTTTATTCAGGGCTAAAGCCCTGAGCTACTCGCGGCCTACCCTTTCAAAAACCCGTGTTCCGCAAGAAACCCCTCTGTTATCCCGCCTTTCTGCCCTTTGGCAAGGAAGCGTAATACGTATTTGCCTATGATATCGGTCTCTATGTTGACCCTTAGCCCCGGCGTCAGGGCCTTGAGCGTGGTATTCGCCACCGTATGCGGGATTACAGCGACGCTGAAACCGCCTGTCTGCATATACGCCACAGTGAGGCTTATCCCGTCCACCGCAACCGAGCCTTTCTTTACAAGTTGCGCCATCAATTCAACGGGACAACCTACCTCTATATCAACGTATGCGTCCTTACGAACCGCGCTGACTATGACTCCGGTGCCGTCAACGTGGCCGGATACGAGATGCCCGCCCAGCGGCTTGGATAACGTAAGGGCGCGCTCGATATTCACGGGACTGCCCAACGAGAGGGCGCCGAGGGTGGTCGTCCTGAGCGTCTCCTCGCTAACGTCCGCGTCAAAGCCCGTCTTCGTCACACCCACTACAGTCAGACACGCCCCGGACACGGCAATGCTGTCGCCGATGGAAACGCCCGTAAGGTCAAGCCCGGCGTCAACTTTTATTCTACCAGAAGCGCCTTTTTTTTCAATAGATTTAACCGTGCCTACGGCCTCTATAATGCCTGTAAACATCCCCCGTCTCCTCGCTTACGGTCAGCCGGTCCTTGTCTTTACAACCGCGCCCGTTCCACCTTACGTACAAGGGCCGCAAGCTCTTCCACCATTATACCAAAAACCCGCTCGCCTTTGGCCGCCGTCGCCTTACCAGGGTCGCCCCAGACCGCGCCGGGCCAGTATTTGAGCTTATCGCGCACGATAAGCGGCCTTGGGAAGGCCGGGAACTCCTTCTTCGACCTGCCCTTCACGAGCCGGGGCGCAAGGTGAAGCACAAGGGAGGTCTCCAGTTCTCCGGCGTGCGAGTCGCCCTCGGTCTCTATGACAGCCTCGGCCTTGCGGCCGATGACGCCGTATATGCACGATGCGGCGAGCTTTATATCGTCAAACTCGCTTACGAGCGTCTCACCCGCGTCCTTCAGCGCCTGCAGGTGCGCGCCGCCGCCGTGGCCGGAAATCAGGATAAAGTTGCGCAGCCCCTTTGCATGGGCGTCCCTTACGATATCCAGCGTGATTAAACGCAGGGTCTTTGCAGTGATGCCGATGGACCCGGGGTGCTGGCCTGTTGAGGTGCACACACCATATTGAATCGGCGGGGACATGAAGGCGCCTGCCTTTGCAGCGGCCGCCTTGACAACCTCTCTGATGATGAGCGTATCCGTATTAAGGGGCAGATGCGTCCCGTGCGCCTCAACCGTGCCGAACGGGATGATAAGGGTCTTCGTCTTCCTGAGCGCGGCCTTATACTCGGTCATCGTCAGCTCGCCGATAAGCATAAGAGGCCTCCTGTGATTGACAGCGTTAAAACAACCTGCGACAACCCGACGTCAAGATAACCGTCTCAAACGCACGCGGGCGCAGACGAAAGCGCCTACCGTGCCGCCGAGTCCGTTTGCAAGGGCGTCCAACACGGATGCCTCGCGCATCGGCACAAAGGCCTGACAGACCTCGACAAACGCGCCGAATACGGCCGAGATGAGCGCGGCCGGGATGATTATACTGTTAATCCCGCGGCCCTTGACATCAAGGGCCCTTGCCCAGAGGCAACCCATAATTGCGTAGGATATAAAGTGATAGAGCTTATCTATCTCCCATAAATCCGGCAAGCCCTGCGGTGCAGGCCTTATGGACAGGACGAGGATAACGGCCATGTACGCGGTCGCGGGCAAATAAGCGGTATATCGTTTCTTCATCGCTTATAAGGGCCTGTACCCATGGCTGAAGGCCTTATCATATAGCTTGGAGGCTGCGCCCGCCCCTTCGCCAAGGGCTGCCCCTACGATTACCAGCGCGTGACGGGTTATCCCGGCCTCTTTGACCTTGGCGGATATATCGGCGAGCGTGCCGATGATTATCCGCTCGTCCTCCCATGTCACCTTGTAGACGACGGCCGCCGGAGTACCCGCGGGGTATCCAGCGGACAACCCGGCCACAACGTCATCGATAGAGGCCGCGCTCAAAAAGACGCAGATGGTGGCATTATGCGAGGCAAGCGAGGCAAGCCCTTCGGAGACCGGCACCGGAGTCCTGCCCGCAAGCCGCGTGAATATGACGGTCTGCGTGCCGCCCGGAACGGTCAGTTCGCGCTTTAGCGCGGCGGCCGAGGCAAAGGCCGAGGATACGCCCGGCACTATCTCATAAGATATCCCTGCCGCCTCAAGCGCCGATGTCTGCTCACGCAGCGCGCCGTAGAGGCCAGGGTCGCCGGTATGAAGGCGCGCGCACCTCCTGCCAGCCTTTGCCGCGTTGACCATGACATCCACTATCGCATCAAGGTCCATCATGGCGCTGTCGTGCGCTTCAATCCCCGGACGGCAAAACTTTAACACCGCGCGCTGCACAAGCGAGCCCGCATACACCACTACGTCCGCCTCCTGCAAAAGCCTCATACCCTTTACGGTGATGAGTTCCGGGTCGCCCGGGCCCGCGCCTATAAAATAAACCGCGCTCGACGCCTCAGTCATCTCATCCCCCGTTCCCGGCCTTTCCTTATAATGATAAGAGAGAAGTAATCGAGGGTCTCGCCCCGAAGGCTTGCGATATCGGTCACTATCCGCTCGCCGGGCCAACCCGCCCTCGATACGAATACGGCCTTGTCCTCAAGGCCGGACTCTGCCAGAATATCGATTATCTTATCCATCGTCTTATTGACCTTCATGAGCACGACCGTGTCAAAGGCAACGAGCGCGGCCCTTATGTCGTTCATATCGTACGCGGCCGGGATGACGGCCACGGACTCGCCCGCCTCCGCAACCGGCCTTAACGCCCGCGCTGCCGAGGCGCAAAAGGAGGTCACGCCGGGCACGACTTCTATCGGCGCGCCGGGCGCATCCGCTCTCACGTACGGAATCAGATAGCCGAAGGTGGAATAGAAGAACGGGTCTCCAAGGGTGAGAAAGACGGCGTCCCTGCCCGCCTTCAGGTGCGCCCCTATCGCGCCAGCGGCCTTGCGCCTTGACGCGCCCAGCGCCTCTCTATCGCGGGTCATGGGGAAATCAAGTTCGAGGATTTCCTTGCCAACGAGACTGACCACCTGCTCGACGATTGAGAGCGCCTTGCTGAGCCCGTCAACCGACGAATCGGCCGACCTGGGCACGGCAATGACAGACGCGTCTTTTATCACGCGCACGGCCTTGAGCGTCATGAGTTCTGCCTCGCCCGGGCCTACCCCTACCCCGTAAAATCTGCCTGTCTTCAATACGGCCTCCTCGCATTTATTACAAATACCGGGTTATACGCGCCAAGCATATTCAGATCGCCCAGACGCCTCGTCTTTGCAAGATTCACGAGCGTCGTCTCAACGGGCCACTTACGCTTGTTGAAGAAACCGGTTACGACGGATGCGGTCTCGATGGTCACGGCCGTTGCCACGACCCGCGCACCGGGCTTTGCCCTACGGGCGACAACGGCCAGTATGGCGCCGACTTTTGCCCCGCCTCCGCCGACAAAGACCGCATCGGGCGGCGGCATAGCTTTATCCGTCAGGCATTGGGGCGCGCTTGCGCAGATCACGTGCACGTTAGCAGCATTGAGGCTTCTCATGTTGGCCCGTATGTCCCGAACGCGTGAGGCCGACTTCTCTATTGCATGGACGGAACCGAGAGGCGCAAGCCTGGCCGCCTCTATTGCAACGGAGCCGGAACACGAGCCGATATCCCATATAACGCTATCTTCGGAGATATCCAACTTTGCAAGCGCTATCACCCGTATCTCTTCCTTTGTAATCATGCCGGGCCGATGCCTGAACGCGGCATCCGGTATGCCGATACGACGCTGGCGCATGGACTCAAACGAAGCAGTACGAATGAGTATCATGGTATTGAGCGGATGAAAACGGCGCATCCGCGCCACGCTCTCAAGCGTGCCCTTGCGCACACGCCCGGCCTTCATGCCGATTGACTCGCAGACGTAGACGTCGAAGCCGCCCGCGCCGCCTCTGAGAAACTCCCTGGCGATAACAGCCGGGGTATTGACCCCGTCGGTCAATATCGCAAGCTTGGCGTTTCTGCGGCCTGCATCCACAAGATTGGCAAGACCGCGCCTGCCGTGGGCGCTCGTTATAAAAACGCCGTTGGCGCTCTCCTTTATCAGCGCAAAGGCCTCCTGCACCACGCTTACGTTCGGGATTATCCTGACCGCAGCCTTGCCAAACCGCCTTATCATGAAGTCAGCGACCCCGTAGATGAGCGGGTCTCCGGTGGCAAGCACCGCCACGTCGCCCTTCTTCGCAACAGAGGAGATAAACCTCGAAAGCCCGTCAAGGTCGGCTGTGATCGGCCTCTTTGCCCCTGCAAAATCCGCAAACTCGGCGAGGTGGCGCGAGGCGCCCGCAAGGCCGCGGGCGCGGCCGATTATCTCAAGCGCGGCAGGGGCAAGGGACGGCCTGCCGCTTATACCTATGCCTATTACGTATATCATCGCTCTGACACGCAGACGACCTCGTTATTATACCCGACCAGCATCCCGCATACCTCGATATCAGGCTGGCCCGCCTCCCTGCCTTTGGCTATGATGCGCTCGGAGTTACGGCGCGCAAGGGCGCATACCTCGGCAAGCACCGCGTCATACCCTTTGGCGCGGAGCATGAAAAAAATCTGGCGGGCGGTATTGGCCGAAAGGACCTCCCGTACAAGCCCTTCGGGCGCGAGGCGCGCCCTGCACAACCCGGCCAGGAACTCGAACTCGACGCTCGACTCGGAGCAGTGCGTCTTAAAACTACCGGCCGCGAGCTTCGTCATCTTGCCGAACTGGGCCGCCACGGTAACGCGGCGAAGCGCCGGTCTCGGCGCGGCGTCCGCAAGGGCAAACCCCATGTGGTCGCCCGTGAGTATGAAGGCGACCTCAGGTAGATTAAGCGCGGCCATTGCCGCCTTCTCGCTCGTCCTTCCGGTCGCGTATACGACCTCGGCGCATCCTGATGCAAGCGCCACGTCCACGGCGCAGGATATCGAATGGGTGTACGCGCTGAGGGACATCGGCTCGACTATGCCGGTGGTGCCGAGTATCGATATGCCGCCAGTTATGCCAAGGCGCGGGTTCAGCGTCTTTTCCGCAAGGACTGCGCCCTGAGGCACCGTCACGGTGACGACTACGGCCGGAGTTACGCCGGCATCAAGCGCGGCCTCGGCAACCGCGGCCCTTATCATCCTGAGAGGGACCGGGTTTATGGCGGATCTGCCCACGCCGATCTTGAGCCCGGGCCGCGTAACGAGACCGACACCTTTACCGCCGCAAACCTTAACGGATGCGCGGTGCGCGTTCATGCGGACGAACTCGACCGTTGTTATTATCTCCGCGCCATTGGTCACGTCAGGGTCATCTCCCGCATCTTTGACTATGACGGCCGTTGACGTTCTTCCGGTGACGACTACGGACTTGACCGGTATGCTGAGAACGGCCCCGGCCGGCAAGGTTACAGGGATTGAACTCTGGACGGACGCTACGGAACCACCGCCCTTACTCTTATCTTTACCTTTAATCGAAGCGAAGAGGGCGCGGGATGCGGCCTTTGCCCCGGCGGCGGCCGCCGTGCCGGTTGTAAAGCCCTTGCGAAGACGCGGGGGCGTCTCAGTATTTTGCCGGGAGGTCAATGTATGGCTTCTCTCGATTCTTTTGATGCAAAAATGATCGCAGGTCTTCCGTCATCAGCAGACGGAAGACCTGCAGGCAGACGTCATTTAGCTTTGGAGCCTTTGCTCTCAAGCACGCTCTTGACGATGGTAATGATGTTCTCTCTTATGGCGCTTGTGTCTGAGCCGAATGCCTCCGTGTCTGCCTTGAGGTTACCCGCGATGATAAACGTCGGGGTCCCTTCCACGCCGTACGTGCGCGCCAAGTTGAGGATATTGCCCGCCTCAAGCGCCTTCTCGCCGGAGCGCAACTTGCGGCTGAAGTCAAAGCCAAGGCCAACCTCCATTGCCAGAGACTCGACGACCTCATACTTGCCTATATCCAGCTTATCCCTGAAGCTTGCGTCAAAGAGCGCCTTCTTCATCTGCTCGCCCTTGCCCGCGTCTTCGGCAAGCAGATATGCCTCGCCGGGCACGGAAGAGCCGGTGCCCCAATAGACAGGCATCACGCGCCATTTTATCCGCTTCGGGAAGTTACCCTTGATCACAGGCACGGCCTTTTCAAATGCAAAGCAATGCGAGCAGTAAAAACTCAGGAACTCCATCACCTCAACGGTCTTTCCATCATACTTGAATTGAGCGCCGGGGACTTCCTTATAAACGCCCTTTATGGACAATGCCCCATCCGCGTGCGCAATCATCGGCAAGAGCATCGCAAGCAGTAAAAACACAAACAATCTCCTGATGTTCATCTCGACCCTCCATTATTCGTGCCTTATCTTCTCGAAGTAGGTCTTGAAATCAAACTCCGGGCTGTTCTCTCTGGTATGACAGGCGCGGCAGAGCGACTCGTCAACCGGACGCATAGGCAGGGAAAAATCCATTACGTGTCCCCTACCCGGGCCGTGACAGACCTCGCACTGCACGCCCGCAAGCCCGGGGGTCGTGGTCTTGCTGTAAAAACCGCCCTCAAGCCCGTAGCCCGTAGTATGGCACTTGACGCACTCCGGGTCTTTGGATTTGCCGACCCGCTCAAGGTCTTTGAACGCCCCGGAGTGACGGGTGGCGCGCCATTGCTCCGCGAATGGCTGATGGCAAGCGGCGCAGGCCTCGGCTCCGAGATACGGCCCATCGCTGGCGGCCTTCCTTTCCTCATCCTTCAAAAGCGCCGCCACCTTTTCATCATAGGCCAGAAGGACACCGCGCACCCGCGCATCCTCAGGCGCGTCCATAGCGAGGGCCTCCCACCTGTGCGATACGGACTTCAAGTCTCCTGCCTTGTCAACGTCAATAGTGAGTATGCCGAAACGCTCGCCCTTTGGCCAGGCCGAGACAACCACGCCGCCTTTAGCCTCTGGACGAAGACGTGGCTCGGCCATGACCTCGCCGGACGAGGTGATTATCACCTGCCAGCCCTCCAACAGGGCCGCTTCGGCAACAGGCATCTCCGTAAGGAGTATATTGAGCATCCCGGGGCGAGGGGCAGACCCGTTGGCGCTGATATTTATCTTCAAGCCGCCGCGCTCGACGACCCGGCCTCCGCCCTCAAACACCGCAGGCACTTTATTGGCATCTATAAGAGGAGTCAAAAACGCCTTTGGCAGACTTGTGTCACTGCCAAGGAAGGCAACCGCGTCATAGCCTATTATATTATATGCGCCGAGCATGGCCTCGACCTTGAGCCTGCCCTGAGGGGTATCGCCTGCCATTGAGTTGCCAGCGTCGACAAGGAGATACGGAGAAAGGGCGGTCTTCCTTAACGAGACAAAGGCAGCAAGGCGCGTAAGGCCGCCGGACTGGTTCTTGGGCGAGCAGCCGCACGGCTCAAGCTCGCCGTGGAGCGCGCCGGTATAGATGATATTGACGGCGCTACCGCCTGCCGACGCATCGATTGGCGCAATAGCCGCAAACGCCATCAATAAAACGATAAGGAGATTCCTGAACAAAACCGTCTCCGGATACTCGTAAGAAATCGCCGACACCCCGGATGATAACATATTCCGGGGATATTATCATCCCGCAGGCGCAGTTCAACCCGGCGCCGGGCGCGGCGTCAGCCGTGAGCCGGAACCCTTCGGCCCGCTACCAGCCTGCGGCCAAACCCGATAAGCACGCCCATGAGCACGGCGAGCAGAAGCCCCTGTAGGCTCTCCCATGTAGCCACGTGGTAGCGCTCCGGGTCGATATGCGAGAGCATCATTGCCCCGGCGCGCAGCACAAGCCAGAGTATTACCGAGACCGTCACGGCCTTGAGCATGACCGACCTGCCCGGCAGATGGCCCATAAAGAGCGAGAGAAGGCCGCCTGCGACAAACGCGTTAATCACCCCTGCCAGACCGAAACTGCCGAGGTCGTGGACGAATCCGGCCTCAGGCGTGAACACACCCGTCAGGGCATTGACGAAGAGCGAGAGCCAGCCCCACAAGACCCCGGCGGCAAGGTCGGCCGCGAGTCCGTCTTTTGATATCATGAGTTAACTCCTCTGAAATAGACCACTCTGACGCAGACGCGGCGTGGCCTCTGCACCATGGGCACACCCTTTGGCGCAAAGGAACGGAAAAGGTATCATCACCTGGGACGTCTAATGACAGGGCATGCCGATGGTGTGCCTGAAGTCGTGGAATGCGTCGTGCACGCCCGGGGCAATCGATTCCATCCCATAGACCATCACGCACAGCGCGAATGCAAGCCCGACTACCGCGATTGCGCTGAAGAGCGCCTTGCTTGGATTGTTCCATACCAGTACCTTCTCCATGATTTTACGACCTCCTTTTTATGTATCAGCGTATCGGCAGGCCGTTAAAAACCTTCCTGCCGTGGTTCGAAACTCCGTTAAAAGAACGCTTGCAGCCTCATCCCATAGACAAAGACCTTTGCGCCGTTCGCTGCACCGCCCGGATTGACTATATACTGGAAATCCGGCGCGGCATGAAACCCGGTATTCTCCGTTGCCCCGGCAACGGCGGCGTCATAATAGACCTCGACGTAATGCTCGGCAGCCGTCCTGAACGACGGTTGGTTATCCGCAAGGTAGCCTTTGTAGTCCTTGCCCATGAAACTTACGCCGTAACCGAGGCCGATTGTATCCTCTGACCTGCCTGCAACGCCTTTGAAGTTTAGACCCGCGCTGACGAATCTATCCGACTGCGCGACCTTATGACGCTGCACACTGGCCCGGAGCCAGACTCCCGCGCCGTCCGTCAATTCCTGGTCAAGACTTATGCCCGCCCCCTGGTTTGCGGCCTTCTCAAGTGCCGGGTCGTTGGGGTTAGCAGTATCAGCCACGCTTGCCGCGGGACGGCCCTGCCTGTTCCAGTAATAGAACCTGTAGTTACCTTCCCTGCCGAATAAGCCGGTCTTAACGTCAAGCTCGGCCATAGAGAACGGACTGTCGAACGTCTCCACGTAATCACCGTTGTTATCGAAGGCGCCGGCAATCAGATCCACGCCCTTAAACGGCGTATACGTGACCATTACGCCGGGCCCGTAAAAATTATCCGTGCCGCCGAACTCTATCGCCGGGTTGTTGACAAAGGCGTTAGCCAGAAACTGAGTCCTCTCGTTGTTGGCATATGCGTTCGCGTCGAAGTAGCCGGTAAGGTTCATCTGCCCTACAGTCAGGACAAACGCATCATCGGCGTTGTACTCATAGTAGAACTCAGTCACGTGGAGTTGGTCGTCGTCAAAAGACTCCACGTCCGCGTTCGTTCCCGTGGGGCTGCCGTTCGGGGACTTGAACAAGGGCGGTATGTTCGTAAGGCCCGCCCCGTGCTGAAGGTCCAGGACGCCGACCACGCGACCATCGGCGCCTACCGGAGACTCTATCGATATATCGGCCGATAGGGCAGCCGCGCCCGGCTGTTTATTGCCGGGTTTGAGACCGTAGACCCCCTGGCCGGTCATTGTGACGCCTCCTCCAATCTTGAGACCGTAGGCGCTGTGGACGGGATGCAGCCTGTGGCCTCTCTCGTCGACCCGCTCCGTCCCGTCAACCCTCTTCTCAAGCTCGTCCACCCTCTTTTTCAGGGCCTCGATATCGGCTTGGCTATCCGCCGCGCCGGCCGCGAACGCCGCCATCGGCAGAGTCAATAAAAAGACACCCATCATCAATATCAACCGGATGACCATGTACACCTCCCTTGTTGATTTGTCTTCAGGTTATCCGCGATTCCAGACCGCCCCATGCGCCTTATGCGCTAATCATGCTCGTCGTGAACGGCGAACGGCCCGTGGCTGTGTATATGCACGACGTCGCCGTGCCTGTGCGTATGCTCGTGTATGATATTGGCCGCGAGCAGAAGGTCTTTATTCATCAGTATCTCGCGGCTCGTCCCGTCGGCCGCAAGGGCGTGGGCCTCGTCTATCACAAGCGCGCGCTCGGCAAGGTCTTCGACGAGGCTCAAATCGTGCGTAGACATTATACAGGTCTTTTTAAGCCCCTTCAACGACTCTATCAGCTCGAAGAGCCAGACCTGCGTCCTCGGGTCGAGTCCGTTCGTCGGCTCGTCAAGGAGGAGGACGTCCGGGTTCACCGCAAGCACCGAGGCGATGGCGACCTTCTTCTTCTCGCCGGTCGAGAGCGTATACGGCGCCCTGTGCTTCAGGCCCGATATGCCGAGCATGGCCAGCAGCTCGGAGGCGCGCTCCGCGGCCTCATGCGGCTCCAAACCGAGTTGAAGCGGGCCGAAGGCGACCTCGTCGAATACGGTCGGACAGAAGAGCTGCACGTCCGGCTCGGAAAAGACAGAACCCACCCGCTCACGGAAACACTTGAGTATATTGCCTGTAAATCCGTCGCCGCTCATGACCGCACCCATGAAACTGATGCTGCCGCCCGTCGGATAAATCAGGGCGTTCAGGAGCTTCAAGAGCGTGGACTTGCCGCTGCCGTTCGCCCCCAATATGGCAAGGGACTCTCCCCGGCTTACGCTAAACGTCACGTTATTGAGCGCCGCCTGCTCTCCGTAGACGTAACTGACGCCCTCGAGCCTGTAGAGTTCCTCGCTCATGGCATCACATCCCGAAAGAGACGAAGAGCGCGAACGACGACGCTCCAAGCCAGATGTAATCCCTCGTCCGCATGCGCGCGTGCCCCGCCGTCATTATCCTGCCGTTGCTGAACCCGCGCGAGACCATCGCCATATTGACGTCCCCGGCCACGCCGAGCGATTTATGCAGAAGGAGCGCGGCGCGGGATGCAAACCACGCCTGCGGCTCGCCGAGCCTGCCGCCCATGATGACCCTGGATTTGCGCGCCATGGCCGCGTCCTGTGCCGTCTTTATGAGTATAAAGACGTAACGGAAGGTCATGAACAACGCCGTGACAAAAAACCACGGCACCCCAAGCCCTGAAAGGCCCTTGAAGAAGTCGGCCTGTCTGGTCGTGAGCGCAAGCACGGTCGAAAGAGAGACCATCACGGCCACCCTCGATATGATAAACGCCCCGGTCGCAAAAGCGGCCTTGCCGAGCGCCGCGCCAACCCCGCCAACCCCAAAGAACACCGGCGCGACAATCACGGCCGTAAATACTACCGGCGCAGCGACCCGCCTGACAAACGCCGCAAGACCGACCCCGGATGCGTGTATCAGGACGGCGCATACAAAGGCAACAAGGCCGAGCACGAACCAGCTTCCGGTTACGGCAGAGGCGGTGATAAGAAAGAGCATACCGGCTATGCGCGCCCTCGCATCCAACGATTGTAACAGGCCGTCTTGACCGGCCGCGTCTTCCGCAACGGCGAGATCCCTTATATAGGCGGCAATGACCCTGAGGCTCTTATCAACGAACCCCTCGCGCTTGACAACGCCGCCGGCCGGACACGGCGCGCCCTTTGCCTCGTTAAACCATGCAGGGAGCCTCGTCAACGCCGCCATAGCCTTCCCCATAGATAGACGACAAAGACAACGGCCGCGCTGCCGAGCGCTGCCGAGAGGATATAAAATAAAGCCTGCCCGGACCCGCCCCCGGCCGGGGCGCCGTAGCCCGGCATGACCCCGCGCCACCTGAGCGCGAGAGAGTCCATGCCTGCCGGAAGATAACCTACAAGCCCCACGAACTCTTCTTTTGCCCACTCGCCCCATGGCGAGCCGCTTGCAAGAAGACCGAACGGCGCGGCGATTATCAATACAATAATAACCGCCCACAGGGGCCTTAACGCTTTTTGCCCGGGCGTCTTTACGCCGCCTACGCCGGTCTTATAAACGTATGATACCACAAGCGCCGTGCCAAGCCCTTCAACCTGGCCGAAGAAAAAAAGGTGCGGCAGCATCATCGCGGGTATCGTTATCGAGAGCGGATACGGCGCATAGAGCGGCCTTCCGTCGAGCCCGGCGGCAATGAGCGGCTGAACGCCGAGTTCCAATGCCACGGCAAGCGCCGCCGCGTTTACGGCAATGAATCCAGCTGCAAATAAAGCGACAAAGGCCCTTACGCGGCAGGGTTGACCGGCGGCAAGGAGCCTATGGGAATAATAACCCGCAAAGGGCATCACAAAGGCCATGTTAAAGGCGTTGGCCCCTATGGCCGTGACCCCGCCGTCGCCGAAGAGAAAGGCCTGGAGCGCGACCGTAAGCGTCATAGCCACCACCCCTGCCCACGGCCCGAG
>JACRNO010000030.1 GCA_016234855.1 Deltaproteobacteria bacterium | reverse complement strand
GGGGAATCGGGCTGTCACATCCTGTTGCGCATGATTATCAGTATCTATTAACGTAAGATACTTCTCAAGCATTATACAAGGGGGAGTTAAAGAGCGGCGCGGCGCGTTGCGGCGGTTTAAGCGGTATTCAATCCACCGCATGCCGTTTATTGAACGAACCGAATAGCCATCTGCCAATCAGTATGGTCAGGACGGAGGCCCCGGCCAGCGCGAGCGCGGCGACTATCCAGCCGTGGTCGTAGAACCGCATGACGCTCTGCGGCACGTCGAGTAAGACTACCCACGTTATCACGCATGCAAGCGGTATGGTCACGGTAAAGGTCGGCACCGCGCTCGCCCACTGGTACAGGCGCGACATCTTCTTTCTGCGTCTTTCGAAGAGCTGCCTGAGCTCGTGGCTTATATCCGCGCCCATGACATCCGCCGTCTCAATGCGTTCGCCGAGCTGCTTGGACGACCATTGCTGGCGCAGCCCGTTCATCAGCCACAGCCAGCCTACCACGAGGCCGAAGAGGCCTATGGCGAAGCGGTGGTGGTCTTTCGCCACGCTTGCAAAGGCCTCGAAGAGTATGGCATGCGAGATGAGGAACCAGTCGGTGCGCTGGCTGATGCGGTCGTCCTCATGCAGAAAGAGGTCGAATATCATCCGCGTCTTTGAGGCGCCTATCTCGTCTTTGGTCGTCTTTGTCGCTTGTTCCGTCATATCCGCCGTTGATTGAGAAATGTGTTTAAAACCCTCTTACCGCGATCCCCGTCTCTTTCAGCATGGTCGCAGTCACGCCGCTGCCGCTTATCACATCCATCCCTCTCTTTATGGAGCTTACACCGCACGACGGGCTCTTCTCTTTCAGAAAGGCCTCGGTTGCGCCCGTAAGGCGCGCAATCTGCAAGACGGCCTCTGCCCCGGCAACGAACCGGCCGGTTACGTCAACGCCGTTGGTGTCTATTATGGTCGAGGTTGCCGAAAGCACGTCGGCTCCGTCTCCTTTTTCTATCCATGCACAGGGCCGCGGCGTGGGCATGCCGCCGAGTTGCTCAGGGCAAACGGGTATGAAGGCCCGGCCCTTGACTGCGGCAATGGCCTCTTCAGAGCGGGCGCCGGTCCCGTCGTATCTCGTTCTCAGGCCGAGCAGACAGGCCGAGATGATTACGGGTCTATCTGTCATCCTTGAACAACGTGCATTGCGGGTTGGTGAGGCTCGTTTCGGCGTTCTTGCCGTGCGTTATAAAAACCCGTCTGTTGCGGACGTTGAGCCTGCCTTCCGCATAGAGTTGTATGGCCTGAGGGTAGATGCGGTGCTCCTGAACGAGGATCCTCTTGCTCAGCGTCTCGGGCGTGTCATCATCGAGCACAGGTACCGCGGCCTGGATGATGATGGGGCCGGAGTCCACGCCAGCGTCTACAAAGTGGACCGTGCATCCGGCAAACCTGACCCCGTGCTCAAGCGCCTTCCGTTGCACGTCGAGCCCGGGGAAGGCGGGCAGGAGCGAAGGGTGGATGTTCATGATGCGCATGGGAAAGGCGGCCACGAGCGCGGGCGTAAGTATGCGCATGAAACCCGCCAGGGCCACGAGGTTTACGCCGTTGGCGTTAAGGGTCTTTATTATCTCGTCGTCGAAAGCGGCCTTGTCAGGGAACTCGTCCTTGGTTATTACGACGGTTGGTATTGAATGTTTATAGCAGCGCTCCAGGCCGTAGGCCGTCGGGTTATTTGAGACGACGACCTTGACCTCGGCGTCGAGCCTGCCTGCCTCGCAAGCGTCTATAATCGATTGCAGGTTGCTGCCGCTGCCGGATATGAGCACGCCTATGGGCAGTTTATTCGACGACGCAGGCATCTTCACGACCTTTTCTCTTGGTTATGGAGCCGATGATATACGCTTTTTCCTTTAATTGTTGAAGCCTCTTTACTGCGGCTTGCGCCTCTTTTGCCGGCACGCAGACGACCATGCCTATGCCGCAGTTAAAGGTGCGCGCCATCTCCGCGTCCGTAATACTGCCGCCGTCCTGAATGAGGTTGAATACGGGCGGCACCGGCCACGAGCCTTTGTTGATTGCGGCCTTTGTGCCTTTGGGCAGTATGCGCGGGACGTTTTCCAGAAAGCCGCCCCCGGTTATGTGCGCCATGCCGCGCACATTGAACCTTGAGGCAAGGTCTCTTAACGGCTTGACGTAGATGCGGGTGGGGGTAAGCAGGGTCTCGCCGATATTTTTCTTGAGACCGACGGGTTTGTCAGTAAGTTTCAGCTTTAATCTGTCGAATATGACCTTTCTCGCAAGGGAGTAGCCGTTACTGTGCAGTCCGCTTGAGGCAAGCCCAATAAGCGCGTCACCGGCCTTTATCTTCGTGCCGTCAATAATCTTCTTTCTGTCCACCACGCCGACTGCAAAGCCCGCCAGGTCGTACTCGCCGTCCTTGTACAGCCCCGGCATCTCGGCAGTCTCTCCGCCCACGAGGCTGCATCCGGCCTGTTTGCACCCGTTGGCAATGCCTTTGACGACCTTTGCGGCCTTTGCGGCGTCAAGGCGGCCGGTTGCGAAGTAGTCGAGAAAGAAGAGCGGCTCGGCGCCTGATACTACGATGTCGTTGACAGACATGGCCACGAGGTCTACTCCGACGGTATCGTGCCTGTCGGCCATGAACGCGAGGATGAGCTTTGTGCCTACGCCGTCGGTGGATGAGATGAGGATGGGGTCTTTAAGGCCCTTGAATCTGGCTGAGAATAACGCGCCAAAACCGCCGAGCCCGCCGATAGTACCGGCCCTGGCCGTGGAACGCGCCATGGGTTTTATAAGGTCGATGAGACGCGCCCCTTCGCTTATGTCAACCCCGGCGTCTCTGTAGGTCAGTTGCTTGCTCATTTTTTTCTGCTATCCTTGTCTGCTGAATAGTTTTGCACGCGTAGTTAGGTTAATCCAAACCATCCTTAAAGTCAATAAGCGCGGCAATGCGGTCGTGTATATCTTTGATGCAAATGACGAGGACTGAAAAAATATGTAACCTAAGTCACAATATATTGTGCGTGGGTGCCTTGAAAAATGTGCACGCCAAGAGACCAATGGTTGCGAATGTAGTTCATTCCTTCGGTAACTGCATGATTTAAATGGTTTCTTTTATGGCGGGTTTTAATGGCACAGGATTTGCAAATATAAGCGTAGTCTCTGATGTATTCCATCGCATTATAAACACGCAATAAAGGAGGAGCACGATGAGAGTCACTGAAGTGAAGGTATTGCCCGTGGATGGAGATGAGAAGCTCAAGGCGTATGTGACGGTGAAATTGGATGACTGTCTCGTCATCAGGGACATGAAGGTCATCAAGGGCACCAGCGGCTATTTTATCGCCATGCCCGCCAAGAAGATGAAGGACGGCACTTACAGGGACCTTGTGCATCCCCTTGACAAACCTACGCGTCAGATGCTCGAAGACGTCGTATTGGACGAATATAAGCGCATGCAATCCTCTGAAAACAAGGAGATGGTCTTTGCCAAGGTCGGCTGAGCCCGCGTCTTGAATCATCATCCGGTTGATTGCGTCATGCGCGGGCGGCGTAGCGTTGCTCTGTCGTGTTCCATGTCATTCAGAAGCCCCCGCCTGCGGCAGGGGCTTCTTTTTTTCAGACGTCCGGATACAGGAGTGTTCATCCACCGGCGCTTGTAATGTTCAGGCGCGCTCGCGTTAAAATTAAGGAACCTCTGATTAATTCCGTTATTAGTCATTCCGAGGAACGCTTTTGGCGCTAAAAACATAACGTTGGCGCACAAGTGACGAGGAATCTTGTAACTTGCCGAATTACCTGCGGAACAAGATTTCTCGCTACGCTCGAAATGACAATTTGGTTGAATTAATCAGAGGTTCCTTAAATATCGATGACTCTGCAAGGCTGTTCAGGGGGGCCTTTCTTTGAAGGTAGCGATAGATGCCCGAATGATCACCTACACAGGCATTGGAAGATATATCCAGAACCTTCTCACGCATCTGCCTATGATAGACCAGGACAACAGCTTCAGCGCCGTAACAGGGCCGAAGGGAGCGGCGATTCCTCCATGTTCCAATCTATACGTGCGCCCGCTCCTGCGCGACATACCGGTCTACGCGCTTATCAGGGAGCAGTTCGGCCTGCCCGGCGAGATGAACCGTTTCAACCCGGACGTCTTTCACTACCCGAGTTTCAATATGCCGCTCAACAACCCGAAGCCGGCCGTGGTCACCATTCACGACCTCGTCTACTATCTCGCCCCTGGGGCGTGTTCGCGGCTGCGCCATTGGTATGCGCGCGTCGTCTTTCCGCTCGTGGCCAGGCGCGCCATGCGTGTTATTACGGGCTCCGAGCACACAAAAAGGGATATAGTGAATCATCTGGGGGTTGACCCGGCAAAGATTACGGTCATCTATCACGGGGTCTCGTCGTTGTACAGGCCGGTTGCGGACGTGGCGGCGGTGGATGCGGTCAAGAGGCGCTACGGGCTCGAAGGCGACTACATCCTGTACGTGGGCACCCACCATCCGCGCAAGAACCTCAAACGGCTCATCGAGGCCTTTGCGATGATAAAACCGAAGGGGGTGCGGCTGGCCATAACCGGCGCGATGGAGGAGCGCAGGCTGGACCTCTACGAAACCCCTGAAAGGTTCGGCGTTCAGGAGAGGGTCGTCTTTACCGGCCCGGTGCGCGAGGAAGACCTGCCGGCCCTTTATTCGGGCGCTACGATATTCGTCATACCCTCGCTCTACGAGGGCTTCGGGCTGACGCCGCTTGAGGCGATGGCCTGCGGAGCGCCGGTGATTTCATCCAATCTTACCTCGCTGCCCGAGGTGGTCGGCGACGCGGCCATGACGTTCAACCCGCTTGACGTCGAGGCCCTGGCCGGCTGCATGCAGACCCTTCTCAACGACGGCGCGCTTCGTGCAAGCCTCAGGGAAAAAGGCATAGCCCGCGCAAGACTCTTCAACTGGAAACGGACCGCCGAGCAGACTCTCGGGGTCTATTGCGACGCCCTCTCCGGACGCCCTTGAAGATTCTTCTTTTGATTTTCTTTTTGTGCTAAAATCTGGAATTAAAACCTAATGCACCCATGATGCCGGAACAAAGACCACGCATAGCCATAGTCCACGATTATCTGAACCAGAGAGGCGGCGCGGAGCGCGTGGTCGGGGTATTCCATGAAATGTACCCTGATGCGCCGATATATACGGCCATCGTCGACTACGATAACATCTGGCCTGAGCTCGAAGGCGCCGATATCCGCCCAACGTGGATGCAGAGGCTGCCGTTTCTGAAGAGGCACTTCAAGAAGTATCTGCCGTTTTATCCGATGGCCGTGGAGTCGATTGACCTAAACGGCTACGATATCGTAATAAGCTCATCGAGCGCGTTCGCAAAAGGCGCGCTCAAGTCCAAAGGCGCGCTTCATGTCTGTTATTGCTATACGCCCATGAGGTTCGTATGGGATACCGAACGCTATCTTGAGAGGGAGGGGCTCGGCTTTATCGCAAGGTTCGTGATGCCGTTCATCCTGAAGCGGCTTAAATCATGGGATTTGAAGTCGGCGGGCAGGCCCGATTATTACGTGGCCATATCCACGGCCGTCAGACAGAGGATAGAGCGTTTTTACGGGCTTTCGGCGTCCGTGATATTCCCGCCGGTCGACGTCATGCGCTTCAAGCCGCTTCCGGCACACGAGGACTTTTATCTGATTGTCTCAAGGCTCAACGCCTACAAGCGGATAGAGCTTGCGGTAGAGGCGGTAGGCCGTCTCGGTCTGCCGTTGAAGGTGGTTGGCTCCGGCCCTTTCAAAGACGAGCTTATGAGGCTTGCGAAGCCCAACGTCGAGTTTTTGGGCAGACTTGACGACGAAGTGGTCGCCGGACTCTATGCGCGGTGCAAGGCGTTGATATTTCCCGGGGAGGAGGACTTCGGCATAGTCCCTCTTGAGGCGAATGCCGCAGGCAGGCCGGTTATCGCGTACAAGGCCGGGGGCGCGCTCGATACGGTCATCGACGGCGTGACCGGGTATTTCTTTGACGCCCCGACGGTCGGGTCCCTGATGGACGCCATGCGCAGGATGGAGGCCGCAGCGGAGACTTTTGACCCGGCCGTGATAAGGGCGCACGCCATGAAGTTCGATAGAGAGGTCTTTAAAGAGCGTTTCGGCGCGTTCATTACGGCGGCGTATACGCATAGTATGCCCATATCGGCTTAGGGTTTCCTGTCGATGCGCTCCGCATGCATTTATTCAGGGCTAAAGCCCTGAGCTGTTCAAGACGACGCCTGTGCAGCTAAGACCTTTAGGTCTGAGTCTTCTGTTAGACTGTATTTGTCATTCCCGAAGTCTTAGTCGGGAATCTATCGCTCCGAAAAGACTGGATTCCCGCCATGAGACACGCGGGAATGACGTACAAGGGAATCTGACATTACTGAGGTCTGAGTCCTCAATGACAACGAGACGTAATTATTAAGAGTTTCTTTAAGCGCATAAGGCCGATTGCGGATAATCGGCAATCAACATGGAGAAGTTTCCTTGGTCAAGAAGAAGGTCAAGTCCATAGTCGCATCCGTCTATCTCCTCGATATCGCGCTGACGGCCGTCTCGTTCCTTCTCGCCTATCGGATTAGGGAGCAGTGGTTTTCCGTTTACGGGAGCCTCTTCCCTATATGGGATTATCTCTGGCTTCTGCTGCTTATAGCCCCGTTCTGGACGGTCGCGCTCATCTACGCGGGCGCGTATCGTTTCTCCTCAAAGGCCAGGCTCTTCATGGAGTGGGTGCGGATACTCGCGGGTTCAGTCGCCGCCGTGGTCGCGCTGACCGCCGTTCTCTTTCTCCTGCGCTCCATATATCTCAGCCGTCTCTTCCTTGCGGTCTTCGCCGTTACAAACGTCTTTTGCCTTGCCTTGGGCAGGATACTTATGCGCCTTGCCGTGCGCGCGTGGCTTAAAAGACCGATTAACATGAATAACGTGGTGGTCGTCGGCACGGGCGAGGCAGCCTCACGCGTGGCCTCCATCATCAAGGCGCACGGCAATTGGGGCTTTAATTTTCTTGGCTTCGTCTCTGAAAACGGCGCGCGCGAGCGCGGCAGTCTCGGCAGCGTAGCCGAGATATCCGATATCGTACACCGCCTGAACGTTGACGAGGTCATATTCGCCGTGCCGCACGAGCGCGTCGCCGCGCTGGAGGACGTCTTCCTGATGCTCGAGGACGAGGGCGTCAACGCGCGCATGCTCCTGAGCGTCTTTCCGCACATGATAGCAAGGGTGCATATAGAAGAGCTGGACGACGTGCCGCTGCTTACCTTCACGACGCTGCCGACAGACGAGAACGCCCTGTTCGTAAAGCGTATCGTTGATATCGTTATCTCGTCTTTGATGCTCGTCGGCCTCTCTCCGCTTATAGCTCTGTGCGCGGCTGCGGTAAAATTAACGTCTCCCGGCCCGATCATCTTCAGTCAGCAACGGTGCGGCATAAACGGCAAGCCGTTTTATATGCATAAGTTCCGCTCCATGCGCGTTGGGGCCGAATCGATGCTCGTGGACATTAAGGCGTTGAACGAGGTTGACGGCCCGGCCTTCAAGATAAGGAACGACCCGCGCATAACGAAGGTGGGCGGGTTTATGCGCCGCTCAAGCCTTGACGAGCTGCCGCAGTTGTGGAACGTCTTCAAAGGCGAGATGAGCATCGTCGGCCCCAGGCCGCCTCTTGCCACCGAGGTCGCGCTCTACGAGCGCTGGCAAAGGAGAAGGCTGTCCATGAAGCCCGGTCTTACCTGCATCTGGCAGGTGAGCGGCAGGAACAACATCAGTTTCTCCGATTGGATGAGGCTCGACCTTCAGTATATCGACAACTGGAGCCTCTGGCTCGACTTCAAGATACTCATCATGACAATCCCCGCGGTCCTGTTTGGTAAAGGCGCATACTAATGCTCCGTTCAATCAGTCTCGCCGTTGCGGCCACGCTCATCGGCCAACTGCTGAACTTTGCCGTGGACATATTCATCGCGGGCAGTTTCGGCACGAGTTGGGCCGCTGACGCCTACTTCCTCGCCCTCGTCATCACCGTGATGGTCGTAGAGCTTTTCGTCACGGCGATTAACGCGGTCTTCATACCAGCATACGTAGAGTATAAAAAGTCGGGCCCTGCAGATGCGTTCTTCTCGACCTTTCTTAACGCCACCGCCATCCTGTCCGTCTTTGCGTGCGCCGCGCTATACCTGCTGGCGCCGCCGCTAATCGACTTTGTGGCCGCAGGGTTTACGGGCGAGGCCCGCAGCCTTGCAACCGCGCTCACCAGGATTATGCTTATCCTCGTCTTTACGGCCCCGGTTGCGGCCTACATGTCCAACCGTTTGAACGCCCACGGACGGTTCTTTGTGCCGGCGCTGGGCAGGTCTTTCAACTTCGTCTTCATCATCGCGGTGCTGTTGGCCTTCAAAGACGCCTTCGGCATATTCTCCCTTGCTGTCGGCTACGTTATTGGGAGCGTCGTCTTTATAGCCGCACTCGTCCTTCTATTTAGAACCGAGAGGCTTGGATACTCATTAAGGCTTGACGCGGGCCAGGCGCGCCTTAAAGAGACGGGTGTGCTGCTCCTGCCCATATTCGTATCCGCGGCCGTAAATTATTGCGGCATACTATATGAAAGGAGCATCGCCGCGGGACTTCCCGAAGGCTCTATCGCCGCTCTGAGCTATGCCTTCAAGCTCGTGAACGTTCCGTCCAATCTCCTGATATTTGGGGCCATGAGCGTGGTGCTCCCGGCCTTCTCGCGGTTTGCCGTGGACGGCGATATGGACGGCCTTGCCGCGTTACTTACCAAGGGTATGCGTCTCGTCTCGTTCGTCATCGTGCCGACCATAGCCGGGATGGCGATACTCGGGCGGCCGCTTGTGGGCCTGCTCTTCGAGAGGGGGGCGTTTACGCCGGCCTCCACCGCCCTGACGTCCACGGCCCTTTTCTATTACGTCTTCGGGATTTGCGGCGCGGCCTCGGTCATGATACTGAGCAGGGTCTTTCTCGCGTTGAAAGAGATAAAGACGATGAGCGTTCTCGGTATCGTTGTCGTGGCGTTGAACGTAATCCTGCTCGTCATATTCACCCCGGCCTTCGGCTTTATCGGCATACCGCTCGCGTTTTCCGCCACGGCCACGGTGCATCTTGCGGCGATGCTCTTTGTCTTGCGGAAGAAGACGGGCATGGACGTTATAAGGCCGCTGCTGGCGCCTTTTAGCCGCCACCTTGCGGCGGCCCTTGCAATGACAGGCGCGCTCCTTTTATTGACCGCGCCTCTGTCCGGGCTTTTTCAGATGCAGACGAAGTACGGCGTCCTCGCGTATATCGTCCTCATGTCCGCTTGCGGGATTATCGTCTACGTTGCGTTGTCGTTCGCGCTGCGCTCGGACGAGGCGGATTATATGTTTGAGAAGGCAAGCGGGGCCATCAGGAGATTCGGACAGTAGTTGACGCAACTCCCCGGTCGTACATGGGCGTATCGCAGGAATGCGATGTGGTTCATGGTATATCGTCTCCTTGCGGGACGGCTTTTTACGGGGTGGATAAGATGATGCGCAGGTGTCCGGTCTGTCTGAAAGAGGCCGCGCCGCGCCAGACGGGCAGGTTCGGGGAGTATACGCTCTGGATGTGCAACGCGTGCGGCGTCGAGTATGCGGAACCCTTTGCCGCCCCGGGCGCGGGTTGGTATGAGTCGTCCGACGCCTATGGCGTGGGTCGCGTGATAGCGCGGCGGCCTGAGTGGTATCACGTCAAGGCCCTTATTGATATCGCTTCGCGCGGCGCTCTCCTTGATATCGGCTGCGGCACCGGTGTCTTCTTGGACTCGGCGGCCAAGGCGGGTTTCGAGCCGTGGGGCATTGACTTCGACGGGAAGAATATCGAGGCTGCCCGGTCGAGATACGGTCTTGACAGGGTATATTGCCTGAGCGTCGCAGATATCAAAGAGCGGTTCGGCTCCAACAAGTTCAACGTCGTGACCTTTTTCGAGGTCCTCGAACATCTCGACTCTCCCACGCGATTCCTTGAAGACCTCAAAGGGCTGCTATCGCCGGGCGGGCTTATCGTCCTCAGCGTGCCGAACAGGGACAGGTTTATCGACACCCTCGGCACAGGCGACGGCCCGCCGAATCACCTGACGCGATGGAGTCCGTCCGTGCTCAAGGGTTTTCTGGAGCGCGCGGGCTTTGAGGTGGTGAGGCTTCGCGAGAAGACTCTTGACAGTGATGACCTTGCAAACTATCTCAGGAACAGGGTGCGCCTGGGCATTGCCAGCGGACTTGTGAAGAAGGGGCTTGCAGGCGTTGGGGGCGCGGCGCAGGCCAGTCTTGATAAGGCAGTGCGCCTTATGACGATTAAAGAGACCATGCTGAAGGCCGTGTGCGCTGTGCCCGGCTTTTTTCTGAGCCTGCTTCAATTGCCCGGCACGGGCATGGTGGCGACGGCGCGCATCAAGGACAAGGGGAGTATATGACGACGAGAGCGTGCCCGTCGTGCGGCGTGATAAACGAAGGCAGGCCAGTAGGCGCATCAGGTCAATACATCCTTTGCCGCTGCGCCTCGTGCGACCTTGTCTTTTCAGACCCGATGGCCGGCGCAGACCCGCAAACCTACAGGGCAGCAGAGGCGCATATCGACTATTGGACGCACGAGTGCGCCCTTAGCTGGCACCACAGGCGTTTTCTCTCGGCCCCGGCCGTATACGGCAGACGTCTTCTGGATGTCGGCTGCGGCGCAGGCGAGTTCATCTGCGCGGCTGCTGAAAAAGGGTATGAGGTATGGGGCGTGGATTTTGTAGCGGAGAAAGTCGAGGTCGCGCGGAAAAGGCGCGGGCTTGAGAACGTCTTTGCCATGAGCGTCGATTCGTTGGGTGAAAGGTTCCCGCACAGGGGCTTTGACGTTGTAACGTGTTTTGAGGTCTTGGAACATCTCGAAGACCCGGCCGGTTTTATCATGAGTTTGAGGGGACTGTTGAACCCCGGGGCGTATCTGGCCCTGAGCGTGCCGAACCGCGACAGGACGCTTGCGCGGTTTGACAGGCAGGACGGGCCCCCGCATCATCTGACGAGGTGGAGCTTTAAGAGCCTCGCGTCGCTCCTTGAGCGAAACGGCGCGGTAGTCGTTGCGCATGAGACAAAAAAGCCAGACCCCGGCGGCTGGCTAACGGCAAAGACCGGCTCAAGTCGTCTCGGCGCAGTTGCATCGTTGTTCAAGCCGTTATTCAAACTGCTGCCCTTTACCGGGCGCGGACTCTACGTTATGGCAAGGTTCAAATGAGGATAGCCGTGCACGCGAAGATGCTCAGCGAGACCCCGCTCAACGGGATGGGCTACTACGCCCATAACCTGATGAAGGGGCTTGCCGCCGTAGACAAGGCGAATATCTACGACCTCTATTCAAGCGGCCCGATTATACACAAGGTCGAGGGCGTAAACTTCAGGGAGCGCGTCACCGGCGCGCCGCTCTTCTGGACGAACCTTAAACTGCCGCGCGTGCTCGCGCGCGAGCCGCACGATATCGTCTTCGTGCCGCACGAGAAGCTGCCGCCGTTCGTCTCCGGGCCCAAGGTGATTACGGTCTATGACCTTGTGCCGCTTCGCCAGTACCTGCGTAACCCGATAAGCATGACGGCAAAGCTCCACTTCATTAAGGCGATAACGTGGACGATAAAAAAGGCCGACGCCGTCCTTGTCATTTCGGAAGCGACGAAAAAGAGCGTGCTTGAGGTGACGGGCATCGACCCGGGCCGCATAACCGTGACACCGCTCGGTTACGATACCGCGCTTTTTCGGCCCGCGCCGGCGGCTGATTGCGTCCGCGTGAGGGAGAAGTACGGGCTATCGAAAGATTATTTCATAAACACGTCGAGTCTCCTGTGGTACAGGAAGAACCTGCCGGGGCTTATACGCGCATTCGCAGGGAGCGGGGCAAGGGGTGCGGCAAGGCTCGTCATTACGGGTAAAAGCGGGATGGACTACGATAACGTCATGGCTGCGATACGCAGTCTCGGCCTTGAAGACGACGTGCTCATCCTCGGGTACGTGCCGCTTGAGGATATGCCCGCGCTTCTGGGTGGTGCCATCGGGCTTGCCTTTCCTTCGCTCCATGAGGGTTTCGGCCTCCCCATTGTCGAGGCATTCGCCTGCGGCTGTCCGGTGATGACATCAAATTGCTCTTCCATGCCAGAGGTGGCGGGAGACGCCGCAATACTCGTTGACCCGCTTGACGAGGGCGCAATATCCGGGGCCTTGACAAGGCTTGCGAGCGACAGCGCCCTTCGTGAAGAATTGACAAAAAGGGGCTTTGAGCGCGCACGCGCCTTTTCGTGGGAAAAGACCGCGCAGCTGACGCTCGATGTATTCGAGGGGTTTGCATGAAGCGCGCTTGTGTAGCTCAGGGCTTCAGCCCTGAAGATGCGCGGGTAGAGGCCATCAGACCTGAAGGTCTGAGCTGCGAAAGGCGTAAATGGGCGGAGGAATTGAAGTGAATAACCAAACCGCACAGACATGGGCTTGCATAGGCGTTACGCTTATCGTCGTCCATCTGCTTGTCCTCTTTTCGATAAGGCCGTACGGCTACGACTATTCAGCCATGATAAGGCTATCGTCGGATACGGCTACCGATACCGTCGCCCCTGAATATATACAAAAGGGGATGGTGGTATTTGACAGGGGCGGGGGATACGACGGCCAGGCCTATTACTATGTCGCCATGGACCCGTTCCTTACGATAGGCCATTATAAGGACGGCTACAGGCAGCAGAGGGTCGTCTATCCGCTCGCGGCACGGCTTGCGGCATTCAACGACGTCCGGCTCCTGCCGTACTCGCTCTATTGCGTCAATCTTATCGCCCTTGCCGTCGGCGTATATTTTTTCATATTGCTCTTGCGCCGGTTTTCCCTCAGCCCGTTCTGGAGCCTCTTCTACGGGCTTGCGCCGCCGTCGATAATGACGATACAGTACGACCTCCCGTCGGCGCTCTGTCTGGCTCTCATCATTGCGGCCGTCTACTTCTATCTTGAGGACAACCTGCCCTTGACCGCGGTATTATTCGCCCTTGCGTTCCTGACGCGCGAGGATACGGTCGTGGTATTTGCGCCGCTTTTCGTATGGGAGGCGCACAGCCGCCGCTCTCTCAAGCGCGCTGGGCTTCTGGCCGCTTCCCTTCTGCCGTTCTTCCTTTGGCAGGAGTATATCTTCCGGACACTAGGTACGCTTCCGACTGCCGAGTCTTCCACCGTCATCAGCTTTGTGCCGTTTTCCGGCATATACGGCCATCTCAAGACGTTTGCCGGCGCGGGCGCGAAAGACGCGCTCAAGGGCGCAATCAACATCTTTATATTCGTCTGGCTCATGGCGCTGCTTGTCCTCATGGGCTGGCGTCTTGTGAAGACCCGCCATCCCTTTTATTACGTGACCCTGGCGTATGCCCTGCTTGCGGTCATTACCGTGCCGTCGCAGTGGAATAACTTCAACGGCCTGCTGCGGATCTTCTATGGCGTATTCCCGTTCCTTGTCCTCTCCTATGGGGTGGAGAGGTCCGTGCCAATCAGGTACGCGGGGTACTTCATCGGCGTGTTGACCGCGTTGACGATAGTCCGGGTGCTCTTTGTATCGCCCGTATACTCGTTCGTATTGTGGCAATAGTGGATTAGTATGACAAGGGAAAAACTCCTGAAACTGGCTATTGCCGCGGCTGCGGCAGCGCATCTGGCGATTCTCATCGCAGGGATGTATCTGCGCTTTATCGACGGGGACGAGGGGGGCATGCTCGTCCTCTCGAAAGAGATAGTCGAATACGGCCGCATCCCGATACTCGATATCAACGCCCATAACCAGCCGCTCCTCTATTACTTCTACGGCCTGTGGATGCGGGTTGCGGGTTTCAGCATCGTTGGCGGACGCTCGCTATCGGTTGCGGCGATATTCGCATCAGGAGCGCTCGTCGTCTGGTGGACAAGGCGGTTCTCGCGCGACCTGCTCGTCACCCTTGTCGTCTATCTGCTCTTCATCGTCAACCTGACCTATTTCAAGACCAATATCCCGGTAAAGCCGTTCGCTCTCTCTAACCTGCTGACCTTCGCCGCGTTCGCGGTCGTCACAGGCGCCTATATGGAAAGGCGGGCGCTGAGTACGAGGATGCTCGCCTTGTCGGGCCTCCTGCTCGGCATATCCATGGGCGTGAGGCTCGTCTTTCTCCTGCCGATAACGTTTGCGTTATGGGTGGCATGGGTAACGCTTGCCGACGGCGCGGGCGTAAGGCAGGCGATTAAAAGACTGGCGGTACTTACCGTTGCAACGACCGCGCCCATGCTCCCGGCGGTATGGATATTCATAAAGGAGCCGCTTCGCGCATATACCATCTGGGCCGGAGCTTACGCGCAGATATATCTCGGCAAAGGGAACAACCCCGATTTCATTGTGGATATACACAAGGGCAACAAGACCGCCGTGATGATGAAGGGACTCATCGAGGTCATAGCCGTGCCGGATACCGTCGTGCTTCTCGTCCTTATCGCGGCCTCGACCGCCGTCTATTTCATCTTCCACCGTGGCGTTGCCGATACTCAGCGGCGCCGCGTATACGTCTTTATCTGGCTTGTCTTCGCAACCATCGTCTACATCTGCTCCAACCTCTACGGCAATTACCTCGGGTATGTGAACCAGGTCGTGATATTCATGGTCTTGCTTACCGTCCCGCTCTTTGAGGAGATTGTAAAGCGCGTATCCGCAAAAAAAATCGTAATCGGGCTGTCGGTTGTGATAATCTTATCAGTCGTCGCGCTCGATGTTCACTACAGGCGAAGGCTCAAGACGAGCATCTTTTATATGCTACCCTCGGACGACCTTATCGTCACGCCCGCGCTGGTGGACAGGCTCAGCCGGGATATCGTCGAGAAGGTCACGAAGCCGGATGATGTCGTGCTTGACAACTGGGGGGTCTTTGTCTTTGAATCCGGCAGGAGGCCGGTCATGGGTTTCGAGTACCCGACCGACAGCGCCTTTTTCTGGGAGCTCATGACCGACATGACTAAGGCGCGCAAGTACGGGTTTGTGCCCAAGCCGGAACTATTCAGGCAGATAGACAATAACGAGATACCGCTCCTTATACTCGGAGACGGGAATGAATTGAATAAGCTCCTTACGGGCGAGCCTTTGCCGGACGACCCGAACACGCTCAATAACTACGCTGCAAGCCGTTATGAGCTTTACGCAAAATACTTCGTCAAGCCGACAAACGCGTGGGTTATCTTCTATGTCCCTAAGAACGGCGGACGGAAGGCAATAAAGGAGACAGATGGCAACGGGAAATAAGCTCAAGATAGTCTTTGCATGGCACGAGGCGGTTGTGCCCGGCCGCAGGCTGTTGTTCCGCGAACTCGCGGCCCTCGGCCATGAGGTGACGGTCATAGCGCCGGAGGGTTGGAGGGTGGATGGTAACGACGAGCACGCGTATACGGTCGAGGCCGACGGGTACCGGCTTCTTGGACTGCCGGTTGCATACCGGAACAGGCCGGAGAAGTTTTTTTATATGGATATTATCGCCCTTGCCCTGACGCTGCGCATGGCAAGGCCTGATATCGTCCACGTATTCGAGGCGCCGTATTCCGCCTCGGCCTTTCAGATAAGTCTGTTGGCAAGGCTTGTCTCTTCCCGCGCAAAACTGGTGGTCGAGACCGGGGATGATACGCAAATGCCGGTCGGCTCGTCGTATGAGTTTTTCAACCGCCATGTGATAGGCAGGTGCGCCCTCTTTCTATCCGCTACCGGTAATGACGGTGAGGGCGCCCGGAGGCGGGAGAGGTTCCTGATGCCGGTTGCGCAGGCGCACGGCGCTGATGAAGGGGAGGCGGCTTCAGTCGAGCCGTGGCAAAGCGCTGCAACGGCCCTTGTCAGGCTTTATGAAGGTTTGTAGATTGGCGGGTGTTGACTGCAGCGCCCCGGCCTGTGGATGATTGTTGATGTTGATATGCGTGGATAGCGCTCAGACGCTCTGCTTGACTTGTCGTGCAACATCTTGAATTTAAATACATTTTTGTTGGCAGGCTTGTTGGTGTCTGTTGCCGTTGCGGTTGTGGATAATATGGGGAGATATGAGGCAAGCCTTTGGCAGGGACTATCTCTATGAGAAGCCTTACATGGCCTTTTTGCAGGGGCTTGTCGATTCTGCCGGATATCTCATAAGGAGGCCCGGCAAGAGGCGGTTGGACAAGGCCGGGGTGCGTCGCATACTCATCTCCCGCATAGACCACCTCGGTGACGTGTTTATCGCTTCGTCCGTGCTGCCGCGCCTGAAGAAGGCTTTTCCATCGGCGCGCATCGATTTTCTTGCGGGCGAGTGGACGCGCGCATACCTGAATACCAACCCTTTTATCGATAGGGTTATCCCTTATAACGCTTTCAGGCACAACCGGACGGCTGGTCTTTTCAAGAGGGCAATTGACGCGGTTGCGGGGTATCTGCGCGTCGCAGGCGAGTTGCGCCGCGCCGGTCATGACCTTTGCATCAATCTGCGCACCTATCCGTTCAACGCCTCAACGCTCCTTTATATCGGCGGTTGCCGGTATAGCGTCGGTTTTGGAACTGGCGGGTACGGTTTTCTGCTGGATAGGGTTATCCCGTACATGGATGGTGTAGACGAGATTACGCACCTTAGCGCGGCGCTTGAGGCCGTGGGGATTGACGCACAGGGCTTAAGACCGCGCTTTGAGCCGTCCGAAGACGCATTACGCCGGGCCGACGCCTTATTGAAGGGGCTGGGCATTGCCGAGGGCGAGCCTTTCGCGGTCTTTCATACGGGCGCCGGCACGCCTGTCAAGCGCTGGAGCCGACAGGCCTGGACCGAACTCGGTTCAAAGCTCATGGACTATTATGGACTGAAGACGCTTGCATCCGACCCGGTATATAACGGCATAAACAGTTGCATTGCGCTTCCGGCTCTGGTATCTTTTGAAGAGTATGCGGCGGTCTTGAAGCGCGCCGCGCTTTTTGTCGGGTTGGATTCGTTCCCCGCGCACCTTGCCGCGTCAATGGACACGCCTGTAGTGGTCGTCTGGTGCGGGGTCAACGACGCAGTGCGCTGGCGGCCTGCCGGCCCCAGGGTCGCGGTCGTTAAAAGGGGCGTCGGCTGCGCCCCGTGTTTTAAAAAGGCAGGTTGCGCCGGGATGGAGTGTATGCGCATTGAACCAGGCGAGTGCCTTGAGGCCGTTGCCGCGTTTTTAGGCGGCCGCATGTAGCGCAGACAGTGGTTAGTGGTTAGTGGCTGGCCACTAACCACTAACATGGATATATAGTTCATCATGATCGAGGAGATTTGATACATGAACATCTGCGTCATCGGCACCGGCTACGTGGGGCTCGTCACAGGCACCTGTTTTGCCGACTTCGGCGTTAATGTCACCTGCGTGGACAAGGACGCCTCCAAGATAGACATGCTCAACAGGGGAGAGATACCCATCTATGAGCCGGGCCTGAAAGAACTGGTGGCCAAGAACGTGCATGAGGGCAGGCTCTCGTTCACGACGGACCTGGGCGCGGCGATAAAGGGCTCGCTCGTCGTCTTTATCGCAGTCGGCACGCCGCCGCGAGAGGACGGGGGCGCTGACCTCGCCTATATAGAAGAAGCCGCACGCACCATAGCCGCCAACCTCAACGGCTATAAGGTTGTCGTAACAAAATCGACCGTACCCGTGGGCACCGGCGCGCTCATCGAGAAGATTATCGGCTCGGCCGCCGCCGCAGGAGGGCATAAATTCGATGTCGCCTCGAACCCGGAATTCCTGCGCGAAGGCTCGGCCATAGAGGACTTCATGAGGCCGAACCGGGTTGTCATAGGCGCGCGCAGCCAACAGGCCATAGCCATACTCAAAGACCTCTATTCGCCGCTCTATCTCATCGAGACCCCGTTCGTCATCGGCGACCTTGAGACCGCCGAGCTTATAAAGTACGCCTCCAACGCCTTTCTGGCGACGAAGATATCGTTCATCAACGAGATATCCAACATCTGCGAGCTTGTGGGCGCGGACGTGCACATGGTGGCCAAGGGCATGGGGCTGGATAAGCGCATAGGCGCGAAGTTCCTTCATCCCGGGCCGGGCTACGGCGGGTCGTGTTTTCCCAAGGACACGCTCGCCATCACGCACATAGCGAAGGAGAAGGGCTACAGGTTCCGGATAGTCGAGTCGGTCGTCGAGGTCAACCGTGCCCAGCGCGACAGGATGCTTGAGAAGATAAAGGCGGTTACCGGCCCTCTAAAGGGCAAGGTCATCTGCGCCCTCGGGCTTGCCTTCAAGCCTAATACCGACGATATAAGGGAGTCTCCGGCCGTTGATATCGTACGCCTTATCCTTAAAGAGGGCGCGGCCGTGCGCGCTTACGACCCCGCGGCCATGGAGCATGCAAGGCTCGTCCTGCCGCAGGGCGTGACCTATTGCAACGACTCTTACGAGGCCGCCGACGGCGCGGACGCCGTGGTAATCCTTACCGAGTGGAATCAGTTCCGCAAGCTCGACCTTGCGCGCCTCAAGGCAGCGCTCAAGACCGCAAGGCTTATCGACCTTCGTAACGTCTACGACCCGGCCTCGATGCGGGCGCTGGGTTTCGAGTACGCCGGCGTGGGCAGGGGTTGTGTTTGAGCCGGTTGGGAATGCCTTGATTCAGCCGTTAATCCTGGATGCCTGGAGGAAAAAATCTATTGACTAACGATACGAAGCATTGTATATCTAACAGTGTGAACAGAGGGAATATTCTGAACAATAAAGGCGCCGCAACGACAAGAAGCCTGTTCTGGATTGTCTTTCTCGCTATCTGTTTTTATGCAGGGTATATCTTTGTGCCGCCTTATGCGACCTACTACCTCTTCAAGACCGAGGTGGAGGATCAGGCAAAACTGGCGCATTTGTATGATAATGCCGACCTCGTCAAGCGCATGTATGCCAGGGCCGCGGCATGGGATGTCCCTATAGAGCCAGGGGACATATTGATAACCCGTGACAGAGGCAAAATAAATGTGACCGTCTTCTATGTCGTTCCGATAAACGTGGCCGGATTGTATCAGAGAGATTTGGAATATTACGTCGACGTTACAAAGCCGATTATGGACTCATCCGGCATCTTGCATAATTAGACAAGATGCGCCGGAAGACCTGAAAACGATAGCGTCGTTAATGACGCGGCAACCATTTAACTTAATCCGGTGAGATTAAGAATGGGGCATAAAGTGAATCACAATCCATTACGGACCATAGCAGACCTTCGCGCCGATTTAGGCGCGGAGGTCTTTTTATTTCAGGGGATTGAATGAAGACGGCGATGGACGACAAGGCTGTTGACCGCGCGCTTGCGCGCATAGCCCACGAGATAATCGAGCGCAACAAGGGCATAGACGGGCTTGTCATACTCGGCATACCCACGAGGGGGCATCTGCTTGCCCAGCGCATCGCAAGTAAGATAGGCGAAATCGAGGGCACCTCGCCGCCCGTGGGGGCGGTGGACGCCACGCTCTACAGGGACGACCTCGGCATGAAGAAAGACCAACCGCCTTTGAAGGCGATGGACATACCGATTGATATCGACGGCAAGGTCGTGGTGATGGTTGACGACGTCCTCTATACCGGTCGCACGATACGCGCGGCCATGAACGCCCTTATGGACTTCGGCAGGCCCAGGGCCATACAGCTTGCCGCGCTCGTGGACAGGGGGCACAGGGAACTGCCGATAAAGGCCGATTATATCGGCAAGAATATCCCCACGTCCATGAAGGAAGGGGTCAAGGTGCATCTTAAAGAGACCGACGGCGTAAACGAGGTTGTCGTGGAGCCGGCGGCGGAGATAAAATGAGACCTTGCATAACATGCTTTGGTTGAGCCACGCAGGCATTAGCCTGTCATTCCCGCGTGTTTCCTCGTTTTCACAAGGGAAAGCCGGGTTGAAATCCGGTCTTTAAAATGCAGACGGTATGCTGGCAGACCGGGTTATATACAGATTGGCCCGAATGTTTTTTGACAACCGATAACTGATATCCGATAACTGATTATGAGACTCAAACGCAAGGACATACTGACAATCGAAGAGCTCTCCAGAGAAGAGATAGAGATGATACTCTCGACAGCCGAGTCTTTGAGAGAGGTCTCGGAGCGGGAAATCAAGAAGGTGCCGACGCTGCGAGGCCGCACGGTCATAAACCTTTTCTACGAGGCCTCCACGCGCACGCGCACCTCGTTCGAGATAGCGGCCAAGCGCATGAGCGCGGACGCCGTCAATATCTCGGTCTCGACCTCGTCGGTCGTAAAGGGCGAGACGATAAAGGACACGGCAAAGAACCTCGAGGCCATGAGGCCGGACTGCATCGTCGTAAGGCACGCGGCCGCCGGCGTGCCCATGATGCTTGCGGCTAACCTGGCCTGCTCGGTCATAAACGCGGGAGATGGGGCGCACGAACACCCGTCTCAGGCCCTCCTTGACATGCTTACCGTGCGCGGCCGCCTGGGCGCTCTTGAAGGCATAAAGGTCGCCATCATAGGCGACATAGCGCATTCAAGGGTCGCCCGCTCCAACATATACGGTTTTACGCGGATGGGAGCGAACGTCGTCGTTGCCGGGCCTCCCACGATGATGCCTCCGGGCATAGAGGCGCTTGGATGCGTGGTGGCCCCGGACGTGGACACCGCAATAAAGGGCGCGGACGTCGTGATGATGCTCCGTATCCAACTGGAGCGGCAAAAGGACGCGTTCTTTCCGGCGGCCCGTGAATACTCCCGCTTCTACGGGCTCGACGAGGCCAGGGTGAGATTGGCTAAGAAGGGCGTCGTCATACTCCATCCAGGCCCGATAAACAGGGGCGTGGAGATCTCAAGCGAGGTGGCTGACGGTCCTTATTCTCTTATACTCGACCAAGTCACCAACGGCGTGGCGGTCAGGATGGCGCTCTTTTATCTGTTGCTCGGGGCGGTAAGGGAAGACGCGGCGTAAGATTTGTAGCTCAGACCGTAGTATGGGTTGAGCGGAGCGTTGCCCAACAGATGATGTTGGTAGCCGTGTTACGGGACGCTGGAGCGCGAGAACGACAATAACAAAGGGGGATGATTTAAAACCCACTTTGAAAAGGGGGTCGCCCCGCGCCTTCCGGCGCGGGGCGGGGGGATTTGAGAAAGGCAACGAGCTTGAAAGATGGCGAAAGGCATTCGGAAAAGAAACATATTGATAATCCCCCTCAGTTCCCCTTGTGCGCTAACGTTATGTCTTTGGCGCCTTGTGCGCTAACGTTATGTCTTTGGCGCCTTGTGCGCTAACGTTATGTCTTTGGCGCCTTTTCCAAAGGGAGGAGGATTTAACACCCTCTTTGAAAAAAGAGGGGGGGGGTAGTTTAGTCCTGAGCATTGGGATGCGTTGTACAACGAAGGGGCACTGATGAACAGACTCGTGATAAAAGGCGGACGCGTGCTTGACCCGGCTGCCGGGCTTGACGCGGTTTGCAATATATACGTCATGGCCGGCCGCATCGCGTCGATAAAACCAGTTAAAGACGACACGACCGAGCTTTTGCCCGGCGCGCCCGGCCTCGACATCATTGACGCAACCGGCATGCTCGTCATCCCCGGCATGATAGACTGCCATACGCACCTGCGCGAGCCGGGCTACGAGTACAAGGAGACGATAGCAACGGGCGCGGCAGCTGCGGCCTCAGGCGGCTTCACGGCCGTCATGTGCATGGCCAATACCAAGCCCGTAAACGACAGCGAGTCCGTGACGCGCTATATATTGAAGCAGGCCGCTTCGACCGGCGTAAAGGTCATGCCAATCGGCGCGCTTACCTTCGGGCACAAGGGCGAGCGGCTTGCCGAGATGGGCGAGTTGAAGGCCGCGGGTTGCGTGGCCGTGTCCGACGACGGCGTGCCTGTTGCCTGCGCATCCATCATGAGGCGCGGGCTGGAGTATTCGCGCCAGTTCAACCTTACCGTCATATCCCATGCAGAAGACATTTCGCTCGTCGGTGCGGGCGTTATGAACGAGGGCGCGGTCTCCACGCGCCTCGGTCTGCCCGGCATACCGAACGCGGCCGAGGACGTCATCATAGCCCGCGATATTTCCCTTGCCGAGCTTTCCGGCGGAAGGCTGCACCTGGCGCACGTAAGCACGGCCGGGGGTGTGGCCCTTATCAGGGCGGCAAAGGCGAGGGGCGTCAAGGTGACCGCCGAGGCGACCCCGCATCATTTAACCCTCACCGACGAGGCGGTGGCGGGCTATAATACGTTTGCGAAGATGAATCCGCCGCTTCGCACAAAGGCGGATTGCGAGGCCCTTATAGCGGGCGTTGCCGACGGCACCATAGACTGCATCGCAACAGACCATGCCCCGCAGTCGGTGATTGAAAAAGATGTTGAGTTTGCAACGGCTGCCAACGGGATTATCGGTCTTGAGACGGCCTTTTCAGTCATATACGGACTTGTCGAGGCGGGCGCGTTCAGCCTGACAACGGCTGTTGCCGCCATGACAGCAAACCCGGCAAAGGCATTCGGCCTTGCCTCTGGCGCGCTTCGCGTAGGCTCGGCAGCCGATATAGCGATAATAGACCTTGAGAAGACCTGGACGGTGGAGCCGTCGGAGCTGAAGTCAAAGTCGAAGAACACACCGTGGGCCGGCAAAGAATTGAAGGCCCGGGTCATGAAGACCATAGCGGACGGTAAGGTGATTTTTCAGAGGGCGTGAGTTGTCTCCCCCTTTAACAAAGGGGGATTAAGGGGGATTTTAAAGGTAGATTTTACAGTAAGGCATTTTGAATGACTTGAGCAGTTGTGTTGGTAACATCGTAATCGAGTTGAGCGCAGCGAGGCCGAGCAAACGGTTTGAGCAATATTCAAAGAGGTGAACCTTGAGAAAAGCAGTATTGGCGCTTGCCGACGGCACAATATTCGAGGGCCAGTCGTTCGGCGCGCACGGCGAGACGACGGGCGAGGTCGTATTCAACACCGCCATGACCGGGTATCAGGAGGTCCTGACAGACCCGTCCTATAACGGCCAGCTCGTTACCATGACCTACAGCCATCAGGGCAACTATGGTATCAATGAAGAAGACATTGAGTCCGCGAGGCCGTGGGTCGAGGGGTTCATAGTCAAGGAGAACTGCCTCTATCCGAGCAACTGGCGCTCGACAGAGGTCCTGCTCGCGTACCTCAACTGGCACGGCGTAGTCGGAATCTCCGGCATCGACACCCGCGCGCTGACGCGGATTATCCGCTCAAAGGGCGCGATGATGGCCGTCATTTCCACCGTTGACTTCGACCCTGTGCGTCTTGTGAAAAAGGCCCGCGAGACAAAGGGGCTTGTGGGAGTAGACCTTGTGCAGGAGGTCACTACCCCGCGGCCTTATGCGTGGAACGAGGGGTTGTGGACGGCTGATGCGGGATACCGCAGAAAGGAGAAGCCTTCGGAAGGCAGGGTATTCAAAGTCGTTGCTTATGACTTCGGCATAAAGAGGAATATCCTGCGTAATCTGATGGAAGCGGGCTGCCAGGTGAGGGTGGTGCCCGCGAACACGCCCGCAAAGACCGCGCTTGAGATGGAGCCGGACGGGATATTCCTGTCGAACGGGCCGGGAGACCCGGACGCTGTAACGTATGCAATAGAGAGCGTTAAGGAGTTGATAGGCAAGAAGCCGATATTTGGCATCTGCCTCGGGCATCAGATACTCTCGCTTGCGCTTGGCGCAAAGACCTTCAAGATGAAGTTCGGCCATCGCGGGGCGAATCAGCCCGTGCAAGACCTTACCACGCATAAGGTAGAGATAACCTCCCAGAACCACGGCTTTGCCGTTGACATGGATTCCATCAAGGACGTGGCCGAGGTCACGCACATAAACCTTAACGACCGCACTGTCGAGGGCCTGAGACACAGGGAGCTTCCGATATTCTCTGTCCAGTACCACCCCGAGGCCTCGCCCGGGCCGCACGACTCGCAGTACCTGTTCAAGAGGTTTACGGAGATGATGGGGAAATCGTTGGGTTAGCGTAGCGTAACATGGTTGCCGGGCGTGTGGGTGTGGGAATAATGTGATAATTAATTGAAATTAGATAGTGGAGGTTAACCACAATGTCTTAACCAACAGGAACTTTAAATCCAATTAAACCGGTAAATGCTCCTTTAGTATTTATAAGTCACGATACTCGTGATGGCGAATTAGCTGAGGCGTTTAGTAAATTACTTAATAGCGTTAGTGCAGGGATGCTTAAATCGTTTCGTTCTTCTGACAAAAAAGGAAACGAAGGGATAGTGTTTGGGGATGAGTGGTACAAAACTTTGATGTCAAATCTTTCTGTAGCATCAGATGTGGTTTGTTTGCTAACGGATCGCAGTCTCAATCGTCCTTGGCTCCTTTACGAGGCAGGCGTTGCTAAAGGTAAATTGGACACGCCTGTTCATGGTATAGCACTAGGTGTTCCATTAGATAAGGTAGGTGTTGGTCCTTTTTATCAGTTTCAAAATTGTGATGGTAATGATAAAGACTCATTGTCTACTCTAGTGCGGCAGCTGTGTGAGCGAGTGCCGGGGCTAGCACCTGATGATGAAGTGGTTATGTCCCAAGTGGGGATATTTACGTCTAAAGCAGATGGAGTACTCAAGTCTCTTGGTGGATCAAAAAAAACAGATAAAAAAGATAGTGTTGAGGATGGCGCTGTTGCAAAAGTTGTGGAAGAAATGAAAATTCTAGTGCGAGACCTTTCTATGAGGTTTGAACATCAATTGGCAGAAGGACCAAACCGTTTGCGTCAGCGGCGTTTACGTCGTTTTCATCCTGGGATGTTTGAAGAAATGTTGCATATGTCTCAAGGTGCTTCAAGTAGCCCTATCGGTATTCTTATTATTGCTAGCTTAGTTCGTGATGATATTCCGTGGCTTTATGAATTGGGTGTTGAGGCTTATCGCATACTCAAATCGGGTAAATCTTCTGCTGCGTTTGAGGCCGCAAGAGCGTTTCGTGATGCAACGGAAATGGCTGTGCGTGGGCCGTATATGGATGAGATGGGTTTCTTGAGCAAGGAAGCACGGTTAATGTTGCGTGAATTACCCATTATGATAGAACATTGTCTGCAAGATTTTTTTGGTAATTCATCGCGACATCAGTTGAGATTGGATAAAGCGCCTAAAAAAGAGTAGCGTAGGACGGTTTGAGCGTAGCGAAGCCCATCACGTGATGTTGGAGCGTGGGAACGAGAAATTTTCGTAATGCAGCAAAGGCGGATTATGAGCATAACCCCGTCCGAGTGGCTTAAACAGGCTGATTATGACGTAGAGACCGCAGAGTTCATGTTCAGTGGCGGAAGATATTTCTATGCCGTATTCATGTGCCATCAGGCGGTCGAGAAGGCGATAAAAGGTCTTTATCAGGATAAGTTCAATGAATCGCCGCCGCGGGTGCATAATCTTGTTTATCTTCTGAGCCGGTTAGAGATAAAACTTCCCGATAAGATGGGCAGGTTCATCGTAAGATTAAACGAGGCGAATATCGCTACCAGATACCCTGAAGACCTTGAAAGACTACAGAGCAATTATACAAAGGAAGTCGCACGTGAGGTGCTTTCCGGAAGCAAGGAGGTTATCCAATGGATAAAAAAGCGGCTTTAAGCGCCATTATAAGTTTCAAAGCAGCCCTTGAATCGAAAGGCATCAGGATATCTAAGTTGATACTCTACGGGTCTTATGCCGCAGGCACGTTTAAGGAAGGGAGCGATATTGATCTCGTTGTCGTGTCGGACGATTTTGCTGAAAAGGGTTATTGGGAACGGATAGGAATCCTTTCAGACGCCATCTACGAGGTTTTTGAGCCTATAGAGGCGGTTGCCATGACCACTGATGAGTGGCGCAGAGGCGATTCATCAATATCGGAGTATTCGAAAAACGGTGAGCTAGTCTTTGCCGCATAGCATATAAGTGATAGAGCGAGCCTGGCGAAGTCCATCATGTGACTGGAGTGTCAAAGACTGCGTTTCCATGTTGGAGCGTGGAAACGATAATGAACTTGATGAATAGGCATCTGTAACGAACCCCCTAAATCCCCCTTATTAGGGGGATTTCAAAGAGCAAACACGATTTATCACCACTTCACCAAGGAGTCTTAGCATTGCCGAAACGCACTGACATCAAAAAGATACTCATCATCGGAAGCGGCCCCATAGTCATAGGCCAGGGGTGCGAGTTCGATTACTCGGGCACGCAGGCGTGCAAGGCGCTCAAGGAAGAAGGGTATGAAGTGGTGCTGGTAAACTCAAACCCGGCCACCATCATGACCGACCCCACCCTTGCGGACAGGACGTATATCGAGCCGATTACGCCTGAGTGCGTGGAGAAGATAATCGAACGCGAGAGGCCTGACGCGCTTTTGCCGACTATGGGCGGCCAGACCGCCCTGAACGTCTCGGTAAAGCTCGCGGAGTCGGGCGTGCTTGATAAATACGGCGTGGAGATGATAGGCGCGAAACTGCCCGCGATAAAAAAGGCGGAGGAGCGCGAGCTTTTTAAAATAGCCATGCACAAGATCGGCCTCGAGGTGCCGCGCAGTTACCACGTCAAGACGTTCGCGAAGGCCCTTGAGGTCATCGAACAGATGAGTTTCCCTGTGATTATCAGGCCGTCCTTCACCCTCGGCGGCACGGGCGGTGGCATCGCCTACAACCGTCAGGAGTATGAGGAGATGGCGCGTTACGGGCTCGAGGCGAGTCCGGTCAGCGAGGTGCTCATAGAGGAATCCGTCATAGGCTGGAAGGAGTTCGAGCTTGAGGTGATGCGCGACTCCATGGATAACGTCGTCATCGTCTGCTCGATAGAGAACTTCGACCCGATGGGCGTGCACACCGGAGACTCGATTACCGTTGCCCCGGCCCAGACCCTCACGGACAAGGAGTATCAGGCCTTGCGCGACGCATCCGTCAGGATAATACGCGAGATAGGCGTGGATACCGGCGGCTCGAACATCCAGTTCTCGGTCAACCCGGAGACCGGCAAGGTCTACGTCATAGAGATGAACCCGCGCGTCTCGCGCTCGTCCGCGCTTGCGAGCAAGGCAACCGGATTCCCTATTGCAAAAATCGCGGCGCGCCTTGCCGTGGGCTACACGCTCGACGAGATACCGAACGATATCACGAAGAAGACCCCGGCCTGTTTCGAGCCGACGATAGATTACGTGGTCGTAAAGATACCGAGGTTTGCGTTTGAAAAGTTCCCGAACGCGGATTCCACCCTGACCGTGCAGATGAAGTCGGTTGGCGAGGCCATGGCCATGGGCAGGACGTTCAAGGAGGCCCTGCAAAAGGCCATGCGCTCGCTTGAGAACGGCAGTTACGGTTTCGAGCGGCGCGTCAGGCCCGACAGGCGCGAGCCAGCCTTCCGTCCGACCGAAGAGGAGCGCGATTACATATATTCGATGCTCAAGACCCCGCGCGATGGCAGGCTCTGGTACATAGCCGAGGCCCTGCGAGCGGGCATGCACGTTGACGAGATACATGAGCTGACGCATATCGACCGCTGGTTCCTGAATAATATACGCGAGATAGTGGATATCGAGGAAGGGCTCTTCTGGCAGGGCAAGGGCGGCGCGGAGGTCTCCGGCGAGATACTGAGAAAGGCTAAGGAGATGGGTTTTTCGGATAAGCTGCTTGCCGGGATAGCGGATATGACACAGGCGGAAGTGAGGGCCCGGGTCAAGGCCGCGGGCATCGAGACGGTCTATAAGACCGTTGACACCTGCGCCGCCGAGTTCGAGGCTTATACGCCGTATCTCTATTCAACGCACGAGCGGCCGTATTATCACGCTGACGAATCCGGCGTGATGCGCTCCGAGTGCGAGGCCGCGCCGACCGACAGGAAAAAGGTCATGATACTCGGCAGCGGGCCGAACAGAATCGGCCAGGGCATCGAGTTTGACTACTGTTGCTGCCACGCCTCGTTCGCGCTCAAGGAGATGGGGATAGAGTCCATCATGGTCAATTGCAACCCTGAGACCGTCTCCACAGACTACGACACGTCAGACAGGCTCTACTTCGAGCCGCTGACATTCGAAGACGTCATGGCCATCGTTGAGAAGGAGAAGCCCTGGGGCGTAATAGTCCAGCTCGGCGGCCAGACGCCGCTAAAACTCGCAAACGCCTTGAAGGACGCGGGCGTCAACATCATCGGCACCTCGCCCGATTCCATTGACGCTGCCGAAGACAGGTTCCGTTTCCGCGAGCTCCTTGACAGATTGAAACTTAAATACCCCGAAGGCTTTGACATCAGGCCGGACAAAAAGGCGTTCGAGTCAGGCATTTTCGAGGGGATAAAGGGCTTGGCCTCGGCGATAACCTATCCTATAATCGTCAGGCCGTCCTACGTGCTTGGGGGCAGGGCCATGGCCATCGTATACAGCGACGACGAGCTTATCGAGTATCTCAAGCGGCTCGCCATCTCGCCGGATAGAGACCTTGACATCTACGCAGACCACTTCCTGTCCAACGCCATAGAGGTGGACGTCGACTGCGTATGCGACGGCCATACGGTCGTCATCGGCGGCATAATGGAGCACATCGAGGAGGCAGGCATACATTCGGGCGATTCGGCCTGCGCCATACCGCCGTACTCGCTCGATGCCGTGATACTCGATGAGATAAGGCGCCAGACAAAGCTCATGGCCCTTGAGTTGAAGGTCGTGGGCCTGATGAACGTCCAGTACGCGGTAAAAGACGGCGCGGTCTATGTGATAGAGGTGAACCCGCGCGCCTCGCGCACGATTCCGTTCGTCTCAAAGGCCACAGGCAGGCCGCTTGCCAAGATTGCGACAAAGGTCATGGCCGGTATGACATTAAAGGAGCTCGGCGTGACCGGCGAGATAACGCCCGCGCATACATCGGTAAAAGAGGCGGTATTTCCGTTTCTGAAGTTCCCGGGGGTCGATACGCTCCTCGGGCCGGAGATGAAGTCGACCGGCGAGGTCATGGGCATCTGGTCGGACTTCGGCGGCGCGTTTGCCAAGGCGCAGATTGCCGCGGGAAACAGGCTGCCGTTATCGGGATGCGTCTTCATCAGCGTGAGGGACGAGGACAAGCAGGCAATCGCGCCTGTTGCGGCAGAGCTTCACAGGATGGGTTTCAAGATAATCGCAACGCGAGGCACCGAGCGTTATCTGCGCGACCGTGATATCCCTGCCGAGCTCGTCTACAAGGTAATCGACGGCCAGAGGCCGCACATCGTGGACAGGATAAAGAGCAGGGAGGTCGATATGGTGATAAACACCTCGTTCGGCGCAAAGAGCGTGGCGGATTCCTATATCATCCGGCGCACCTCGCTTGAGTTCGGCCTGCCTTACTTTACTACCGTGGCCGGCGCAAAAGCGGCCTCCATGGGGATAAGGTCGTTCTTAAAGGACGGCCTTAGCGTCAAGCCGCTTCAAGAGTATCATCAGACCATTGCTTCGGGAAAATAGCCTTCGTGGCGGAAAGAAACAGCCGGGCGCAACGCGGGAAGCGGGCCTTGTCATGCTCTTTCCATGCGGCAGGGGCGGCGTTGACATGGACGGTCAACGCTTGATATCGACGGGCCGGATAAAAGAGGTTGAAGCGTTCCCGCATCTGTGCCATATTGGATAATTAAACGACAAACTAAGGGGCGCGCTTACCGCCATAAGATGAATAAGATAATCAAATCGCTCGGCCTCGTCTTCGGTGATATCGGGACGAGTCCCATATACACGCTGACCATCATCTTCCTCGTTGCCAAACCCACCCCGGAGAATGTAAGAGGCGTACTCTCCCTTATAGTTTGGACCATAATCACCCACGTAACCGTTGAATACGCATGGCTCGCCACGAAACTCAGTAAAAAGGGCGAGGGCGGCACAATCGTATTGAGGGAGATACTCGTCCCTTATCTGAAGACCGGCAGACAGGCCGGGTTCATAACCCTCCTTTCATTCGTAGCCATCTCGCTCTTTGTCGGTGACGGCGTGATAACGCCCGCAATAAGTCTCCTGAGCGCGGTCGAGGGCAGTCTTCTGATACCCGGGTTCGAGCATACGAGCCAGACCGTCCTTATCGTAATAGCCGGGGTAATAGCGCTGGCGCTATTCATGTTCCAAAGGCACGGCACGGGCAAGGTGGCCGGTGCATTCGGCCCCATAATGGTGGTCTGGTTTATCGCGCTTGCGGCATCCGGCGCCGCGTCCATATATGAAGCCCCTTCCGTGATATGGTCGTTGAACCCATATTACGGGCTCAAGTTCGTATTTGAAAACGGGTTTGTGGGCTTTCTTGTCCTCAATGAAGTGATACTGTGCGCAACAGGCGGCGAGGCGCTCTATTCCGACATGGGGCATCTCGGCAGGGAACCAATCATCAGGGCATGGGACTTTGTATTCGTGGCGCTGCTCCTCAATTATCTTGGCCAGGGCGCCTTTCTTCTCAACCATCCCGGCGCTAAAAATCTGCTCTTCGAGATGATATATAACCAGGTCTCGATTCTCTACATCCCGTTCCTGCTCTTGAGCATAATGGCCACCATCATAGCCTCGCAGGCCATGATAAGCGGTATGTTCTCCATCGTCTATCAAGGGATAACGACGCATGTGATGCCGCTCTTTAAGGTGGAGTATACATCTTCTGAAATGCGCGGTCAGATATATATCGGTTTCGTCAACTGGTTTCTTCTTGTTTTCGTTATTCTTATCATGTATGAATTCAGAGAGTCCAGCAAGCTCGCGGTGGCTTACGGACTTGCCGTTAACGGCACCATGACCATAACGGCGGTTATGATGGCCCTCATCTATTACAACAAGCGGGAGTTCGTTAAATCCGCCATAGCCGCCGGATTGATTGTGACCGATATCATATTCCTTGCCGCCAATATGTTCAAGCTCGAACACGGCGGATACTGGTCCATCGTCATCGCGATGCTTCCTTTCTCGCTCATCCTCATATACACGCAGGGGCAGAAGAGGCTGCATAGGGCGATGCGTCCGCTTAACCGCGAGGCCTTTCTCATAGGCTACAATCAGATATACAAGGGGCTGCATAAGATAAGCGGCACCGCGCTCTTTTTCGCGAAGAGCGACCTTGAAATACCGCCGTATATAGTCCACACCATCTTCAAAAACAATATCGTCTACGAGGACAACGTATTCATAGCCATAACCCGCACCGACGAGCCTTACGGCCTCAATTATTACTTCAAGGAGGACATGGCCCCGGGCCTTCGCGTATTCGAGATAAAGTCCGGCTACATGGAGGTCGTTGACGTCGAGGCCATCTTGAAGGCCTCCGGCATAAACGAGAAGACCATCTTCTACGGGCTTGAAGAGATAGCGACGGACAATATCATCTGGCGGGTCTTCTCCATCATCAAGAGGGTAACCCCGTCATTTCTGCAGTTCTATAAACTGCCGCCGAATAAGCTGCACGGGGTCATAACGCGGGTCGAGATGTAGCTCAGGCTGTTGTCTGGTGGTCCGCCAACGGCGGACAATTTAAACGTATACTTCCTTACCAGCAAGAGCGAAGCTCTTCAAAAGCTACATCTACTGCGTTATCCGACCCACGCCACTTGGCGCGGGTGCCCCGGCTCGTCACTGCGGCGTATGGTGATAATACGCCTCATTCCTCGCTCCTCGATGCCTTCGGGGCACCCATCCGAAGGATGGGTCGGGAGCTTTTTGAACAGCCTGAACGGACATAGTTTTTTAATAACTTGATAGTTGTTCGGTTTTGCGGCGTGGATGATATATGCGGGAGAAACGTCTGGACAGCGAACGGACACTGAAAGAGATTACGGATGCGCTCTTAAAGCCCCTGCAATACGCGTCTAAAGACTCTTTTGCGCGTCTTGGCTCGGTAAAGGGGCTCGTAGCCCTCGTCGAGCGGCTCTGCGCCGAGTTTGAAAACCTGAAAGACCCTCCCGACCAATGGCGGGAGGGTTTTAGTGTTATTAGAGGCTTGTTTGCCGGTTTCGACGGCCTTTCCATTGACGGGAAGTCGGAGAGGATTTTAAAAGCGCTTGAGGTTATTGCCAAGTCCGCGCAAATCCCCCCCAGCCCCCCTTTGTTAAAGGGGGGAGATTCAATCCCCTCCAGTCCCCCTTTGTTAAAGGGGGGAGACAGCCCTCCCGACCCGCGCCTCTTGGCGCGGGTATCGCGAAAGGGGGGAGGTTTGCCCCCTTCTTCATCCGCCTTGTCAAATAGGGAGAGTTCAGTCTTGCCCGGCCCCGTCCTGTCAAATGAGAAAGCCCCTGCTTTGTCAAAGGTGGGAGCTGGCGTGCCTCGACCCCGGCGCGTTGATATCGATATCGACGCGATGCTCGTTGCCTGCCGCACGCCTCTGCAATATTGCAAGGGCATCGGCCCCAAGCTCGCTGAGCGGCTTAGAGAAAAAGGGCTTGCGACGGTCGAGGACGCCCTTTATTTTCTGCCTATCCGTTATGAAGACCGAAGCTCGATAAAGAGGATAAAAGACCTCGTGCCAGGGACAAACCAGACTGCCTGCGGAAAGGTCCTTGCCGCGGGCGAGACCCGCTACGGCAGGCGGAAGGTCTTTGAAGCGGCCATAGGCGAGCCTGGCGAGTTTCTCAGCGCAAAGTGGTTCAACTACCGGTTGAGTTACATGAAGTCCAGGCTAAAACTCGGCTCGCGCGTCATGCTCTACGGCCCGGTCTCGCGTTTCGGTTATCAGATCGAGATGGTCCACCCGGACGTAGAGAGCCTTGATGATGACAGCGACGGCCTGATAACGCAAATCCCCCCCAGCCCCCCTTTTTCAATGGGGGGAGGCGGCGTCGTGCCGGTCTATTCGCAGATAGAGAACTTTCACCAGAAGACGGCGCGCAAGATCATCAGGGCCGTTGTTGAGGGTTATGCTGACTCGGTCCCAAGCGGCGTGCCGGATGAGGTCATGCGGCGTCACGGACTGATGGATACGGCATCAGCCTTTCGGAGCCTTCATCTGCCGGAGATTTTGCCCGGGCCGGATTCGCCTGCCAAGAGAGCGCTCGTCTTTGACGAGCTTTTTGTCATGGAACTCGGCATGGCCCTGCGCCGCGCAAGCCTTAAAAAGGAAGACGGCATCTCTCTTGCGGCAGCGGGCGGCCGCCTTGCCGGTCTTGAAGACAAGCTCCGCGCGCTTTTGCCGTTCAAGCTTACCATGGCGCAGGAGAAGGTCTGGGCAGAGATAGAGCGCGACATGGTTGCGTCGCACCCCATGAACAGGCTTATTCAAGGCGACGTCGGCTCAGGCAAGACCGTGGTCGCGCTCCTGGCCGCGCTCAGGGCTGTCGAGTCCGGGTATCAGGCCGCCATAATGGCGCCTACCGAGATACTCTCGGAGCAGCACTATCTCACCACCCACAGGTATGCGGACAGCCTCGGCATAAAGACGCTCCTTATCACCGGCAGTATGAAAAAGGCCGCCCGTAAAGAGGCGTTAGCCGCCGTGGCCGAGGGCCGGGTCGACCTTGTCATAGGCACGCACGCGCTCATCCAGAAGGACGTCGAGTTCGCCCGCCTCGGTCTCGTCATCATAGACGAGCAGCACCGCTTCGGGGTTGCCCAGCGCGCCGCGCTCAGGACAAAGGGTGCGGATAACGTCCGGCCCGGTTTGCGTCCCGACGTCCTCATCATGACGGCCACGCCCATACCGAGAACGCTCTGCATGACCGTCTTCGGCGACCTCGACGTCTCGATAATAGACGAACTGCCCCCGGGCAGGCTTCCGGTGGAGACGCATCTCATAAAAGAGCGCGACAGGGCGCGGGCCTACGAATTGCTGAGAAGCGAGCTTGAGGCAGGCAACCAGTGTTATATCGTCTATCCGCTCGTTGAAGAGTCGAAGGAGTTGAGCCTCAAGGACGCCACGCGCATGAGCGAGCACCTTCAGAAGGACGTCTTTCAGGAGTTCAAGGTGGGGTTGCTCCACGGCAGGATGAAGGCCGCTGAGAAAGAGGCCGTGATGCGCGAGTTCAAGGCCGGGGATATCGACGTCCTCGTATCGACCACCGTAATCGAGGTAGGCGTTGACGTGCCGGCCGCCACCATCATGCTCATCGAGCACGCCGAGAGGTTCGGGCTGGCCCAGCTCCATCAACTGCGCGGCAGGGTAGGCAGAGGCGGCAAGCGTTCCGTCTGTCTGCTCCTTGCCGCATGGACGCATTCAGAGGACACTTATAGAAGGCTCAAGGTCATAGAGGAGTCGCAGGACGGTTTCCGCATCGCGGAAGAAGACCTGAAGCTCCGCGGGCCGGGCAGTTTCATGAGCACGCAGCAGGCTGGGATGCTGGACTTCAGGACGGCCTTTGCGCTGGCCGACCTTACGATACTCAAGAAGGCGCGAGACGAGGCCGTGCGTTATCTTGAGAAAAATCCCGGTCTCACGGGCGAGGGCGAGCGCATACGCAAGGTCTTGAACTCGCGTTGGCAGGGCAGGCTCTCGCTCGTTGAGACGGGTTGAGAACGGTGCGCAGTTCGCTATATCATTGACATGGCGCATCCGCATCTGTTAGCCTGTAGAATGATATGCAGAACATGAACCCCGTCATAGTCGTCATAATACTGATGCTCGCGGCCTTTGTCCTGAACCTGCCGTTCGGCTATCTCAGGGCGCCCACGAAGAAGTTCTCGGTCAAGTGGTTCGCCTATATACATCTGCCCATACCGTTCATCATCGCTCTGCGCCTTCTTGCCGGGATGAGTTACCGCATAATACCGCTGCTTATCGTCGCCGCGATCGCCGGACAGCTTGTCGGTGGAAAGTTCAATCTCAGGTCCGGCAAGATGCAGGATCAGGATGCGTGCTAAGACGCCCCGCAGCGGGCCGCCGGTAACGGCCAAGACCGGGCCCGTCAATATCAAGGACGTCCTCTCAACCGCCCTTCATTCTCTCGGTTTTTCCGCACGTCTCAAGGAATATTCTATAATCGAACGCTGGCCCGCATGCGTTGGCGAGGCCGTGGCTAAAAGGTGCGCGCCGGTGCGGCTCGTGGAGGGGGTGCTTTATTGCACCGTCGTCTCTCCGGCGTGGATTACAGAGCTTGGCTATCAGAAGAAGGATATCGCATGCCGCCTCAACCGCGAGCTTGGCGAGCCTCTTGTGAAGGATATTATCTTCAGGCTCGGTCATGTCGAGCCGTGCGCCCGGCCGCCAGCGCGGAAGGCGCGCCCATCGCATGAAGTGCGCGGGGCGGAGCTTCTTGAAATCGAGCGGACCGCCTCGGTCATAAAGGACGATGAGTTGCGGGAGGCGGTTAAAAGGGCGATGGTTAAGTCGAGAGAGGAAGGGGAGTGATAAAAAGAAGACCTCCTCTTTTTAAAGAGGGGGCAGGGGGAGTTATCTTTGAAAAACCAAAGACTAACCCCACCCGGCCTCCCCTTAAATAAGGGGAGGTAAAGACAATGACGCAGGAGCGTCCTTGGTTGCGTTCCGCATGCTGGAGCGTGGGAGCGATAAAATTTGCGGGATATTGGTACTTTGTTCGATAAGGCATACAAGGATTTCATGGGCTCACTAAACCCACAATATTGCCCTGTTTTACGTAAGTAGAGGTCGCTGAATGAAACTCAAAACCAGATATCCTTTGGCAATGCTTACATGGTTTTTTGGCATGTACTTATTTCCTTTCGTGATGATGCAATATCTTGAGTTGTTGTCTGCTCGTTGGCAAATTGTGCTCTTTTTATTATATTTTTATGGCTTTGGTCTTTATATATTATCTTTGAGGTGCCCGAGATGCAAAAAGAACGTCGGTCGCAATCCTATTCAAATTTTAGGTAAAAAATTTTGGATGTTTACTCTTTTTGTCCCTAAGAAGTGTTCGAAGTGTGGCTACGATTTATGACTTATTTCGGCAGAAGGGTGAGCAAGACGATAACTCCCTCTCCCCTCGTGGGAGAGGGCGGGGGTGAGGGGGTAGCGTACTACGCTTACTCTGACGAAGGGCCGTAGATGGGTTGAGCGTGTGAGCCGAAGCCCTGAGCAAAGCGAAGGGGAAGCCCATCATTATAACTGTGCCCGCCAAACTACAGCACCACCGGCTCCTCGATAACCAAAGCACCGTCCGCTGCGAATTCCACCATGAAGAATTTAGCCGCTCTATCCGGTCTTGCGTGCGCGAACTTCAGACGCCTCGGCGTAAGTCCGGCTGTGCGTGCTTCTTTAAGCATCTCAAAGAGCCTTGCAACCGGGAAGACGTAGAATATCCTGCCGTCTTTTCCCGCCAGATACTTTGATGCGTCAATCAGCTCGGCAAGCGTCGCGCTCTCGGCGCGGGCAAGCTCGCGTGTCTTGTCCGGGCTGGGCCTGCCTGCATTTGCTTTGCGATACGGCGGATTGGATACGACCACGCTGAACGAGCCTTCTTCAAACATGCGGATCATCTCACGAAGGTCTTTGTTGATGATGGTTATCCGTTCTTCAAGCCCGTTTGCCTTGACGTTGTCTCTGGCGTTCTCTGCGGCCTCGGCATCTATCTCCACCCCTGTGATGCTTACGGATGGCGCAGTTGCGGCAAGCATGATGGGGATGACGCCCGCGCCTGCGCCAAGGTCGATGACAGTATCGTTCGGCTTGAGCGGCGCGATGAAGTTCACGAGGCAGACGGTGTCCGACGTAAGCCTCTGTCCGTTTTCCGGCTGCGTGAATGAATAAGGGCCGATGCGTTCGGTTTTGTTCATATTGAAATTAGAAACCCCTGTGCCGCCCCTTGCAGGGGTGGCACAGGGGCCTTGTTATTGCAATATCGTTATACTATCCAGCGGTGCGTGGTTCAGGCCTTTGCAACCGGCGCGGCCACGTCGCCGGTAAGGAGGTTTATGGTAAGCCCGCTCAGGAGCTTGGGGTAGAAGTATGTGGACTTCTGCGGCATGACGTGGCCCGCGAGCGCCACCTCCTTTACCTGCCCGATGTGTGTCGGGTTGAGGATGAAGACCAACTGGTTCTTGTCCCTGCCAACGGCGGCAATAGCCTCGTCGCCGTTCTTAACGTATACGAGGTTCAGTTGTTTTTCCTGAGCCTCCTGAGTGATGCCGAGGATTTTTGCGAAGACGAGCGAGTGCAGCACGGTCACGTCAAGGCCCTTGAATACGTCCGGTATGCCTGAGCCGAAGACCTTGTCCATGGTATCCGCGCTCTTGAGTTTTAGGATGTGATAGGAGCTTTCTCCCTTTACGAACAGTCCAAAAGAGATGGCTGTTTCGCCCGAGGCAACGACCTTCGCCTGAAAGGTCTTTTTTACCTTGTCCGCGTCTGCCGCAGTGAAGGCGAGCGTCTCTATATCGAAGTATTCGGCGCATCTGTTGAGGAATGCCTTCGGCTCGAAGGTATCGAGGCTGTGCACGACCCTGTGGGTCGGCCATATCGTCATGCCCTCGTCGTCCATGTTCGAGAAGTACATCATGATGTAGTTGAATGCCTCGCGCCCTGTCGGGTTCTTCGTCCTGGCGAGCATCTCGTTACGGTAGTTGAGCGCGGTCTCGTATCTGTGGTGGCCGTCGGCTATGAAGAGGGCCTTGTCCTTCATGGCGGAGGCTGTCTGCGCTATGACCGTGGGGTCGTTTATGCGCCAGACGGTGTTTACGATAGCGTCGTCGTCCCTGACGTCTATGACCGGGCTTGCGCCTTTAATCGCGCCTTCGAGGAGCTTGTTCACGCCGAGGGACGGCTCGGAGTAGAGCGAGAATATGCAGGATAGGTTCGCGGATGTCGTATGCATGAGCTTGAGCCTGTCGGCCTTTGGCCCGGAGAGGGTCTTCTCATGCGGGTGTATTGCGCCCTTGCCGAACTCTTCGAGCTTCGTCAGCGCGATAAAGCCCTTGCGGGTCTGTTGCGTGCCGTCCTTTAGCCTGTAGGTCTGCGTGTAGTAGTAGATGGCCGGGGCCTCGTCCCTTGCAAGCACGCCTTTGGCCATCCAGTCGTTAAGGAGCGAGGCCGCCCTTGCATATCTCCCGGCGCCGTCCACGTCAGCGGCCTCGGCCTTGTTAAGGTCGATTTTCACGAAGTTGTTGGCGTGTCTCGCATATAGTTCGTCCTGCAGCTTCGGCGAGATGACGTCGTATGGCGGGGCCATGACCTTGTTCAGGTCCTTGACCACGTCCTTGTTGTAGATAACGGCGGTAAACGGGAGTATCTCGGCCATCTTTTGCTCCTGTGGAGATTATTTTTACGGCAACCTCGAATCGATAAATTTACTATGGGCGGCGTGCGCCTGTCAATACAAAAAACCGGCCTGCCGGACGCTATTGCGTGGGCTTTGCGGCCCTGTCGATGCGCGGATCTTTACGGACGGTAACGGCCTTAATATCTCCGTTTGCGGAATTTGTTCTTGACAGAAGCGTATGGTATGATAAAATTCTTAAACTTTGACGGACTGACCGGTTATCAATACGGTCTACGGCAATGCGTAGCGCCGGATGTATGCGGGAGTAGCTCAGTTGGTAGAGCGCAACCTTGCCAAGGTTGAGGTCGCGGGTTCGAGACCCGTCTCCCGCTCCATTTTTCAGTAGGGTTCCGGCGTGACGTCCTCCGATGAAGTGATAATAAGTCCTTTGCTTCGTGTCCGCCTCCGGCGCTGATTGGCCGGACAGTTCATCCTGTAATCACACATCAATCACGTCATAAACCGCCTGAACTCCCCTGTGTGCCTTCATCATGGCGGGCAGGGTTTTTTGATTTATCAGTTCGGCTTGACATCGAGCCTTTTACATAGTCATTATCAGGGATAAAGAAGACTTCCTCAGTCTCATACCGGACAGGTTCCCGTCCGGCCGCATCATAAGGGTTTCAATGGCAAATCAAACCAAGATTGCGCTGCTCAAAGGCTATATCGAGACCAAGGGGCTTAAATCCACTGCCCAGCGGGACTTCATAGCCGAGACCTTCTTCAAGACCAATACTCATATCAGTCTTGAAGAATTGCTCGCAAAGGTCAAGAGAAAGCATAAGAATATCGGTTATGCGACGGTCTATCGCACAATGAAGCTCCTCGGCGAGTCGGGCCTTGCCATAGCCCGTCAGTTCGGGGACGGACAGACGCGTTACGAGAACCTGCCCGAGGACGGCCATCACGACCATATCATCTGCATCAAGTGCTCCAAGATAGCCGAGTTCCAGAACCAGAAGATAGAACAGCTCCAGTCGGAGACGGCGAAGAAGCTCGGCTTTACGGTCGTAAACCATAAGCTCGAATTATACGGTTACTGCGCCGATTGCTCGTAGCCGGCGTTCGAGGGCGCGCGCCAGGAATAAATACAAGGGGGTCTGCACGGTCGCAGTCCCCCTTAAAAAATACCTTGCAAATGAAAATGAAATCCATTATCATAAAATAAGTTTCGTGTGGCGCGTGTCTTTCAAGACAGTTTAGCGTCCCTTTACCTTAATGCGCCGCTTATGGAGCACCAACTGAATGCACGCTAAAGAAAATCCGTCTACCGGCGCGCCTATGCGCCGTCTCGTGCTTGTAGGCAACCCTAACGTCGGCAAGAGCGTTATCTTCGGAGTCCTGACGGGCAGGTATGCCACCGTCTCGAATTATCCCGGAACGACCGTCGAGGTCTCCAGAGGCCCGATGCTTGGCGCGCAGGATATCGACGTCGTGGACAGCCCAGGGGTCAACAGCCTCGTGCCCATGTCCGAAGACGAGCGCGTGACGCGCGATATCCTCCTTAACGAGGAGGTCGGCTCGGTCATACAGGTGCTCGACGCGAAGAATCTCCGCCGTAGTCTCCTCATAACCGTCCAGCTCATCGAGATGGGTCTGCCCTTGACCCTTGCCCTTAACATGTATGACGAGGCAGGGGAGCGCGGCATACGCATCGCGCTGGAAAAATTATCAACGACGCTCGGCCTCTCCGTCGTGCCCACCATAGCCACGCAGCGGTGGAATATCGACAAGCTCAAGGACTGTCTCAGCCGCCACAAGACCCCGGCGCCGCTCGTCACCTACGGCGGCGCGATAGAAGAGGGGATAGCCGGGATAGCGCGGATTCTTCCGGCCTCGCGCCTGGCCAGCCGCTCTCTGGCCGTCATGCTTTTATCAGGCGACGCCACGCTTGCCGATTGGGTCGGCGCGAACCTGCCGTTGGATAAGGCCGCCGCCATCGAGGCCATACGCGAGCGCGTGCAGGCGCGCTATCCCGAACCGGTCGGCTACGTCATAAACCGCACGCGCCTTAAGACCGTAGACCATATCGTAGACTCCGTCGTCAGCAGGCAGGAGGGCGGGGCGCATCCCGTGGCCGCGTTCATCGGCAGCTACTCCATGCACCCGGTCTGGGGCCTGCCCATACTCTTTGCCACGCTCTTCATCATGTACGAGTTCGTGGGCAGGCTGGGGGCAGGGATAAGCGTCGATTTTCTGCAGAAGGTCATCTTCGGGCAGTTCGTCAACCCCTGGGCCGCGAGGGTGGTGGGCTACGTTTTTCCGTCAGGGCTGGTATACGACCTTGTCGTGGGCCAGTACGGGATAATCACGATGGCCTTCACCTACGCCATTGCCATCGTCCTGCCGATAGTCAGCTTCTTCTTCATCTTCTTCAGCATACTTGAGGATTCAGGTTACCTGCCCAGGCTTGCCGTCATGGTCGACAGGGTCTTCAAG
>JACRNO010000039.1 GCA_016234855.1 Deltaproteobacteria bacterium | reverse complement strand
TTGAAGTTCGAGGAGTTCGAGGCCCGCGTGCGTCAGGCCGTGTATGTCTCGGCCACGCCCGGCCCCTATGAGCTCAAGGCCTCGGGCCAGGCCCTTGTCGAGCAGATAATCCGCCCCACAGGGCTCATGGACCCGGAGATAGAGGTCAGACCGGCGGCCGCATCCGTGGACGACCTCCTTGGCGAGATAAAGGAGCGGGTAAAAAGAAGCGAACGGGTGCTTGTGACGACCCTTACGAAGAGGATGTCCGAAGACCTTACCCGGTATTATTCCGAGCTTGGGATACGCGTAAAATACCTTCATTCGGACGTGGAGACGCTTGAGCGCGTCGAGATAATCCGCGAGCTGCGCATGGGCGGATTCGACGTCCTCGTCGGCATAAACCTCCTGCGCGAGGGGCTCGACCTGCCGGAGGTTTCGCTCGTGGCCATACTCGACGCCGATAAGGAGGGCTTCTTGCGCTCCTACCGCTCCCTTATTCAGACCTGCGGCCGCGCCGCGAGGAACGTGGCGGGCAGGGTGATTATGTACGCGGACAGGGTAACGGATTCGATGCAGGCCGCAATCGACGAGACGGAGCGCAGGCGCAAGATACAGACCGCTTATAACGAAAAACATTCCATAACCCCGCAGACGATAAAGAGCAGGATAAAGGATGTGATGTCGTCGATTTACGAGAGCGACTATTATACGGTAGGCGTTGGCGCAGCTGAAGAGACTGCGGAATATGTGCCCCCGCACGAGCTGCCCGCGCTCTTGAAATCCCTGCGTAAGGAGATGGAAAAGGCCGCGAAGAAGCAGGAGTTCGAGCGGGCCGCCGAGCTTCGCGACAAGATACGCAGGCTCGAGGACGCGGAGCTTAAACTTGGTTAGGCCCGGCCTTGGCTATTGCCAAAAGCACAGCCACAATATACAATGTTGCATCATCAACCATAAGGAGAGCGTTAACGATGTCACGTGATTTCTTATCCGAGTTGGGTCGCAGGCCGCTTGTCTTCGACGGGGCCACAGGCACCATGCTCCAGAGATTCGGGCTGAAGCCGGGCGGCTGTCCTGACGAGCTTTCGCTCAAGGACCCCGACCTTGTCAAGCGCGTGCACAAGGCCTACGCCTCGGCAGAGGCGGACGTCCTGAGCACAAACACCTTCGGCGCGAACGCTGAAAAGCTCAAGGAGTACGGGCTCGAGTCAAGGCTTCGCGAAATCAACGTCGCGGCGGCCCGGGCCGCGCGCGAGGTTGCGGGCGGCGAGCGGTTCGTTGCCGGGGATATCGGCCCCACAGGCAGGTTTATCGAGCCGGTCGGAGACCTTGACTTCGACCGCGCGGTCGCGGTCTTCAGGGAGCAGGCCGTCGCGCTAAAGGAGGGCGGGGCCGACCTTATCATCATCGAGACGATGATGGATATAAAGGAGATGCGCGCAGCCATCATAGGCAGCCGCGCAAGCGGGCTGCCGGTCGTAGCGACCATGACATTCGACGAGACTATGAGGACGGTGCTGGGCACCTCGCCTGAGGCGTTTGCTATCATGGCCTCGGCCCTTGGGGTTGCGGCCATAGGCGCGAACTGCTCGCTCGGCATCGAAGGCATCTACAACGCAGTAGCGGCCATGAGCCGGGTGACGTCCATTCCGCTCATAGCCCAGCCGAACGCGGGGCTGCCGGTATTGAAGGACGGGGCAACGGTCTTTCCGGGCACGCCGGGCGATATGGCCGCGTACGTGCCGAAGCTCGTTGAGGCGGGGGTGCGCGCGCTCGGCGGTTGCTGCGGCACCACGCCCGAGCACATACAGGAGATGGGCGCGGCCTTCAGGCGCTCCAAGCCCGTGAGCCGCTCAAGGTCGCTCGGGTTTACCGCGCTTGCGAGCAGGACATCTCACACGCTTTTCGGCGGCGCGTTTACGCCCATAATAGTAGGCGAGCGCATAAACCCGACCGGCAGAAAGGCGCTGGCGCTGGAGATAAAAGAGGGCAAGACCGCTGGCATAAGGAACGAGACCAGGACGCAGGCCCTTGCCGGCGCGCATTGCCTTGACGTAAACGTCGGGGTGCCGGGCATGGACGAGGCGCCGTCGATGCGGCGGGCGGTCTTTGCCGTCAACGAGAACTCAAGTCTGCCCATAGTGATAGATTCGTCCAACCCGCTCGCCATAGAGGCAGGGCTCAAGACCGTGGACGGCAAGCCGCTTATAAACTCGATATCCGGCGAGGAGAAGAAACTCCAGACCATCATGCCGCTCGCAAAGGAATACGGGGCCGCGCTCCTTGCGCTTACGCTTGACGACAAGGGCATACCGGAGACCGCTGAGGAGAGGTTCAATGTTGCCGAGCTGATAGTCAACAGGGCCGCGGCCATCGGCATCAAGGCGGAGGACATAGTAATCGACTGCCTTGCCATGACCGTATCCGCCGCGCCGAAGAGCGCGCTGGAGACGCTCAAGGCTATACGCATGGTTAAGGAGCGTCTGGGCGTCTCCACGATACTCGGGGTCAGCAATATCTCGTTCGGCCTGCCCGGGCGCGAGGTGATAAACGCTGCCTTCCTGACTATGGCCATAGAGGCCGGACTTGACGCGGCGATTATCAACCCTATGAACAAGGCGATGATGGACGCGTATCACGCCTCGTGCGTCCTTATCAACAGGGACGCCCGCGCCGAGAGGTATATAAAGAGGTATCAGGCGATGACGCCTGTTGGCGGCGACGCGTCAAAGGCCGCTCCGGCAGCCTCAGTTGAGACCGGCATCGAGGCGCGCCTCAGAAAGGCGATTATAGAAGGCGATGAGGAGAATATCGTCAACCTTGTTGAAGAGGCGTTGGGTGGCGGCTATGACCCGATGAAGATAAGCAACGATTGCCTGATACCCGGGCTTGAGGAGGTGGGCAGGCTTTTTTCTTCCAACCGTTATTACCTGCCGCAGGTCATGCTATCGGCCGACACTATGAAGCGCGCCTTTGGACGCTTGAAGGGCGAGTTCAAGGACAAGAAAGGCAAGCCGCTCGGCAAGGTGCTCCTTGCGACCGTCGAGGGAGACATACACGATATCGGCAAGAACATCGTGGCAACGCTCCTTGAAAATCATGGGTTTGAGGTGATTGATCTGGGCAAGAACGTCTCTGCCGAGCGGATAATAGAAGAGGCCGTCAAACAAAAGGTGGACGTGGTCGGGCTTTCGGCCCTGATGACCACGACCGTGATGGAGATGGACAAGATAATAAAACTCCTGAAAGAGCGCGGCATAAAGGCCGCGACCATCGTCGGCGGCGCGGTCGTCACGCCTGAGTTCTCGAAGAACATCGGGGCCGACGAGTTCGGCGGGGATGCCATGGCTGCCATTGATAAGATAAAGAGGCTGGTAAAGGGGGAAGGGGTATAACGGCAAGTAGGAAGTGCAGTGTCCACCTATTTGAACGAGATGGTAGGAAATTTAAATCTCCCCTCCCTTTATGGGAGGGGCTGGGCTCCCGTTGCCGCCAGCCGCAGGCTGGCATTGCAACGGGAAGCGGGAGGGTGAAATGTTGGCGTCCCATACCGCCCCCTCACCCTACCCTCTCCCACAAGGGGAGAGGAGGATTGCAGGTACAACCTACTAACATAGGTTACAAAGGCTGTTGGGTTAGCGCCAAAGACACATATTAGCGCACAAGATGAAACCAACCCAGTCTATATCTTACCTTTTTGCCCTCTCAGCAAACGGCAAGAGGGCTTCTTTCCAGTTATGCAGAACCTTATACGCATGGCCGTATTGTTTCATCTCCTCGTAGGCCCTTTCAATATCCCAGCCGTCATCCGTTATCCTGTAGGCCGCTATCACCGTGCCTGTCCTGTCGCTGCCGCGATAGCAATGTACGAAGACCGGCTGGTTCGCTGGATCGAGCATCTGCCTGAGCGCCGCGTCAATGGACTCGGTAGTCGGCGTGCTGACGGGTGACATCGGCACGTAGATATATTTTATGCCTGCTTCGGTTGCCCACTGCCGCTCGTCCCTTGCGTCGTCGGTCTCCTGCATGGCCGTGTCAGCGTCGAGGTTGATAATCGTCTTTATGCCCAGCCGTTTCAACTCATATACCCCGGCCTTTCGCGGGCGTCCGCCCCTGTAGACGCCGTCGGCCACCTTTGCAAAATTCGGTATAATCGGGTTTTCAGACGCAAGAGCGCTGAATGTGGCTGCAAAGAAAAGGGCGATTATGAGGGCAACAAACGCGCTTGCGATTGCGTTGCGACCGGATGTACTCTTGCGTAGCCTGAAAAGTTTTGACATGGCCTGTCTCCTGAAAGTCTATTATGGTGTTTTAACGGGCTGTGCCCACCCAACGAAGCTGTGAAACTGATAAAATCTCCCTTTTTAGAAAATGGGGGGCGACGAGAAATCTTGTAAGTTCAAAGAAACGAGATTTCTCGCTTCGCTCGAAATGACAGCTGTGGCTTTTACTTTTTAGTTATGCAAAGGTCTCTTTTCATAGGGGGATGATAAGTATACCCCTTAGTCAGAGCTTACATAACAGATAACTGACAAGCGCTCACCGCTTATGCCAACGGCCTGTCAAGGGTGCGGTATTGAACGGCCTCTGCAATGTGCGGCGCGGCAATCTCATTTGCGCCTTCAAGGTCGGCTATGGTGCGCGCCACCTTGAGTATGCGCGTGTATGCGCGGGCCGAGAGCCCGAGCCTGTCAACGGCCGTCTCCAAGAGCTTTAGCGATTCGCCTGTTACGGCGCAGTGTTTCTTTATCTGTTTGGGGGTCATGCGGGCGTTGCAGAAGGTCTTCTTGTCGGTGAAGCGTCCGGCCTGAATCCTGCGGGCGGTGTCCACGCGTTTTTTTATCTCGGCGGACGTTTCCACGGCGGCGTCCTTTGTAAGCTCCTTGAAGCGCACGGCAGGGACGTCGCAGTGTATGTCGATGCGGTCGAGGAGCGGGCCGGACAGTCGCGCGCGGTACTGCATCACCTGCATCGGCGTGCAGACGCATTCCTTGTGTCCGTCCCCGAGAAAACCGCACGGGCACGGGTTCATCGCGCCGACGAGCATGAAGACGGACGGGTAGCAGACGGTGCCCGCGGCGCGGGCTATCGTCACGCGGCCGTCTTCTATGGGCTGGCGCAGGACCTCGAGGGCGTTCTTTTTGAATTCCGGGAACTCGTCCAGAAAGAGGACGCCGTTATGCGCGAGGCTGACCTCGCCCGGTCTCGGTATCCTGCCGCCGCCGATAAGGCCCGCGTCCGAGATGGTATGGTGCGGGGAGCGGAACGGCCTCTGTCTGATGAGGGCGTGGCAGGAGTCAAGGACGCCTGCCACGCTATGTATCTTCGTCGTCTCTATCGCCTCTTCGAGCGAGAGTTCCGGCAGGATGGACGGCAGGCGCGAGGCGAGCATGGTCTTGCCGGAGCCGGGCGGGCCTATCATCAAGACGTTGTGCCCGCCCGCGCATGCGACCTCAAGCGCCCTTTTTACGTGCCTTTGGCCCTTGACGTCGGAGAGATCGGGCCGTGTGCCGTCGTCAATGGGAAGGTACGTGTTGGCCGAGGGCGTGTAAGGCGCGATAACGGCGTCTCCGTTCAGGAACTCAACGAGCGCGGCCAGGTTGGGCACGCCGTATATCTCGACCCCGTTCACGAGCGCAGCCTCCGGGCAGTTCTCGACAGGTATGACTATCTTCTTGCCGAGCGCCTTTGCGCAGACCGCTATCGGCAGCGCGCCGCGCATCGGCTTGATGGAGCCGTCGAGGGAAAGCTCGCCGAGGATGATGTAATCCGAGACCGCTTCGCAGGTTATGACCTCTTCGGCGATGAGGATGCCCACGGCCACGGGCAGGTCAAAGGTAGTGCCTTCCTTCCTGACGTTTGCCGGCGCGAGATTTACGGTTATTCGTTTTGCCGGAAAGGCGTAGCCTGAGTTCCTGATGGCCGAGCGCACGCGGTCTTTGCTTTCCTTGACCGCGTTGTCAGGCAGGCCCACGGTGGAAAAAGTCGGCAGGCCGCCGGATATGTCGACCTCCACGTCCACGGGATAGGCGTCAATCCCCAATGTCGAGCCGCTTAAGAGTTTTGCGAGCATGGCCGCCTGCGAGTAATCTTTCGGTGAGATGGATTAACGACCCTTTCAGGGATTTTAACAAAAAGGGGCGCGGCTTGAAAGGATATTCGGTTCGTTTAAAGGCGCGGCGGTTTGACTTGCCTGTGCGCCAGGCCATGGTTTATGATAAGGTGCGTGGAGCGCGGTTAGCTCAATAAGACGGCCTGTGCTGTGACGCCGGTTGAGCGTGCTGATGAATTCAAGCTACGGGTATCTTCTTAAACCTTTTCTTTTTCGATGGGAGTGAATTGAGGAGAGGATGATAGTTTTTCACCCCCTCCCTAACCCTCCCCCATAAAGGGGGAGGGGATTAAGCTCGCGGCAAGCCGTGAGTTATCGACCTTAAGAGACGATGCGGAAAGATTGCAATAGAACAGGCAGGCCGGGTTGCGGGGCGCGACGGTTCGCAGGATGCGTCCTCCTTTCCGTCGGCGTTATCGACGCCGTCTTCTCGTTGAAGGCCGGTGCAGGCTCGCTATGGCTCGATTACGCGCTCATCGGGCTTGGACTGGCAGGCCTTGTCTCGGCGGCAGTGCGGCGTAACGCTTAATCTAACCGCGCCTTACCGTGTTCCTAAAGATAAGCCAGATGATAGCGAAGCTCAATATGCCGATTGCAGCGGGCCAGAAATATATCGACTTGTTCGGCGGGCCGGTCATGCTCATCCAGAGCCACGGGGTCAGGGTGTGTTTTGAGCCGCGTTCCGCGTTGGACCCGTCCCACGCCGCAAGGCTGAACGTGATAAAGCGCCGCCCGTTGAATTGCATCCCGTCCGTCTGCGTCTTAAGCGGCCTCTTGAAGACGACCCGCCATACGCCCTTGTCATAGTTTCCGATAGCGGTTACGCCGCTCGCGTTCGTATCCATATCTTTTATTTTCTGCGGCCCGCTTGCTTGCAGGATGCGCAGGGTCTCATTATTACCGGGTTTGGCCTGTGCCTGCCAGAACCAGATATCGACCGCTCCATTGGCCTCTTTCCCGCCCATGCCGAATGGCGGTAGGGTCGCGTTGTCTTCATCTGGCAGCGCGGATGGAAACTGCACGGCAACGCCGTCAGGATAGACCTGGCCATCGGCAAGGCTTGCGGCCAGGCTATCTCCGGGCAGGCTCTTGGTGCGGTCGTGCCATTCTATGAGCATGAAGAAGTCGCGCTCGTTATAGAGCGCCTTTACAACTATGGAGTCGATGGTGGGCGTAAAGAGCCTCTCGTCGGCTATAAGCTGCGGCGTGAGGTAGAAGGCCGCGCCAGCGGCCTTTGACCATGCAGGGTCGTCCGGCATTGCGGGTGTCTCGGTCTCGATGCGCGCTGCCCTTGCAACCGCGCCTGCGACCGGCATGGTATCGGCGTTTGCGAGCGAAGCTACATAGTCGGCGACTGCCCAGCGCTCTGCCTCTGTAAGGGCCTTTTTGCTGCGCGTATCGGCGAACGACGGCATCTGCGTACCGGGAATGCCCACGGTGATGCGCGTGTAGATAGCCTCAACGCCTGAGCCTGCCCTGAACGTCCACGGCTTTGTAAGGTCTCTGGGCCATGTGCGCCCGCCCCAGTCGTCTTTAAGACGCTTTGTGCCGTCTCCCCTGCCTTCCGCGCCGTGGCACTCCGAGCACCTGTCCTTGAAAAGCTCTTTTGCGCGCGCCTTTTCCGCATCCGTTGGATTGGTCATTCCTGATAACTCAATCGAGGGCAGGGCAGGCGGGTCTAATCCGCCGAGTTCCTTTATATAATCGATTACCGAGGTTATCTCGTCATCGCTCAGCACATCCGACCAGCCTGGCATGGACGTGCCGTTGAGTCCGGCCAATGTGCCGGTTGCGGGCTTGTGTCCGGCGATGCTCGCGCGCAAGTCCTGGTCAGTTGGCATGGGCTCGTCAAACGGCGTGGACTTCCATTTGAAGACCCCGCTCGTAAGGTCGCGCGGGCCGGGGTTTAGATACGCGGCGGCAGGGCCGTCTCCGTTGCCGTTTGCGCCGTGGCACCATGAGCAGCGCTTTTGATAGATATCCTTGCCAATCTGTGTAGACGCGAGGCAGACGTTTGAAGAAACCAAAGTTGCAAATAATACAAGTAATAGAACGGCGCAGTTAAAACTTCTTCGCGCAGAAAAATCCTCCAACGCGAAGCGCGGCCTCTTTCTCTGCAAAAATTCCGGTAGTTGCCCAAGCGCGTTATAAAAAATCATCTGGCCCATGACCTCGATCTGTTGTCTGTATAGTCGTAAATAAAGAGGGTCGTCTTCCAGACCTCGTCCTCGGTCATCATCTTTTCCCACGCAGGCATGGCCGAGAGCCACGGCGTAGCCTCATGCGGCAGGCCAGGCCCGCCTTTTACAATGCGCCAGAAGACGTATGACTCCTGTAATTGCGCAATCGTATCTGTCCCCTTGAAGGGCAGGGGAAGCGGCGTGAGCCCTTGAGAGAAGTGGCCCGCTCCGTCGAGTTTTGCGCCGTGGCAGAAGAAGCAGTTCTTGAAATAGAGCTTGCCGCCCTCAAGCACAAGGCCGCGGAAGGCCGCTTCATCGGTCTTTTCAATGGCGCGGTACGGGTTAGCAAGCCCGGCCATCTCTATTGTCCTGCCGTATGCGGTAAACGCGCTGGGCGGGGACGGATGGAGAGAGCGGACGATTGGCGGCGCAGCAGCCTCGTCACAAACCGCTGCAAAGGTAATCCATGCGGCAATAAGCGGGATTATGATAATAACCACGGCGCGGCTTATGGTATACGACGGGTCGATAAAGAGCGAGATAACGGGTTGTACAAGCCCAGCGGCCCCTTCGTCCGTTGCGGTCATGGCAAGGAGGATGACGACGGCGGAAAAGAAGAAGAACATCTGAAGCATGCTTACGGGCAGCGGCTTTGCGAATAAGACGCCCGGGACTTTGAGCGCGGCGAAGACGACGGCAAGCAGAAAGACGTACTTGATAAGGCGCATCAGCGCGTCTCCTTTGCCGTCCAATCCGGCCCGACCGTAATCGCCGCGCCAGCGCGTTGCTGAAGGTAGGCGATAACGGCGCGTATCTCCATTGCGCTTAGGCCGATGGGCTCGCGGCTCACGTCGGGCATGGGACTTTGTCCGTCGTTTGAGCCGACTACCCCGTAACCTGCAACCACGTATGCCGACGGCGTTGTCATGGACTCGTAGATGTATCCTGTCGCGTCGATTGCCGAGCCTTTATAGCCCGCTTCTTTGATGCGCCCAGCCGCCCTGAGCGCGACGTCGTCGAGAAGGGGCGCCCTGCCTCCGACGGGGTTATGGCACAGCCCGCAAGAGCCTTTGCCGTTATAGAGTCTCTCTCCGAGGGCCGCGAACCGCGCAAGCGTCATGCCGGTCGATGCGGGGATGTTATCGGTAACAGGCGGCTCAGGCTTGATGGCCGGTGTGAATGTGGTTGCGAAGAGCGTGTATGCGCCGATGACGCCCAGGCTGAAGACGACGACCTTCAAAAGGTTAGTCATGGCGCGACCCCTTGCCGCCAAGTTGCGCCACCCAGAAGATAAAGAGGATTATGGCCATGAAGACGATTGTTCCGACGGAGACGACCCGCGCCGCGTATGCGACCGTTGGCGTGGCCGCGTCAGCCGAGGCGTCCCGCATGACGGAGTAGACGTGCCATTGCTGGCGCAGGGCCGAGCGCACGAAGCCCATAAGCCCCATCAGCCACGTAAACGAGACAGCGATGAGTATGAGCGCGTACTGGCTCCTTGCAGGCATCCGCCCCCATCCGTATTCGCCCGTCTCCTTCGCGCCCCTGTGCATGAAGTATTCGATGAGCGAGCAGCCGGTTATCACAATGAGCGTTGAAGCGACCTGCGTAACGCTTGAAGCGACCTTGTAGACCGAGTTCGTGAAGTATCCGTAGTAGACGCCGGTTGCGATGATGTTTACGACGGCGGCAGCGACGAGCGCGGCCTGTACGGCCTTGCCCGTGGAAGCCCACCCGACGGTTGGGACCCTGTTAGAGCGTCTGTAGATGAGAAAGCTCAGGTAGGTGAAGATTATCATGATATTGACGGCGACGTTCTTCGCGGGCATGAGGCCCAGCGGCGCGAGCCACGGGTGGAACTGCCCGCCGAGGGCCGCTGCCTCTGTTGGTTTTATGAGCGGGGTATGCGGGGTGAACCATACCATGAAGCACGCTCCAAGGACGAAGGCGATGTATTTTATATAACCGTTATACTGTGCGGCCCGGCTTCCGCGCTGCATGCCGCACCAGAGGTAGTAGTTGGCCGCGAGGAAGAGCGCGCCGATGACCACGGCCTGTATGATGAAGAGCCAGGCCAGGACTCCTCCCATGAGGTTTATCCCCATCTGCTGGCTGTATGAGTAGATTTCCGCGGTGAGCCAGTACCCTGCGAACGGCAGGGGCAGGAGCGCGCCGACGGCTATGAGGGACGACGTGTAGCCCATCCAGTCGTAGTGGCTGCGCTCTTCATCGGTGCGGCTGGAAAGATACATATAGGCCGCGTACGCCCCGACTATCGAGCCGCCGTAGGCGATATTCGCGATGAACCTGTGGAGGTTCATGGGGTGCCATAGGTGGTTGTGCACGGCGTGCCAGACGTTGCCGTCGAAGACGCCTCGTGCGTCAACGCCCGCCGGGGTCATCATGAAGGTCACCCATGCGTTTGCGATGAACATGAGCGCGGTGCCGGCCGCGTTGAGCGCAAGGCCGATAAGCAGGTGGACCTTTTTCCAAACGCCCTCGCTCATGGCCTGCCAGCCGTAGTAGTAGACGTAGAGCGCGGCGCTCTCGATAAAGAAGAAGAGGGCGTAGAGGAGCATGGTCGGGCCGAATATCGTTGAGAGGTACTTCATGAGGTCCGGGTAGAAGACGACGAGGGCAACCAGCAGCAGCGCGCCGGTTATGGCGGTGAATGAATAGGCCGTAAGGCTTACGCGCATGAACTCGCGGGCCAGGGCGTCGTAACGGGCGTCGCGGGTGTATACGCCTGCGCACTCGATGATGAGGACGAAGATGGGCACGGCCAGCACGAATGCCGCGAACCACAGGTGCATCTGCGCGGCAAACCAGACGGCGAGCCGGGGGTTTACGCCGCGCACCTTCGTGTAGTCCTCAGCCGTAAGCTGCGGCGCCGGGGCGTATGCGTTTTGGTCTGCGGCAATTGCCTGTGATGGTTGTGTGGCTTGTATTGTCTCGGAGGCGTGGGTAGGCGCGGCCACGGCTGAAAAGACCGGAAAAAGCAGCAACAAGACGAGCGCGAGCACGGTTGCGCCCGGCAGGCGCGAGTTTTGTTTCCTGGTGTATCCGTATTTATTTAGGGCGCCGGGTTTTTTGTCGAACATGAGGCGCTCAACCCCCGTAGACGAGGCGCAGTCCCTGAGCGCCGAGGATTGCGGCGTCCACCGCAAGAAAAAAAGCCGTTGCCGCTGCAAAGGCTATGAGGAAAGAGATGTATTGTTTCATAAAAAGGCGATTGGTTAGAAGGCACAGGCCCGGCCGCTCTGAGGCGCGGCCGGGCGTTTCAGCTTTTGTCGTCCATGAACTTTTTGGCGCAGTCAGGGCAGATGCCGTGCGTGAAGTCCGCGTCCGTATGGTCCATTATGTACTGCTCGATGCGCGTCCAGTAGCCCTTGTCGTCGCGTATCTTTTTGCAGGTGGCGCAGATAGGCAGACACCCGCGCAAAGTCTTTACCTGCGCGAGCGCCTCTTTAAGTTCGGAGATGAGCTTTTCGCGCTCGGCGTCGGCCCTGTGCCTGTAAAGGGCCATCTCTATGGTGGTGTGAAGCTCGCGCGCATTGAAGGGTTTTAAAATATATCCGAACGGCACGGTTATCTTCGCGCGTTTCAAGAACTCTTCGTCCGTGTAGGCCGTAAGGTAGACGACGGGTATATCGTATCTGGAGCGGATGGTCCCGGCGGCCTCTATGCCGTCCATCTTGCCCTTGAGCACGATATCCATCAGGATGAGGTCGGGCTTGAGCTGCGCGGCTATTTCGATGGCCTCATTGCCGGTGGTCGCCCTGCCGGCGACGTCGTAAAATCCGAGCGCTTCGAGGCGCGTACAGATGTCTATGGCCACGAGCTGGTCGTCTTCGACTACAAGTACGCGGGTCTTGCTCATTCTGATCTCCCGATTGATGGTGGCCGATAGGGCGCCTGCCTTCCCGTGTCCGTCTTCTGCTGTTGCCCTTGACAAAGTCCGGATTCAGGCTTACCCTAATCCGGTTATGCGAAAGATTAAGGCCATCCGCCCGGCGGATATCGTTATCATCTCAGGCGCAATCGCGAACCTGGCCGTCATCTCGGCGATTATCCTCCATTATTTTCTTGGAAGCTAATCGCGGCATGCCGTTTGAGCGGGCTGCGCCGCGCAAGAGGCGTTCATTTCATTATACTGTATTCCTCGATTTTTACAAGACCGCTGAGAATTCCCCCTTTGTAAAAGGCGCCAAATACATAACGTTGCGCCGAAGACATAACGTTAGCGCACACGAGCGCACACGGGGGCGGGGTACCCACGCCAAGAGGCGTGGGTTGCGGGGATTTTCAAATGGGTCTTCTACAAATGCCCTTCAGGCTCTCAATGTCCTACGCCAGAATCATCTCGTCCCGCTCTTGTGTATAAATGGGCGCCGGAGCGTGGGAGCGATTATTATATGGACTTCGACGACACTATTGTTGGGTTACGCTTCGCTAACCCAACAAACTTAGCAGAGACTATGTCTTATGCCTCGAACGTTTCAACCCGCTCGGCCTCGGGTAGTTCATTGGAGCGCGCCGCAAACCCCCACCACTTTGACACGGAATCCGCAATGGCTATGACGGCCAGCACGGCCATCAGGGCGACGAGCATGGAATCCAGCCTGTAGCTGAACGCGGCGCCAGCGTCAAGGGCTGCGTCCGCCTTTGCGTCGAATATCCCGTAGAGCTTCCACGACGCGGTAAGCGT
>JACRNO010000045.1 GCA_016234855.1 Deltaproteobacteria bacterium | reverse complement strand
CGTGCCGCAGGCAAGACTGGCAAAGTTGCCCTTACCGCCTGTATGCGTAAACTCCTTACGATTCTCAACGCAATGCTCAAACATCAAACACCATGGGTTGAAGGTTGTAATCAAAATACTTGACACGTAAGACAGTTGCTTACCCCGCCTTTTCAAGGCGCTCCGCCACCCACACCTTGATGATGGACTGGCGCGGCACGCCGAGGCGTTTTGCCTCCTTATCAAGAAGATGCACCATCCATAAAGGAAAATCCACGTTCACCCTTTTCTGCTCCTGCTCAGGCCTTCTCGCCTTCGATACGTCAAGGTGCTTCGTGATATTCCTGCCTTCGTCAAATTTTTTATCGAATTCATGCGCCTTCATATAGCTCAATCTCCTCTTTTCTTGCGCGCCTGACCGAGATAATCCTTATATTGTCGCCCCGATAAGTAATTACCCCTGACCAATGCCTTCCCGATATCATGCCTATCACCAGGAATCTGGCTTCATCGTGGGTCATGACGGGAATCTCTATTAACTGAGAGTCGTCCCATAAAACTATTGCTTCGTGAAAATCAATGCCGTGCTTTATCTTGTTGGCTTCGCTTTTTTTGGGGTCGAATTCAAACTCCATAATATATAATATATACCTTTATTATACCTGCTGTCAACTAGAAACCCAATCAATCCCCTCTACCGCCCCTTGCCGAACGCATCTTTAAGCCCCATAAGTTTCAAACTGCCGCTTTTAATTTCCGCCTTTTTATCGTCAAAAAACGTAAGCACGGCCTTGATGCCGACAGGCTCGTTGCCGTTGCCGTGAACAAGGACGATGGAACCGGGCACGGGAGCCTCGCCCTTTGCAAGCCATGCGTTTGCGCCGATTGGTATGAGCGTAAGCGCGGCAAGCCGCTTTTGCAAGTCAGCGTTAGAGATTAGCCCGGGATAGCGAAAGAAGGGCGAAGGAATGAGGCCATTTTGCAGCAGGAGAACCTCAGTCGATAATACCTCAGTCTCAAACTCCACACCCTGCATCAGGAGAAAGTTCTTATCAAGCAACAGGTCTTCTTTGTACGGGTGGGTATACGAATGATTGACCCAGGTTATATCGAGCCTGCCTTTTTTCTGCTGAGCGATAAGCCAGCGGAATTCCTTATCATGCCGCTCAATCCACAGCCCTGTTATCATCACGGCAATCGGCGCGGGCTTTCCCGCCGAACCCAAATCAGCCGTGCGCTCGAAAAAGGCCTTTTCAAAAGACCGCCCAGAGGGACACATATCCGCCGTGACAAAGACACCATCCCGAAAGCCCTCGGCGGATATGACCCCCTGATTGGCGATACCGTCATGCGGCGCGGTATAGCGGTAGAGCGCCTTGATAAATGGGGTTGCCTCCCAATCTTTTTTCACCGGCGGTTTTTCAAAATCGAGCGGGCCGTCAACCACAGAGGTTTCAAAGGCATACGGGTCAAGCACGAGATATGCCGTCCGTCCGTCGCGCTTGAATGAGCGTATGGCAAACCTGACCTGACTATCCGCAACGCGATACGGCAGGAATACGGCCTCATAGCCGGTGATGGTTGCGGCAGAGGCTGTGCCATGCGCGGAGATAATGAGCATAAGCGCAAGGATGAGCGTAAGGATATATGAAGTGCGCATAGGATTAACCACTCCCCACTCCCCGTTGCATTGCCCAGCACCACTTTTTTCTCATGCGTAAGGCAACGAAGGTTTGAGCCGGAAGTGGTGCTGGGCGCAACGGGGCCCCCGCCCCTTAAAAAAAGGGGAGGTGCAAGACAGACCGTCAATCCATTATCCACAACAATAACAGGCTTGTGCTGATTACGCTCAAGACCGTGCTCATGGCCACAATCGAGGCGACGAGGTCGCTGTCGACCTTGTACTTGTGGCTCACGACGAAGTTTATCACGGCCGAGGGCATTGTCGAGGACAGCAGTATGATCTTTCTGTTAAGCCCCTCAATGCCGAAGAGCGAGACCACGGCCCACGCCACGAGAAAGCCGCCGGCAAGCCTAATCAAAGACCCGGCGAGCGAGATACCCGGTTCCTTTAACGAGGCGGAATGAAGTCTGTAGCCGAGGCTTATCTGCATCATCGGTATGGTGGCCGCGCCGAGCATGTCGAAGGTAGTAATCAACGGGTCAGGCAGGCGGATAGCAGTCAGGTTGATGACCAGCCCGATGGCCGCGGCATAGATGAGCGGCAATTTAAAAATCTCCGCAAACCCGCCCCTGCCCTTTGCAATGTATATGCCGAGAGAATAGACGAGTAGACTTATGGCCAGATAATAGAGAACGGCGACGGTAAGCCCGGCGGCCCCGAACGCAAGAAGCGCGAGCGGAAAGGACATGTTCCCGGAGTTCATGAACATCGCCGGAAGGTAAAACCCGCGCAGCTCGCTCCGCTTGATAAGGCGGAGATAAACCCAGCTCATGGCGCCCGTGCCAAAGACCACGGCGCAGGCCGCGAGCGAGACGAGCAGCAGGTCGTTGATGACGAGAGACTTGTTGACAAGCGACGAGATGACGAGCGCCGGGATGGTCAGATAGAGGAGCACCTCGATAATGGGCTCGAGCGAGAGGCGCTTGATGCGGGCAAAGATATACCCGATGCCGATTATCGTGAAAACGGGAAAGACGACGGCTGATATCTTTAAAAAGTGTTCTTGCATCAGGTTTTGGTCATGGCCCTGCATGATTGCAAACCGGAAACGCTCGCGGCCGCCACTGGCGAATATGACTCACAGGGTAATATTAGCACGCAATCAGGCCCGTTAAAAGCGCAATCCCCCCTGCGCGCAGAAGGCGCAGGAGGGATTGCATGAACCGACAATAACGGACGGTCTACTTTATATAGCCCATCTGCTCGAGCTTCAGGAGTATCATCTGAGAGGCCTCGTCAGGAGAGCAGTCCTTGGTGTCTATGGTAATCTCCGGGTTCTGCGGCGCCTCGTACGGGTCGCTGATGCCGGTAAACTCCTTTATGATGCCGGCGCGCGCCTTTGCGTAAAGCCCCTTCCTGTCGCGCGCTTCGCAGGTCTCGACCGAGGTCGATATGAAGGTCTCGATGAAGCCGCCCCACCTGGAGACGTCTTCCCTGACCTTGCGCCTTGTGGCCGCATACGGCGCTATCGGACAGCAGATGGCGATGCCGCCCGCCTTGGCGATTTCAGCCGCGACAAAGCCGATGCGCTGGATGTTGAGGTCGCGGTGCTCCTTTGAAAAGCCCAGCTCGCTCGAAAGGTTCTTGCGGACCATGTCGCCGTCAAGGAGCGTGACCTTCCTGCCGCCGAGCTCCATGAGCTTGACCATCAAGGCGTTGGCAACCGTGGATTTGCCGGAGCCGGAAAGCCCGGTCATGAATACGACGAAACCCTGCTTCTTCTTGGGCGGGTAGGTGCGTCTGAGTTCATCAACGACCTCCGTGTAAGAGAACCAATCCGGGATATCAAGACCTTCCATAAGCCTGCGGCGGAATTCCGTGCCTGAGATGTTGAGGACGGTCATGCCCTTTTCTATCTCGGTGGACGGCTGGTACTCGGCCTTCTCCTGCACGTAGACCATCTCAGGGAAGGCGACCATCTTTACGCCAAGCTCGTCCTGGAACTTGCCAAGCATATCCTGCGCGTCGTACGGGCCGTAGAAGGGCTTTCCTTTGCTGTCGTTGCCCGGGTCCGCATGGTGCCTGCCGACGATGAAGTGCGTGCAGCCGTAGTTCTTCCTGATGGTGGCGTGCCAGACGGCCTCGCGCGGCCCGCCCATACGCATGGCAAGGGGAAGGAGCGAGAGCATCGTCGTCTGTTCCGGGTACTGCTTTATAAGATGCTCGTAGCAGCGGATGCGGGAGTAGTGGTCGATGTCGCCCGGCTTCGTCATGCCGACGACCGGCTGTATGAGGAGGTTGGCCTCGCTCGACTTGGCCGCGCGGAAGGTCAGCTCCTGATGCGCCCTGTGCATGGGGTTACGGGTCTGGAACGCGACGACCTTCGTCCACCCGAGCTTCTTGAATTTATCGCGCAGCTCGCGCGGGGTGTTGCGCAAATACTTGAAGTCGTAGTGCGACGGCAGTTCGACTCCGGCAAGGCGGCCGCCCACGTAGACGTTATTCGACCTGTTAAGGAGATAGTTGATGCCCGGATGGATGTCGTCGGTCGAGTTGAATACGGCCTGGGCCTCGGCCTTCTTGTCCGGCGTCCAGATATCCGAGACGGTAAGCACGGCGATAAGCACGCCTTCCGGGTCGCGCAGCGCGACGCTCGCGCCCGCGGATATCTTTCCGGCGAAGTCCTCTTTCACGTCAAGGGTTATGGGCATCGTCCATATCGCCCCGTTCGCAAGGCGCATATCCTTGAGGCACGCCTCGTAGTCGGCCTTGCCCATGAAACCTTCGAGCGGCGAGAACGCGCCGGTAAGCAGCATCTCCACGTCCCACATCTGGCGTTCGGTCAGGTCCCAGGAGATATAATCGCGCGCCTTGGCCTTAAGGCCCTCGGCCTCTTTATCACTGACAAGAAGTTCCTTTAACACTCCACCATGCGGCTGTATGAGAATCGACACGTATTCCTTCCTCCTCTTCGTTGTTTAATTCTCCGGCCGTTTAACAGTCCGGCGAATGTCTTAAAAAAAACTGCAAGTCGATGTCCGGCAAAGTCACCGGAGCGCGCCCGCCTGCCGCCAAACCGCCCCAAGCCTCCCCTACCCTCCAAAGATATCGGCGGAATACTTGCGCCACGGGAACGACGGCTTGCCTGCCACGACAAAGTACGGGTTAAGGAGGTCGTCCTTATTATAGAGCAGACGCGAGCCGTCCAGGCTCGTAACGCTGCCGCCGGCGGCGTCGACCACGGCATGGGCGGCGGCGGTGTCCCACTCCATGGTGGGGCCGAAACGCGGATAGATGTGCGCCGCGCCCTCGGCCACAAGACAGAGCTTCAGGGAACTGCCCATGCTTACGAACTCTGTCGCAACCCCGGCCTCGGCAAGTTTCTTTACGAACGCCTCGACCTCGGCCCCGGCGTGAGACCTGCTGCCGACAATCTTGACGACCGGCGCCTTCGTATAATCCGCAACGGCTATGGGTACGCTCGCGCCGTCTTTTGTCCTGAACGCGCCGAGCCCGGATGCGCCGCAGTACGTGACCCCGAGGACAGGGGCATGCACGGCGCCGAGGATTGGCCTGCCGTTTTCTATAAGCGCGATATTAACGGTGAACTCGCCGTTGCGCTTGATGAACTCCTTGGTGCCGTCGAGCGGGTCGACGAGCCAGAAACGCCCCCACGAACGCCGCTCCTGATACGGCACTGCACGGGACTCTTCGGAAAGGATGGGCACGTCCGGCGCAAGCTTTGTAAGCCCGGCCTCAATGACATCGTTAGCCGCCTTGTCGGCAAGGGTCAGCGGCTGGTCGGCCTCTTTATAGGTGACACCGAAGTCCTCCCGCGAATATATGTCAAGGATGGCCGTACCTGCCTTGATTGCCAACGCGGCAATATCTTTCAACAGGGCTTCGATATCGCAATCTCCGTAATTTTAATAGAGAAAAAGGTTAACACAGCGATAGCCTTAAAACAAGGGAATATTATCAGGACAGATTGTCCTAAGGAAGTTCTGCCAATCAGGGGCTTCGTCATCACAGAAGAAAGGAAGCTGCTATATTCCGGATACTGGATTCCCGCTTTCGCGGGAATGACTACATTGATCAGAGTTTCCATAAAACGGCCTTGACGCGCATCGTCGCCGGACTGACGGCCAGACATAGACCCCTGCCCATCAACCGACCGCGCACAACGAACGCCCACGCCGGGTCAGGCGTCAAGCGGGCCTTCGTACCTTACCCGTTCCTTCTCGACAAAGGCCTTAAGCATATTGGCATCGGCGTCCGAAAGCCACGTGAACTTGACGCCGTGACCCCGGCCGCCGGTCTTGCTCTGGACCGGAGACCACTTAATCACGCCCCTTGCGTGCATGGGCCTGCGGCCGCCGGGCAGCGAGAACCTCAACCCGACCTGCGCGTCTCTGCCCATTATCAGGGGCGAATAGATATACGCACCGCCGTCGCTGAGGTTCAGTATCGTGCCCTCGTGCTTGTTGCCGTCAAAGGTGAATTCCACTGGTATGGAGACGGGTATCCTCATGCTCGGCACGTCCATTGCCGAGGCGTTTGAATAGAGGAGGTTGTTGATGCGCAGGATTATCTCTTCCGGGGTCAGAGACCTGGATATCATCGAGGCCACACCAAGGGTTCTGAGACGCTGGACAACGGACGCGGGCTCTGACACCGCGGTAATCACTATGACCGGAGACCTGAATTCAAGCGCGCCCTCCTTTATGGATTCGAGAAGTGGGTAGCCGTTGATATTCGCATCAAGCATATCAAGGATAAGCATATCGATTTTAGCGCCGTGGGCCTTGATAATCTCAATCAGCCGGCCCGAGTCTTTTGCAAAACTGACGGCATGCCCTGCCTCGCCGAGCAGGTCGCTCAGGAGCACCTTAAAAAAGATGGTGTCAAGGCCTATGAGTATCTTCTTCTGTTCGTTAGCCATAGCCGCTCAGGACAAGGCAAACCCCCGCCTTATCCGTTGTCTAAGATCCACAGACCCCCGTAGCGGCGCGCATGTCCGCGAACAGACGGGTCTACGCCAAATTCAATTTTTTATATGAAACGGATGGCAGCCTTCAAATAACGCCGCGCCGCAGGAAGACCATGCGGTCGGCGGTTATCCCGTCTATTTATGCAGTCCGCACTCTATCTTATCGCAACCGGCCCAACGTCCGGCGCGCTCGTCCTCGCCCGGTTTTACCGGCGCGGTGCAGGGCCGGCACCCGATGGACGCATACCCCTGGTCAAGCAGGACGTTATACGGCACGTCGTTCTTGTAGATGTAGTCCCAGACGTCCTTCTTTGTCCATGCGGCGAGCGGGTTGACCTTGACGAGGCCGAACTTCGCGTCCCAGCCGACCACGGGCGCGCCTCTGCGCGACGGCGACTCCTCCCTGCGCAGCCCCGTAATCCAGAGCTTCACGGTCGAGAGCGCCTCTTTCATGACGACGAGCTTACGGAGTTCGCAGCACTTGTCCGGATCCGACTTCCAGAGCTCAGGCCCGTACTCGGCGGCCATGGCCTCAAGGCTCAGGCTTGACGCGTATCTCTCGACGGATATGCCGTACTTGCAGCAGACCCGTTCTATCACGTTTGCGGTCTCGTCAAAGAGGAGCCCGGTATCGACGTAGAATATTCTCGCGTCCGGCTTTATCTTGACGAGCATATCCACGAGCACGCACTCGGAGAAACTGCACGCAAGGGCGAACTCCGAAATGTCGAAGTTGTCCACTACCCACTTGAGCGCGGTCTCGGGCGGTTTGCCGTCGAGGGAGGCGTTTATCTCTTTAAGTTCGTCTTCAGTCCAGATCTTGTCAGTCATACCAATTACCGGTTATCGGCTCATTCCGTCTCGGTGAAGATGACCACCTCGCACAAGGCCTGAGACTTCACCTCGTCGGCCACGGACGAGGATAAATATTTCATAAAACGCTTCTTCTGGCGGCGGAGCACGACGGCCAATCCGATATCGCGCTCGCGGATAACGTCGAGGGTCTTTGCAACGTAGTCTCCCTGTTCCATAAGCGGCTCAAAAGGCACGGCCTCTTCCATGGCCCTTATCTGAACCCTTCCCAGCTCTTCATAACCGCGCTGCCTGTACTCCTTCATGACGGCCTCGGACAGCTCGGTCGAGGGCCTGTCGCCGATAAAACCGACATCGGAGAAGTTGTCGAATACGCTCTCGCTAAGGGCGGTCTCCAGTATATACAGGGCGAGAAGGCCCGCGCCTTCATTCCTGGCGCGGCCCACCGCATAATCGATGACCTCCTGCGGCGTGGCGGACGTCGATAACACAAGCATGACCTTCTTCATTTCATATACCCCATGCCGATAAGCGGCCAGTAATAGGCCGCAAGGAGGTTAAAGACCACCCATGCCGTCAGACACATGATGATGCCGCCCTTGGTCATGTCCTTGATCGTTATATAATTCGACGATACGGCAATGGCGTTGGCCGGGGTCGACATCGGGAACATGAAGGCCAGCCCGGCGGGCACGGCGATGGAATACGTCAGCGCCACAGGGCTCATCCCCACCCTGTCCGCCATCCCGATGCTTACCGGAAGGAGAATCGCAATAACCGCGGCATTACTCATAGCCTCGGTAAGGGCTATCGAGAGCAGCGAGAACGTGGCGAAGACCATCCACGGCCTGTCAGCCCAATTGACCAGGATACTGTCCACGAGCCACTGAGCCGCCCCGCTCTTGTCAAGGGCGGAGCCCAGGATTATCGCGCCGCCGTACATGAGTATGATACCCCAGTTGACATACTCTTCGATATCCTTCCACCTTACGAGCTGAAAGACAAAGAGGCAGACGACGGACGACAGGGCAATCGTGGCAAGCCCCAACAGCTTGCCGAAGAATACCCACGCAAAAATGGTAAGCACAAGCACGCCGCCCACCGCATACTCATTATAGCTTATTTTGCTAAGCCCTTTCAAACGTTTGCCGAGGACCGCGTGCGCGCTCGATACGTCCGTTACCTCGGACGGAAAGAACCTGGACATAAGAAGGTATCCGACTATCAGCATAACGATAACAAGCGGGAATACGGCTATGGCATAGTCGAGGAAGTCTATGGACAGGCCGGTGGATTCCTTTAGTATGCCTATTGCAAGCGGCACGCGCGCGCCGCCGAGAAATGTCCCTATGCCGCCTATGACGCACCCCCACGCAAGCGCGAAGAAGAGGAGTTTGGCGTAATTCGACTTGCCGGGCTTAAGCCCAAGCCCCTTCGATATATCGAAGACTATCGGAAAGAGCATCGCAGCCACGGCGTGCTCTGACATGACAAACGAAAGGGACGCCGCCAGAAGAAAGATGCTGAGGAGGAGCGTCCTTGGAGACTTGCCGAACCTGTCCATGATATTGAGCGCAATCCTGTTGGACAGGCCGGAGTGCATAATGGCGCCCGCGAGCATAAAGGCGCCTAGTATGAAAAAGACCGCCTCGTTGCCGAAAATGGCATAGGTATCCTTCTTCGAGAGCACGCCAAGCAACGGCACGAGCACTATGGCAAAGAGCGAGGTGATGGCCAGAGGGACCATGTTCGACATCCACAGGACAAGACAGACGATGAATATGGCTATGGCCCTCTGACCCTCGACGCTGAGACCGGCAGGCGCCGACATGAATAACAGATAGAAAAAGACGGCCGCAAGCGCCATAAAAAACATCAGGCGGCGCGCCCGTAAAAGAAGCAGGAGCCATAACGGCCGTGTATCTATTTCAAAGCCCACAGAAGATATGCTCCGGTCTATTTATGTGACTGCTTCGTATCATAGTGTCCGACAAAAGCAGGTGACTCCATCTATTCGGGCACGCAACTATTTAATAGGCGTCGCGGAGTTTACACTGAGCGTAAGACAGATTCTTCGCTGCGCTCAGAATGACAAAGCGAAGGGCTCAACCCATCCTACTCGTCCTCTTCTGATTTCTTCACGCGCAGCTTTCTCATGAGAGACGAGAGCCCCCAGGCGGCCTTCCGCCCTATTTTAGACTTATAAAAGCCCTCAATCAGCGAACCATTTGAAGCCGTCTTGTCGACGATGGCGCGCATCTCGGCCGGGGTGGTGACCATGCTCAGGTCCTTGACCCAGTTCAGGCTGATATTGCTCTTCTTTACAGCCTTGTACAGATGCTTGTAAACTGGCAGTATTATCTCCGCTGTCAACGGGTCGATACGCAGCGCCTTGCCGTGGCCCGGCCTGTATATCGGCAATATAGGCACAACGCCCATGTTGACAAGACAATCGACCCCCATGATGGTGGAACCCGGCGGCTCAAGGCCGACTATAAGGTGCGAGGCCACGGTGCCGCTCGGGAATATCCTGGCCGCATACTCAAGCGCGCTCATGTAGCGCTTACGGCCGATGCTGGCGGCCCGGCCCGGGCATATCAGCTCGAAAAGCTCCTTATCGTATATCTCCAGGTTATACAGGACGGAATCCGCGCCAAGGGCGTAGGTCTCGTCTATCCAGCGGTTTTCCTTCGGCGGCAGCGTCTCGACCGCCACCAGACAATGGAACTTGTTCTTGATCGCCTGCAGATAGGGCTTTAAAAAGACTATCCCGCCGTCCGGCTCGTCGGAAAAACCAGTGGAAAGATAGATGATGCCGCGGATGCCGTCGGCCAGAACGGCCGCGACCGTCTCGACCACGTCATCCACCGAGTAGACAGTCTTGTCCATCCCCTTTACGTCGAGATTGCCCGCGCAGTATTTGCACTCGACGTTGGCGTTGAAAAAGTCGCATCTGGGCGACGGCGTAATGGACGTTACGCCGCCGTGGACCGAAGCTATCTTCGCGAACGGAATACCCGTGGAGGTCTTCCGCTCGTAGAACTTCGGCTTGGGCACGAGGCTTACGGCAACCTCGGACGAATGCCCGCCTATGACGTAACCGCCGTCCTTCTTGCGTATCGTATAGGGCGAGCCTTTGGTGAACTCCTCGCGGCACGGGATATTGACGAGGGTATTGTGCGGCAGCATGATATCGATGCCGTCCACGCCGCACGCCCATGCCTTGACAAGGGGGTCGTCGATGCGAAGCCCCCTCAGCATGAGGTCGATCTTCAGGGCCGCCGGGTTATCTATATAATCTTTAGCCATTATGCCTTATCGTTAGACGCATGGCCGGTTACAGTCGCCGCCCTGCCGCGATGATATCGCAATATACGTCTAATATGCCTTGCGGCTTACGAACGAAGCTCGCACGCCTCCTGCTCGTATTCCTTCAATTCCGTTATCGTCGGATGAGCGCCGCAAAGCGCGCACTCCGGGTCTTTCCTGACCTTCACCTTCCTGAACTGCATCTTCAGGGCGTCGAATATGAGCAGATGTCCGGCAAGCGAATCCCCTATGCCGATGATCTCCTTTACCGTCTCAACGGCCTGCAAGACGCCTATGACCCCGGCCAGCGCGCCGAGCACGCCCGCCTCCTGACACGACGGCACAAGCCCCTTTGGCGGCGGCTCAGGATACAGGCACCTGTAGCACGGCAGCCCCTTGTCCGACTTGAAAACAGCCACCTGCCCGTCGAACCTGAACATGCTGCCGGAGACAAGCGTCTTGTGCTCGAAGAACGAGGCGTCGTTCATAAGAAACCGCGTCGGGAAGTTATCGCTGCCGTCGAGCACCACGTCATAGTCGCGGATAATACGCCGGATATTATCGACATGGAGGCGTTCGTTATACTGAACGACCTTCACGTCCGGGTTCAGTTCGTTAATCGTCTTTGCGGCCGAGGCGACCTTGGGCATACCCACCCTCGTGTTGTTGTGGATTATCTGGCGCTGAAGGTTACTTAGGTCGACGCAGTCCGCGTCAGCGACCCCGATGGTGCCCACGCCCGCGGCCGCGAGATAAAGGAGCGCAGGCGAGCCGAGTCCGCCCGCGCCGAGCACGAAGACCCTGCTCTTCAGGAGCTTTGCCTGTCCCCTGCCGCCGACCTCCGGCAGGATGATATGTCTTGAGTAACGCTCTATCTGCTCTTCGGTAAAGTCCATTTCAGTATCTACGCTCCATTCATAATGATGAAAAAGTGAAAGCTTGATCTCCCCGCTCTTTTTAAAGAGGGGGCCGGGGGGAGTTAAAACTGTGGCTGAGAAGTCTAACCCCTATACCCCTTTTGTAAAAGAGACCTTTGCATAACTCCGCCTAAGCGCGTGGCAATCGGTTATTAAGGACTGGATTCCCGCCAAAAACACGCGGGAATGACGATTTTATGATGTTTTTATCCGTCATTCCCGAGGCTTTAGTCGGGAATCCAGTCTTTAAGAGAGTTATTCAAAGGTCCCTTTGTAAAGGGTCTTAGGAAGCAAACCATATTAAGAAATGTGGTAAGCTTCCGATATGCAAAGGAAAAACAGGTATTACAAACGTTCAAGAATCACAGAGGCCAAATTCAGGGCGATAGTTCGTTGTTTTGCCCTTGATCTTACCG
>JACRNO010000009.1 GCA_016234855.1 Deltaproteobacteria bacterium | reverse complement strand
TCTTCAGCGACAAAACCAGCATCGAAAGAATACTATTCGCGGTATTTACTTACGAAAACAAGAAACAAGGAACCGCTACCCTTTTCTCACTGACACAAAATTCTTGACGTTACCTGCGTTTGTTTTTCACGCCTCCCCTTTTTAAAGGGGCAGGGTCCCCGTTGCGCGCGCAGCGCAATGCAACGGGGAGTGGGGGAGGGGTTAGTCTCGTTAATCGTTCCCACGCTCCGGTGTGGGAACGCAGCCCTGGACGCTCCGGCGTCCTTGCCTTTCACCTCCCCTTATTTAAGGGGAGGCCGGGTGGGGTTAGCTTTCTGCTCTCAAATATAACTCCCCCCACCCCCTCTTTAAAAAGAGGGGGTGCAGACCCGGACGCTCCGGCGTCCAAAAAAACCGTTGCATCAGGGATTGCCTCGCCGTCCCTTACTCTTCATTGATTATCTCCGCCTCAAAAATAAATATCGCGGCCTGGCCGTCTCTCCAGCATCCCGGTCTAAGCCCCGCCTTCATGCAGGTCTGGTCGAGGAATTCCTCCGTGTCAAAATCGCATTCAAGGGCCACCTGCGGCAGCAAGAGGCCGCTTCGCCTGCCCTTGATTATATAAAGCCCGTGCCTGCCCGGCTCTATCTCATCAATCGAAGTGACCTGCCTGAGCGGGGTCAGAAGAGAAATCTCTATATCGATGGCGCCGAGCTCGGCAGGGGTTATGGGAACAAAGCGCGTGTCATGCATGGCCGCTGCAGCGGCCATATCCATGACCGTCTGATAGACCGGTTTATCGGACATTATCATGCCGATGCACCCACGGAGATCTTCGCCGATATGGAACGTGACAAAGGCCCCGCCCGTCCGGCCGAGAGGGCTTGATGCGCCAAAGTCCGGGTCAGGCGATTGCGCCCCTTTAACAGCCGCCTCAAGCGAGGCCCGTGCAAGCTCAAGCAGGGTCTTCTTCTCAGCCCGGGTCAACGGCATACGCGTCCTCCTGTAAGACTCTATCTGTCACTCCCGAGGTTTTAATCCCCGACTAAGAGATTCGGGGACGAATCCAGTGCAACAATAGGCATATTCCCGTGCGTATTTGCCTGTGAACTGGATTCCCGCCAAAGACATGCGGGAATGACTCATATGGAACCTCTGATTAATTCATTTCCTTTTTGTCATTCTGAGGAGCGAAGCGACGAAGAATCTCGTAACTCACTGAATTTCTTAGAGGCGAGATTCTTCGCTTTGCTCAGAATGACACCATTGTGGAATTAATCAGAGGTTCCATAAGTAAATCTGTCATTCCTGAGGCCTGCCCTCGAATGGTTCAGTCGGGGCTCATAATCTTCGCAAAGACCCTTTTCATTTACAATATAATATCATATAATAATTAAATGAAAAAAGACAACCAGGCCCTGAAGGCCGAACTGCGGAGCCTCTTAAAAGAGCGCGACGCCATAATGCTGGCCCATAACTACCAGCGCGACGAGGTGCAGGAGGCCGCGGACATCACAGGCGACTCTCTTGCCCTGAGCCAGGCTGCGGCTGATTCTCCTGTAAAGGTCATCGTCTTTTGCGGCGTCCACTTCATGGCCGAGAGCGCGGCCATACTCTCCCCGCAAAAAACAGTAATATTGCCGCGCATGGATGCGGGCTGCCCAATGGCCGATATGATAACGGCCGAAGACCTTATCCGCGAGAAGGCGAAGCGGCCGGGCGTGCCTGTCGTGGCATACGTCAACACGAGCGCGGCTGTAAAGGCCCTGTCGGATATCTGCTGCACCTCGGCCAACGCGGTTGCAGTCGTAAACTCGCTCTCAACCGAGGCCGTCTACATGATACCGGACAGGAACCTATCTCACTTTGTCAGCCGTACGGCTAAGAAAAAGATGGAGTGGTGGAATGGTTATTGCCCGACGCACGAGCGGCTCAAGCCGGAGGATATCAAGGCCGCAAAACAAGCGCACCCGGACGCGGTCTTCGTCTGCCACCCGGAATGCAACCCCGCCGTAGTCGACATGGCAGACCACGTCTGCTCGACATCCGGCATGTATACGTTCGCAAAAAAGACCCCTGCAAAGACGCTCATCGTTGGCACTGAGCAGGGCATACTCTACAAGCTCAGAAAAGAGAACCCTGGAAAGACCTTCATCATCCCGTCAAAGGCCCTCATCTGCCCGAACATGAAACTAACCACGCTCGAAGACGTGGTCATAAGCCTTCGCGAGATGCGTAACGTGGTCACGGTCTCCGCTGACGTGCGCGAGCGGGCCAAGGCCGCGCTGGATGCGATGCTGAAGGTGCCGAGGGATTATTAAGAAGAATAAATTTAAATGTGCCCATAGTTATCCAACAGTACTGACAGATGGAGGGCAGATATCAACAATTTGCTCCGTCTCATCCGATGGGCTAAGCGTAGCGAAGCACATCCTACGGCCCTTGTCCCCTCCGTTAATCTCTCTTTAAGTTTAGCGCTGAGGTCAGAGCCTATACTTGTAGCGGGATTGTCAATGGCTTTGGTTAATTTTCCGTAAGCCTCGTCTATAGCATCTTTCTGTGTGTCACTACAGTTTTTATATATTGGTGCAGGATAGCCACTTCCAGCGCTTTCAGCTAAAGTGGGTAGTGTAAGTATGGTGGTAAAGAAAATTAAAAAGATACTTTTTTCATTTCAGGACCTCCGACGACGGCTGATCAAACTCGAAATTTTTTATCGTTCCCACGCTCCGGCGTGGGAACGCAGTTGTGGACGCTCCAGCGTCCAACAAATCGACAGCCCGTAAGATGCCTGATGCACGAAGCCCATCAACAATTTGCACCGTCTCATCCGATGGGCTTCGCTACGCTCAACCCAACCTACATCTTCCTCCCCTTCGGCCACGCCGCCTTCACAACCTCCATCCACACCAACGGCTGAATTGACGCGGCAAAGATGACTGCCCAGTCCGTAAACCCCAGCGCCTCTGTCTTAAATATCCCGCGCAGCACCGGCACGTAGATGATAAGCAGTTGCGTGGCCAGTATCAGCACGACCGCCATATTGAGCGTCCTGTTGGCGAATATGCCGTTGTTAAAGGCCGAACCGAGCATCGAGCGGCAATTGTAGACGTGGAACATCTGGCAGAAGACGAGCACGGCAAACGCCGTGGTACGCGCCCTGCCCGTGGATGCGCCGAATATATAAAGCTCGACAACGTAGGCCGCAAGCGTGCATACCCCGATGATAAGCCCCTGCACGAGCATGATGAGGAGGAGCGGACGGGTCACGATGCCCTCGTCCTTCGGACGCGGCGGCCTGTCCATTATGCCCGCTTCAACCGGCTCCATTGCAAGGGCGAGGGCGGGCATGCCGTCGGTGACGAGGTTCGTCCAGAGTATCTGCACCGGAAGGAGCGGCAGAGGCAGGCCCGCAAGCGAGGCCGCGAGCAGGACGAATATCTCGCCTATATTGCACGAGAGGAGAAAATGCACGGCCTTCCTGATATTGGCGAAGATGCCCCTGCCCTCTTCAACAGCCGATACGATGGATGCGAAGTTGTCGTCGGTCAATACCATGTCAGCCGCCTCCTTCGTGACGTCCGTGCCGGTTATCCCCATTGCTACGCCGATATCCGCCTCCTTTAGCGCGGGCGCGTCATTCACACCGTCTCCGGTCATGGCGATTATCTCGCCCTTTGCCCGCCATGCCCGCACTATCCGGAGCTTGTGCTCAGGCGAGGCGCGCGCATAGACCTTGATATGCTCAAGCCGGTTCGCAAGCTCGCCCTCGCTCAAGGCGTCAAGTTCCGCGCCTGTCAAGGCCGCGTCCCCGTTCCCATATATGCCGAGCTCGGTTGCTATGGCAACGGCAGTCACCTTATGGTCGCCGGTTATCATAATGGGCGTTATGCCTGCCGAGGCCGCCTTTGCAACGGCGGCAAAGACCTCCTCGCGCGGCGGGTCTATCATCCCGGCCAAGCCCAGAAAGACAAGGCCGCTCTCAAGGCTGGAAATGTCATGCACCGCAATCGGCTCTACTGACGAGCGCATGGCGATACCAAGGACGCGGAGCGCCTCTTGCGAGAGTTCGTCGTTCTGCCTGAGGATGCGTCTTTTATCGTCATGGGTGATCGGCCTGACAACGCCGTTCTCGTTTATATGCGTGCAGGCCTTGATGAGGATTTCAGGCGCGCCCTTTGTAAACGAATACCAGTTACCGTTATCTTTAAAGACCGTGGTCATCATCTTGCGCTCGGAATCAAACGGCGCCTCGCCAACAAAAGTAAGTCCGCTCAAGGCCGTCTGCCTGCCTATCCCTGCCTTGAGCGCGGCCGCCAAAAGCGCGCCCTCTGTAGGGTCTCCAACGACCGTCCAGCCGCCTTCCGCCGTTTGTTTTAGCTCCGCCGTTGACGATAGCACCCCGGCCTTGAGCGCGGCGACCAGCCCGGGGCTGTCGGCCAGGACCATCTCATCGCCCCCTTCAAAGAACCCGCCCTGCGGGCCATACCCGCCGCCGGAGACGTTAATAGCGGCGCGGCCCGGTATGTAGAGCTTCCTGACCGTCATCTGGTTCTGGGTGAGCGTGCCGGTCTTGTCGGATGCTATGACAGAGGCAGAGCCGAGGGTCTCCACCGACGGCAGTCTTCTTACAAGGGCGTTTCTTCCGACCATCCTCTGTACGCCGAGGGCGAGCGTGATGGTGACGACAGCCGGCAGGCCCTCTGGTATAGCCGCGACCGCAAGGCTGACCGCCGTAAGGAACATGTCAATCAAAGGCTCGCCGTGAAAGAGGCCGAGGATAAATACAAGGACGCAGATGAACCCGGCGGCGTAGACGAGCTTTCTGCCGAACTCGGCAAGCCTCTTCTGGAGCGGGGTCGGCTCGACCTCGACCTGCTGGATGGCAGCGGCAAGCCTGCCTATCTGCGTATCCATGCCCGTGGCCACAACAACGGCCCTGCCCCTGCCATAGACCGCGTGCGTGGACATATACGCCATATTCGTCCTGTCGGCAAGAGGCAGCACGGCATCTGAGGCGCCCGTGTCCTTGCCAACGGCCTGAGATTCGCCTGTAAGGGATGCCTCGTCCATACGAAGCGACTGGGAGCTTATGATACGGCAGTCGGCGGGTATGGAATCGCCCGCCTCCACAATGATAACGTCGCCGGGCACGAGTTCAAAGGCCGGGAGCGTATGCGCCGCGCCGTTACGCACCACCTTTGCGGACGGGGCCGCGAGTTTCTTCAGGGCCTCGAGCACGGCCTCGGCCTTCTCGTCCTGAACAAAACCGATTACGCCGTTAAGCACGACTATCGTCATAATCGCGGCGGCATCGACCCATTCGCCGAGGAACCCGGCTATCACAGCCGCGCCAATGAGGACGATGATTATGAATTCCGTAAATTGACGGAGGAACCTGACTACGCGGCTCTCCTTCTTCGCGGCCACAAGGGCGTTCGGCCCGTGCTTCGCAAGCCTTGCAGCCGCCTCATCAGTCCCAAGCCCGGCCAAGGCATCCGTGCCAAGCCCGGCAACGACCTCTTCCGCTGTCTTTTGATACCAGTCCATATCCATTATCCAATCAATGCATTTGTCTGCGGAAACGAGATAATACTACCCCTGCCCTGACGCCCAATCTTAGTTTATTGACAATAACCTCGTAAATTATAATATAATAAAGGTTTGCGGTCTATCTCAGGGCCAGGGTCTTTCCCCTGCCTGGGACAGACTCGCATCAATTAAGCAACGGATACGGCGGCCTTATGAAGGATACAAGTCCCATACTGGTGCGCGTCCCGAACTGGATAGGGGACGCGGTCATGTGCCTTCCGGCGCTCGAGGCCATCCATCGCCTCTACCCGGACAGGCCCGTCATTGTGGCGGCCAAGCCGCGCGTCGTGCCGGTATTCGAGCACGCCCCTTATGTAAAGGATATCATAGAATACGACGACCGCGGCAGACACCGCGGTGTAATGGGCAGGCTCAGGTTTGCGGGCGAGATTAAAAAAAGAGGGTTCGGCCTTGCCGTCCTATTTCAGAACGCGTTTGACGCGGCCTTTCTCTCCTTCATCTCCGGCATACCCGAACGCGTGGGCTACGGCCGCGACCTGCGCTCGCCGCTCCTTACCACGGCGATAAAGGCCGGGCCTGAAATCAAAAAACGGCACCAGATATTCTACTACCTGCATATCGTAAAGGCGCTCGGCGCGAAGATGCCGCCGAAACCGCCAGTGCCGCGCCTGAAGATATCGGCAAGCGAAGAACGTTGGGCGGAGAATTTCCTGAAGGAGCACGGCCTTGCAAAACGCCCTTTGGCAGGCGCGGCGCCAGGCGCAAGCTACGGCCAGGCGAAGCGTTGGCCTGCAAAGGCGTTTTCCCATGCGCTCAACGCCGTGGCAAAACGCCGCAAGGCAGCCATATTAATCTTCGGCGGACCGGACGATATAGCGGACTGCGATGCCGTCTACACAGGACTTGACTGGCCGGAGCGGGTAAACCTTTGCGCTAAACTGACGCTCGGAGAATCCATGGCGCTCATGGCGCAATGCGCGGTCTTTATCACCAACGACTCCGGGCCGATGCACCTTGCCGCGGCCCTTGGCGTGCCGACAGTGGCTGTCTTCGGCTCTACGGACGCCGGACTCACAGGCCCGACCGGCCCGAGCGTCAGCGTCATTCAAAAATCAATCGATTGCAGCCCGTGCTTCAAGCGCGAATGCAGGTACGGACATTACAAATGCCTTACGGAGATAGACGCGGACGCGGTTGCGGACGAGGCATGCGGCCTTATGAAAAAGGCGCGTAAGAGATAAACATGAAAACTAAAACGGAAGCCGTGTTTCTGGACAGGGACGGCACCATAAACATAGACACGGGATACCTTGGCGACCCGGCTGACGTGCGCCTGATAGACGGCGCCGCGCAGGCCATAAAGCGCCTTAACGAGGCGGGCGTCAAGGCCATAGTAATCTCCAACCAGTCGGGGGTCAACAGGGGGATTTTCAACGAGGCCGCGCTCGCAAAGGTAAACGAGCGACTCATAGAACTCCTCGCCGCATCCGGCGCGCGCCTCGACGGCGCCTATTACTGCCCGCACAGGCCGGATGAGGGCTGCAGATGCAGAAAGCCCGCAACCGGCCTTGTCGAGGCGGCAGCAGCGGAGCACGGCGTCGAGATAAGCCGCGGTTTCGTCGTCGGCGACAAGGCCATCGACATTGAACTTGGCCGCAACCTCGGCGTCAGAGCAGTCCTCGTGCTCACGGGTAACGGCCACGCGGAACTTGAAAAGGTCTCGCCCCTGCCGGACTATGTGGCAAAAGACCTTGCCGACGCTATCGACTGGATACTTGAAAGATGAAGGTGCTGATAATAAAACTATCGTCCATAGGCGACGTCGCCCAGACCATGCCGGCCCTGTCCGCGCTGCGTCACGGACTGGGGCCTCGCGCGCAAATCGACTGGCTCGTGGAAGAGCCTGCCAGCGGCCTGCTCAAACGCTCGCCCCTGCTCAACAACCTCGTCATCGTCCAGCCGCGCGGCTGGACGCGCAATACAAAGGCGAATATCAAGACGGCCAAATGGCTGCAAAGCCAGAGATATGACGCGGTCATCGACTTTCAGGGGCTCCTCAAGAGCGGGGCATGGGTCGCGGCCTCGCAGGCCAAACGGAAGATTGGCTTCAGGAACGCACGGGAGATGAGCCATATCTTCCTCAACGAAAAGCTGCCTCCTTACGACCAGAACCAGCACGCGATCGAGAGATACCTGAGGCTCGCGCAGCACGTGACAGGCAAAGCAGAACCGTTTGAAGGCCTCTATCAGCAGCCGGACCAAACTCATAGAGGCCGGACTGCCGGAAGGCGCCGCCTACTTCGTGCTTGCCCCGCGCACGAGATGGGCTACCAAGGCGTGGGACGACACGAGGTTTGGCGAGGCCGCGAAAAAGATTATCAAGATGACCGGTCTGCACGCGGTCATTGCAGGCTCCGCGCATGACAAGGCAAGCCTCGATGCGCTTGCGGCCTCCATAGGCGCGAAGGCCGTGAACGCGGCAGGCCTGCTTGACCTTGCAGAGCTGAGGGAGGCCATGCGCAAGGCGGCCTTTGCCGTGACCGTGGACTCCGGGCCCATGCACATAGCCGCATCAGTGGGAACCCGCGTCGCGGCGCTCTTCGGCCCGACCGCGCCGTGGCGCACCGGGCCGTACGGCAAGGGACACACGGTCATACGCAAGAAATTGACCTGCTCGCCCTGCTTTAAAAAGACCTGCTCAGACCCGCGCTGCATGAGGGATATAATGGTCGAGGACGTGGTTGAGGCGGTAAAGAAGTTATGGCCGGAGAATTCAGGAGACAGGGGTTAGACCGTAGCTCAGATCTTCAGGTCTGACTTTTATCAGGGCTAAAGCCCTGAGCTACAGGCAACGGTCTTGTAGCGCAGACCTTCAGGTCTGCATCTTCGCAATGACAAAACAGGGACTGAATCAGGGTTCCCCTGACATGGAGCAGCCAACACCTTAATGGACGCTATAGCAAACATCGACATAGCCCTCTTTCGTCTCGTCAACGGCCGCCTGACCGGGGCGTGGCTCGACAGCCTCATGCCGTTCGTGACCGAGAAGTTCAACTTCAGCGGCGCAATCATCGTCGCGGCCCTGCTGATACTCGTGCTCGGCAGGAGGCGCGACCGCATAGGCCTCGCACTCCTCGTCGCCGTGGTCGTATCGAGCGATTTTTTCACTAACGAACTCAAGCACCTCATAGGCAGGGCCAGGCCCTGCAGCGCCCTCGACAACGTGCGGCTCGTGGTGGCGTGCACCAAGTCGTACTCGCTCCCGTCCGGGCACGCGACAAATATCTTCGCGGCCATGGTCTTTCTGAGCTTCCGCTACAGGCGGTTTGCCCCGGCGTTCCTAACCTTCGCCGCCCTCGTCGCATACTCGCGGGTCTACGTCGGCGTCCATTACCCGGCCGATGTCATCGCGGGGGCATGCGTCGGAACGCTCGTCGCGTTCGCATGGACGCGCATCGAGATAAAGGCCGCCGCCCTCTACGACAAACGCTACTGCCGCAACGGGGAGATTATTGAAGACGAAGAACTATAACCTGATGGCGTTCGCGCTCATCGCGCTCTTTGCCGCGATACGCCTGGTCTACGTCGCATACGGGCCGTTCGACCTTTCGCCGGACGAGGCCCACTACTGGGAATGGTCACGACGGCTCGACCTCTCGTATTACAGCAAGGGGCCGGGCGTGGCGTATGTCATCGCCTTCTTCACCTCCATATTCGGGGATACTACCTTTGGCGTGCGCGTCGGCGCGGTCTTTTTCAGCGCGGCGGCCTCAACCCTGCTCTATCTCCTGACCCTCGATATCTTCAAGGACTCGAAAACGGCCCTTTACTCCGTCGTGCTCGCCAACATCGTGCCGATATTCGCCGCAGGCTCGGTACTGATGACCACCGACGTCCTCTTCATCTTCTTCTGGGCCGCGGCCGTCTACTGCGCGCAGGCGGCCTTGTCAGGCAGGGACAGCCGGTGGTGGTATCTTACCGGAGCCGCCGTCGGCCTCGGGTTCCTCGGCAAGTACACGATGGTGCTCTTCTACCCGTGCCTCCTCCTCTTCTTCGCCTTCTCAAAGCCGGAGCGGCCATGGCTTAAACGGCGCGAGCCATACCTGGCCGCGGTCATAAGCCTGGCCCTCGCAACCCCGGTTATCTTCTGGAATATCTCGCACGGATTGGTTACAATATTCCATACCATGGGGCAGGTCCACGTGGGGGCCGCGGCGCAGAATGAGCCCGGCGGCGCGGCGCGGGCCTTATCACAGCTTCTCGACTTTCTGGGTTCGCAAGTCCTGCTCATCACGCCCCTTGTCTTCGCGGCCGGGGCCTACGGACTGTGGCAATGCTTTACCACGAGCAGGCGGCAAGGGCGGGCGTTGCCGCTCCTCGTCTTCTTCACCTCGGCCCCGCTCTTCATATTCTTTACGCTTGCGAGCCTCAACGGCAAGGTGCAGGGCAACTGGGCTGTAGCGTCCTACGTCGGGGCATTTGCCGCCGCGCCGTGGGCGTTTGCACAATTATATGAAAGGAGCGGCGCAAAAAAACTATTGAAGACATTGGCCGTAGTTGCGCTCGTCATCTGCGCCGCCGGGTCCGTGCTCGCCTATGAGCCGGTTATCCTCGAGGCCATGGGCGCAAGGCGCATACTCTACGGCCCGCCGTTTAACAGGGTCACGGCGTGGAAGGAGCTCGGGGCGGAGGTCTCGCGGATACGGAGCGAGATGAGCGCCGTTGGCAAGGTCTTCATCATGAGCGACACGTACCAGATATCGAGCGAGCTGGCCTTCTACACGGACGGCAACCCCGTGACTTATAACGCATACACGGGCCAGCGCAGGATGAACCAGTACGACCTGTGGCCCGGCTACGGCGGGCTTAAAGGTTATAACGCCGTCTACGTCAAGGGCGGGGTGGCGGAGGCCGAGACTGAGGTGACCGGCCGGTTCGCAAGCTGCGAGCGGGAGATATTCACCATCAATCACAACGGCCGCGTGCTCAAGGAATTTTCCATATTCCGCTGCCTGGGGTTCAAAGGCACAGACGATTCAAGGGAGATAGACCGGTTTTAGACCGGCAGGGCGAGCGGCCCTGCCGGTTGATAGGCGCTATGCAGATATTGCGTGCCGTCAGGCAGCAACCCCTGCACCGCATCAAATGCTGATATAATAGTTTACGGAGGTCTTTTTGGAAGAGTCGGTATCTATCGTAATCCCTGTTTTTGAAGAGGAAGAGTCCATCCCTCATCTGTATGCGTCCATAAAAGGCGTAATGGAACCGCTCGGCCGCACATACGAGATACTCTTCATTGACGACGGAAGCCGCGACAGGAGCTTCAAGGTCCTCGAAGAGATACAGAAGAAGGACCCGGCCGTCGTCGTCGTATCGTTTCGCAGGAACTTCGGCCAGACCGCGGCCATGGCCGCCGGGTTCGAGTACGCAAGCGGGGATATCATCATCACAATGGACGCTGACCTGCAAAACGACCCGAACGACATACCGCGCCTTCTGGAGAAGGCCAAAGTGTTCGACGTCGTGAGCGGCTGGAGGAAGAACAGGCAGGACAAGTTCCTCTCGCGCAGGCTGCCTTCGATAATGGCCAACTGGCTCATATCGAAGGTCACGGGCGTCGCGCTGCACGACTACGGCTGCACGCTCAAGGCCTACAGAAAAGAGGTCATCAAGGACGTCCGGCTCTACGGCGAGATGCACCGCTTCATCCCGGCGATGGCCTCCTGGGTGGGCGCGAGCATCACGGAAGTGGAGACGACGCACCACGCAAGACAGTACGGCAGGTCGAAGTACGGCATATCCCGCACGATTCGGGTGCTGCTTGACCTCATCACGGTAAAATTCCTCCAGAGTTTCTCGACCAGGCCGATACACGCCTTCGGCTCGGTCGGGCTTGTGCTCGGGGCGGCCGGTTTCGTAATAGGCCTCTATCTCAGCTTCGAGAAGCTCGTCCTCGGCCACAACATCGGCAACAGACCTTTGCTGTCTCTCGGCATCCTCCTGCTCATCCTCGGAGTCCAGCTCATAGTCCTGGGCCTTTTGGGAGAGATGCTGGCGAGGGTCTACCACGAATCCCAGGGTAAACCAATATACACGGTAAAGAAGGTACTGGGTAAATAGATGAAGGGACTGACAGGCACGGTCGTAAAGGTTTGCATAAGCGGGGTCATACTCTGGGCGCTCTTCCGCAACATCGACCTCGCTCAATTCTGGGCCACGGTCATCTCGGTCTCTCCGGCCGCGGTAATCGCGGTAGCCGTCATACTGATAGCCAACCAGTCCCTGTCGACCTTCCGCTGGTCGATAATCCTGCGTAAAGACATGGCGATACCGTATCCGCGGCTGCTCTCGATATACTTCATCGGCATGTTCTTCAACAACTTCCTGCCGACTATGGTGGGCGGAGACCTGGTCAAGGGGTACTTCCTCTACAAATCGTCGGCAAGGGGCGACGTCTCGTTCGCGTCGATATTCATGGACAGGTACTCCGGCTTCCTCGCGCTGATGGTCATAACGGCCATAGCCCTCATACCGGGGTACGCCCTCATATCCGGCACAGGCCTGCCGGCGCTCTTCGCCGGACTCATCGGCGGATTTATCTGCGGGAGCCTCGTTCTGTGGGTCAGCGGGCTGCACAACTGGGCCATGCGCATACTGGCGCGGATACACTTCTACGGCATAAACAAGAAGATAGACACCTTCTACAACGTGCTTATGAGCTACAAGTCCAGACGCGACATACTCGTCAAGATATTCATCTGCTCGCTCTTCGTCCAGAGCGGGGTTACGCTCGGCTATTGGTTCCTCGGCAGACAACTGGGCATAGATATCGGCATCGGGTATTTTTTCCTTTTCATACCGCTGACCACGACGATATCCATGCTCCCGATCTCCCTTTCCGGCCTCGGCATCCGCGAGGGCGCCTTCATCTATCTCTTCACCAAGGCGGGGGTCTCCAAAGAGCAGGCGCTGACCCTTTCCCTCATGTGGTTTGTTATCATGGCCGTCGTAAGCCTCATCGGCGGAATCGAGTACCTGCGCATGGGCGGACGCAAGGCCGGGGCCGACGGCGTGGAGGTGTAACAATAAAACGGGCAATGCGCGTATGCGCGGCCCGGAATCAACAGGTTCAGGCCGCATAGCGGCCTGATAGAACCATCGGAGGTCTGACATGACCGTTGACAAGGAACTTCTCGAAATACTGGCGTGCCCTAAGTGCAAGGGCAAGGTCGTCGTTAACAAAGGACAAGACGGGCTGGTCTGCGAGCGCTGCCGGATAGTCTATCCCATAAAGGACGATATCCCGGTGATGCTGATAGACGAGGCTTTACCCATCTGACCGGAGCTTCGGCGAAGAGATGACGCAGAAAAGAACAAAACCGGGCATATCCGTCACCATCATCTGTCTGAACGAAGAGGCCAATATCCGCGACTGCCTTGAGAGCGTCCGGTGGGCGGACGAGATAATCGTCTCCGATTCAGGCTCGACGGACAGGACGCGGGAGATATGCGCGGAGTACGGCGCCGCCGTCCATTCGGACGCGTGGCTCGGCTTCGGCGCGCAGAAGAACCTGTGCGCCTCGCGCGCGCGAGGCGAATGGATACTCAATATCGACTCTGACGAGCGGGTCACGCCCGAGTTGCGCGAGGAGATAGCGGCCGTTATCAATGCGCCGGGCAGCGCGAACGGCTACTACATCCCGCGCAGGAACTACTTCGGAAACCGCCGCGTGCGCCACTGCGGATGGTGGCCGGACTATAACCTGCGCCTGTACCGGGCTGGCTCAGGCAGATGGCTTGAAAGGCGCGTGCACGAGGCCGTCGAGGTGACAGGTGCGGCCGGGCGCCTCAAAGGAGCGCTCGAACACAGGACGTATAAAGACGTGGCCGATTATCTCCAGCGGATGCAGCGCTACTCCACGCTTGCGGCGGAGGAGATGCGCGAAGAGGGCAGACGCGCCTCCATCAGCGACCTCCTCTTCAGACCGTTTTTCACCTTCTTCAAGATGTACGTTCTGAAACTGGGCTTTCTGGACGGGGCCCTCGGCATCATGCTCTCGTGGCTCTACGCATCCTACACGCTCTCGAAATACGCCAAGCTATGGGAGATGGACAGGGGGGCCGGTAAGCGGCCATAAACGGTTATCCGGTAACAGATGGCCATAACCGACAATCGACAACGGATAACCGGTGGATAGATTCACGGACGTAAAAAAGATACTCGTCATAAAGCTTCGCCATATCGGAGACGTGCTTCTGACGGTGCCCGCCATACGAGCGCTTGGCGAGGCCCTTCCCGGCGCGCGTATTTCCGCCCTTGTAAACTCAGGCACGGAAGAGATGCTTACCGATAACCCCCTGCTTGAGGAGGTCATCTGCTTTGACCGCCGGATAAAGGCATCCACCCCGCGCCGCGTAATGAATGAGCTCGGTTTTGTCAAGGACCTGCGCAAACGCCGCTTCGACATGACGGTAGACCTTACGGGCGGGGACAGGCCCGCGCTCCTCGGGTTTTTAAGCGGTGCGAGATACAGGCTGGGCTATGACCCGGCCGGGGCAGGCTTTGCCGGAAAAAGACGGCTCTATACGCACCTTGCGCCGAGGCCAGCGCCCCGCACGCATACTGTCATGCGTGACTGCGGCATAGCCGCGGCCTTCGGCATACCGGCCCGCAACCTGACCGTTGACATATATACCTCGGCCCAAGACGAGGCTGCCATAGACGGACTTTTGAAGGCCAACGGCATAGACGCAAAGACGCCGTTCGTTCACGTCCATCCGGCCTCGCGCTGGCTCTTCAAGGCATGGACAACCGACGGCATGGCAGCGGTGCTCGACGGCATTGAGGCCAATGGGCTTCGCACGGTGATAACGACGGGCCCGGGGCAGGCCGAACGCAGGATATCGGCGGCGATATGCGGGGCCATGAAGACACAGCCCGTTGACCTGTCCGGCAAGGTCAGCCTCAAGGGGCTTGCCGCGCTCTCAAGGCGCGCAGCCCTCTTTTTCGGGGTCGATTCCGCGCCGATGCACATAGCCGCGGCAGCCAACACGCCGGTCGTGGCGCTCTTCGGCCCTTCCGGCGCATTCGACTGGGGGCCGTGGGACAATGCCGAGGCCGCAAGATGGCTCGAGCGCAGGCAGCCGGGCGAGGGCTCGCCTTATCCGCTCAAGGCCGGGTTGCAGCGGTTCGGCAGGAACGTCGTCATACAGAAGGCGTGGGACTGCGTGCCGTGCGGCAAGGACGGGTGCGACGGGACAAAGAAGAGCAGATGCCTGGACGAGATAACGCCGGAAGAGGTGCTTGATGTCATACTCGCGAAAATTTGATCTCAACGCGCAGAGAGAGACGGCGCTCAGATGAAGAGACACCAGGCCGATACCATACGCTTCTTCGACAGGCTCAGGCCGGGCAGGGTCCTTGACGCGGGCTCAGGCACTGACGAGCTCGCAACGAAGCTGCGCGCAAAGGGGTTTGAGGTCTTCTCCCTCGACCTCTATTCGATCGGCGCAAGGGGCAGGTTCGTAAAGGCCGACCTCAATCAGCCTTTGCCCTTTACCCCGGCCTCGTTCGATTACGTCCTGTGCAGCGAGTCGATGCAGTACCTTGAGAACCACGCCAGCCTCATGCGCGAGTTCGCGGCCGCTGTCAAACCGGGCGGCAGCGTCGTCATAAGCACGCCGAATATCCTGAACGGCGCTTCGCGCCTCTACTTCCTTCAGAGGGGCTACTTCCCGTTCTTCAAGCCGGTAAGGACGGTGGACGGGGCAAAGGGATGGGACGCCGTCGTATACCACCCGATATCACTCGTGGATATCATCGCGCTCGGCATCAAGAACCGCCTCGCAATCAAAGAGGTCGCGACGTCGCACATGAAGGGCGCGGCACTAATCATCTACCCATTTTTGAAAGGGCTATACCTTGCCGGGCTGATATTCGAGAAGGACAGGGCAAAGGCGGCGTACATAAAGCTACTCGCGTCAAAAGAGGCGCTTGCTGGAGATCATCTGATAATAAGACTGGAACGCGGCACGGATGACTAACAGTTTATTAAAAACATAGGATATATTCAGGCTGCTCAAAAAGTTTCATATGCTAGGCGTCGAGGAGCGAGGAATGAGGCGTATTGTGTGTATACGCCGCAGTGACGAGTCGGGGTACCCGCGCCAAGGGGCGCGGGTCGGACAACAACGCAGATGAGACTTTTTCAGCAGCCTGCCAGGACGATGCTCACGATACTACACACGGAATCATCCCTCGGATGGGGCGGACAGGAGAACAGGACGCTCTACGAGTGCATGGGCTTGAAACGCCTGGGCGCGCGCTCGCTCGTCCTGTGCAAGCCCGCGAGCAAACTCAGGGCGCGGGCGATCGAGGCCGGCATCGAGGTCTTCTGCCACGATATGCGCTCCAACCGGGACATCTCGGCGCTTCGCCGTATCATGCGGATTGTAAAGGCCGAGTCAGTCGATTGCATCTGCACGCACAGCGGGGACGACAGCCTGCTCGGCGCGATTGCCGGGCGTCTTTCGTCGCGCAGGCCCGCAATCGTCCGCACCCGGCACCTGGCTCTGCCCATAACCTCGAAGATAACCTACTCGCGCCTGCCGCACAGGGTCGTGACGGTCAGCGAGTTCGTGAGAGACTATCTTGTCAACGAGAAGGGTATCGACACAAGCCGCGTCGTCTGCATACCGACCGGCGTGGACCTCAAGAGGTTCGACCCGGACTCGACCAAAGAGACCCTTCGCTCGGAGCTCGGGCTTGCCAAAGACGCCGTTATCGTCGGCGTGGTCGCCATTCTGAGGCGCAAGAAAGGCCACCACGTCCTCTTACAGGCGATACCCGCGATAACCGCGGCCGTGCCCGAGGCCGTCTTCGTCTTTGCGGGCAACGGCCCGCAGAAGGACAATATCGAAGAGCAGATAAGGGAACTCGGCATCGGCAGGCACGTCCGGCTCCTCGGGCTTAGGCCTGACGTGCCCGCCGTATTGAAAGGGCTCGACCTCTTTGTCCTGCCGACCCTTCAGGAGGCGCTCGGCACCTCCATACTCGAAGCCTCGGCCATGCAAAAGCCGGTCGTGGCCTCGGCCGTCGGCGGCGTGCCCGAGGTCGTAAAAGAAGGCATCACCGGCTCGCTTGTCCCGCCGGAAGACCCGGCCGCCCTCGCCGATGCTATAATCCGGCTTCTGCGGGACAGGACGCGGCTTCACTTGATGGGACAGGCCGGGCGCAAGATGGTCGAGGAGAGCTATACCACCGAGCGGATGGCCGAGCGGATGTTCGCCCTGTATAACGAACTGGCCGCAAGGCGCAGGGGCTGAAGGGGTTTTCTTATGCCGTCAATACCGGTCTTTATGTACCACCACGTGGCCCCGAACCCCGGGGACATGATAACCGTCACGCCCGAGGTCTTCGACGGCCAGATGGCCGCGCTCCAGGAAGGCGGCTACAAGACGCTCAGCCTTGACGAGACTGCCGCGTTTATCGCAGGCACGTTTACGCCAAAGGAAAAGTGCTGCGTCATAACATTTGACGACGGATACCTGGACAACTATATCCACGCCTGGCCGGTATTAAAAAAATACGGCATACGCGCGGCAATCTTTCTGGTAACCGGATGGGTGGACAGGGCAACGGAAACGGCGGAGAAGTCTCACGCAACGCAAACAAACTGCCCAAACCACGCGGAAACAAAACGGCTCATAACCAACGGCGAATACGGCAAGGTGATCATGACCTGGCCGATGGCCCGGCAGATGCAAGACGAATCCAACGGTCTGGTGGAATTCCACTCGCATACGGCCGACCACTGCGACTGCGCCACAACGCCGCCTGACGAGCTTTTAAAATCGCTGACCGTATCCAAAGCGGCCGTCGAGCGCGAGCTCGGAAGGCCGTGCAATCACCTGTGCTGGCCAAAGGGACGCTACAATCAGAAGGCCGTGGAACTGGCCGACGTTGCCGGATACATGACCGTATGCACCACGCGGCGCGGCGCAACAAGACCCGGAAGCGACCCCCTCTTCATACCCAGGATTGCGGTCAAGAAGGACGCGGCCTGGCTGAGAAAACAGCTCTACATCAACACGAACCCGCTAATGGCGCGAATATACGCAATATTGCGTAACTATTGATTATGTTAATTGTCATTCCGAGAGAGCGAAGCGAACGAGGAATCTCGTAACTTGCCGAATCATCCATAAACAAGATTCTTCGCTGCGCTCAGAATGACAAACAATAATATTTTTAACAACCAAGAGGAAAATTGAGACCGCTCGACACGCTGCTATATATCTACATGAGGGCCAGAAAGGCCCTGGACACCAGGAAGACATCCATCGAGGACCTGCCTGCCTCCGGCATCCGTAACGTCCTCATCGTCTCCTCGACGGCACTCGGCGACACGCTCCTGTCCACGCCGGCCATAAGGGCGATACGGAAGAGATACCCGCGCAGCCACATAGTCGCGCTCTTTAACAAGGACAACATGGAACTCTTCGAAAACAACCCGTGGATAGACAAGGCCGTGCCGTACTACGGCGGGTACAAACGCTTCTTTGCGACCGCACGGGCGCTCAAGGCTGCAAAGCCCGACGTCGCCTTCATACTCCACGGCAACGAGCCGCAGGCCACGCCGCTTTGCTATCTGTCAGGCGCGCGGTTCATATTCAAGCTGCCGAATACGAGCCGTTTTAACTTTCTCCTTTCCAACCGCACGCCCCTCGCCGGATGGGAGGAACTCGGCCACGGCATAGAGGCGCGCCTCAAGTGCGCAGCCCTTGCCGGATGCCCAACCCGCGACGTGCGGATGGAGTTGTTCGTTGACAAGGCCGACACCGAGGCCACCGAGGCCTTTTTGCAGATGAACGGTCTGGGTAAGGATGACCTCGCCATCGGCTTTCAGCCAGGGGCCTCCACCGTATCCAGACAATGGTTTCCCGACCGCTTCATAGAGCTCGGCCGCCGCATCACCGCGTCACGGCCGCAGGCCAGGATAATCCTGACCGGGTCGCAGGACGAGGCCGCGCTCTGCGAGGAGATAGCCAGAGGCATCGGGGCGAACGCGCTCGTTACGGCTGGCCGTTTGCCCCTCAAGCAACTCCCGCCGCTCATCCGCCGCCTCCAGTGCCTCGTCACCGGAGACACCGGCCCGATGCACGTAGCCATCACCGCTGGCACTCCGGTCGTCGCGCTCTACGCGGTCGCAGACCCCGGCCGCACCGGCCCGCTCTACGACCGCGAGCGCCACATCGTCATACAAAAGCCGCGCACCTGCGAGCCGTGCCTCAGCAAAAAGTGCAAGTACCAGCAATGCATGGAGGCGATAACGGTTGACGAGGTCGAGGCCGCGGTAAAGACCATAATCAACAGGCTCTTGAAATGATGAGACCCGGCTTGAAAAAGATTCTGATACTCGATACGGGCAAGGAATGGGGCGGCGGGACAAACAGCCTGCTCGAACTCTTAAGGCGCGCTGACAGGCGCCGCTACTCCTTCACCGCGCTCTTTTACGACAACTACGCCAAGGGCAGAACCTCCGACCTGAAGACCGAGTTAAAAAAGCTCGACGTAGAGCTTTTAATCCTCGACCGGGCGCGCCCCGGGTTCACGGCAAAGGCCGCAAGAGAGGCGGTGCGCGCCTTCTTCTGCCTCGCCCCCGGACTGAAGAAAAAATATCTCTTCTATCTCGAGTTCAAGACGCGTATCATGCCGGATGCGGGACGCATTGCAACGGTCATCAAGGACAACGGCTTCGACCTCCTGTACATGAACAACCAACCGTCCTCGAACCTCGAAGGCATCATCGCGGCACACTCGGCCGGGGTGCCCTGCCTGCAACATGCGCGCATTGAAACGGCGCTCAACGATATCGAGGCCGACGCCGTAAACAGGTTCGTCTCAAAGGTCATCTGCGTGTCAGCGGGCGTGCGCGACGGGCTTGTCAGAAGCGGTGTTGCGCCTGATAAATGCGTTGTCGTGCATAACGGCATAGACGCCGGCCTTAAGACTCAAAAGACCGCCGCTGCGGTAAGAAAAGAACTCGGCATACCCGAAGGCCGTCTCGTGATAGGCACGGTCGGCTCGCTCGTAAAGAGGAAACGCATCCACCTCCTCATAGAGGCCGCGGCCGCGCTGGATAACGTCTTTTGCATAATAGTCGGAGACGGGCCTGAGAGGGCCGCGCTTACCGCCATGGCCGAGCGCATCAAGATAAAAGGCCGCGTCCTCTTTACGGGATTTTCAACCGATGCCGTATCTTACATAAACGCCATGGACGTCTTTGTCCTGCCGTCGGAAAAAGAGGGCTTTCCCCGCGTGATATTGGAGGCGATGCTCATGGCCCGTCCGGTCGTGGCGTTTGACGTGGCCGGGGCCTCCGAGATGATTGACGACGGCGTAACCGGCAGGATATTGAATGACTGCGGGGCGCAGGCTATTGCCGAAACCGTGAAGGAAATCACCTCAAACAATCCGGCCCGCATCAGGGAAATGGGCGCGGCAGGCAGGGAGCGCGTGACAAACGAGTTCGGCATTGACAGATACGTTTCCGGCGTATGCGCGATATTCGACGGGATATTGGCGGGCCGGGCAGATTAACTTATCAAAACTACGAGGCCGAGATTGCTCTACCTTCTTATTGCTTACATATCCTCTCCAATCGTCTTCATCCTCTCGCGTCTCTTCGGTAGGCGCAGCGGCAAGTCCGTCATCGTCTTCCAGACGGCCAAGATAGGCGACCTGATATGCACCACGCCCGTCTTCCGGGAGATAAAGCGCGCGCACCCTGACTGGCGCCTCAGCGTGGCGGTCGACCCGGTGTCCGAGCCCGTCATCCGCCACAACCCGCATATCGACGAGATAATCGTCATCGACAGAAAGAAAACGTCCGGGTTCACAGGCAAGCTCGCGCTCAGCGCAAGGCTCTGCGCCCGCTATCCGGCCGCGCTCATACTCCTGCCGAACACAACCAACATACTCGCGGCATACTGGGCGTTGATACCGAAGAGGGTCGTCGTCTATCCGGACTTTCTCGGGCCGACGCTCAAGAAGCTCCTCAACTTCACCACGCACGTTGAATACCACCTGTATCCGAAGACCGCGACCGAGACCTATCTGGCGAGCCTTCGCCACTTCGATATCAGCAAGTGCTCGATTGATAAAGAGGTCTACCCGTCGCCGCAGGCCATGCGCCGCTTCGCGGATTTCTATACCGGCACGCAGGCGCCCTTTATCGGGATTATAATCTCGGCAGGCAACGCCATGAAGGACTGGGGCAGGGCTAACTTCGCGGCCCTTACGCAGAGGATTCTGGATACGACGGACGCAGCCATAGTCCTTTTCGGCACTGAGAAGGACAGGCCCCTTGCCGTCGAGATAATCGGCGCGTCGAACAGCAACCGCCGCATAGACAACCTCTGCGGTCAGGCCGGGCTTGAAGAGCTGCCCGCCGTGATAAAGGGACTCTCTCTTATGATAGGCGTTGACACCGGGCTCGTCTACATGGCCGACGCCCTGGGCGTGCCGGTCATCGACATCGCCGGACCGTGCGACATGAGAGACCAGAGACCGACCGGAGAGAGCGCGCAGATCATCCAGCGCAGAGACATCGAGTGCGTCCCGTGCTCGCATACCTTCCGCGCACCTTATGAGTGCAGGTTCGGCGACAGCCACTGCGTATCAGGGATAACCGTGGCCGACGTGCTGAAGAGGGTCTTGAACATCATACCGGGCCGCGACGACACAAGGACTCGATAGCCAGGCGCGGCTCAGGGCCGAGACCGCAGAAACCATCCCATGAGAACAGAACCGCGGATAAAGAGCGTCCTTTTCATCAGACGCGACAATATCGGAGACCTCGTCTGCACGACACCGGCCATCCGCGCCATCAGAAGGGCGCGGCCTGATGCGCGCATCGGCGTGCTCGTAAACTCGTATAACGCCGAGGCGATAAGGGGCAACCCCGACGTCAACGAGGTCTTTGTCTACGAGAAATGGAAACACTCCGGGGGCAGGTCACGTTTGGCAGTCTGGTTTCAGAACTGGAAGGAACTGAGACGCGTGCGGCAGGCCGGTTTTGACGCTGCCATAGGCTGCGGCTACGCATGGTCCAAGCGGCTTGCAAGGCTCACGCGCTCAACCGGCGCACGGATGCGCATAGGCATTGGGCCGCCGGAAGGCGCAACCGCCTGCTATACGCATCCGGTAAGCGCGCCCACGTCTTCCATACACGAGGTCGAGGCCGTGATGCGGCTTGTCGAACCCATCGGCATCACGGCCGCGCCCCCCGGCCTCGTGCTTCAACCCGATGCAATTGAAGTAAGCGCCGTGATGAAAAAACTCGGTGAAGCCGGGATGCGGGGCGGCCGAAGACTCGTGGCAATGCACGTCTCGTCAAGGCGCGAACAGAACAGATGGCCCCGGGGGTCTTTCATAAAACTTGGCGATATGCTCCATACCGAAGGCGCGGACGTGATGCTCCTCTGGTCTCCGGGCACACCCGACAACCCGCTCCATCCGGGCGACGACGCCCTTGCCAGTGAAATCGCCTCATCCATGAAGACGCCCCCTTTTTCAATCAGGACGGAGAGGCTCGGCGAGCTTATCGCGGCCCTGAGCGCGGCCGATGCAGTTGTCTGTTGCGACGGCGGGGCCATGCATATCGCGGCCGGACTGGGCAAGCCCATAGTCGCCGTCTGGGGCTCGACCGACGAGCGGCGCTGGCACCCGTGGGGCGTGCCGTATATAATACTCAGGAGAGACGGCACGGCCTCTGCAACGGGGCCTGATGAGGCGTTTGCGGCCTGCAAAAGACTCTTTCTCAAGGGATAAAGATGCGCATAGGCCTCATACGCATGAAATACTCGCCGTACGGCGGGGCAGAGATCTTCCTCGAAAGGTTCATCAACGAGCTTAAAAGGCGCGGCCATGAGATTGACGTATTCTCAAGCGACTGGCCGGAGGCCGAAGGCATCCGCGTCCACCGGATAAGGACGGGCGGACCCAGGTTTCTAAGGCCGCTCATATTCGCGGCAGGCGCGGCCAGGGCCGTGGAGAAGGCGCAGTGCGACTGCGTCATAAGCCTTGAGCGCACGTATTGCCAGGACATCTACCGGGCCGGTGACGGCTGCCACAGGGAATGGCTGGCAAGAAAGCGCGCCATGGCAAGCGCCCCAAAGCGAGCGCTCATCAGCATGAACCCGCTGCACGCGGCGCTCCTATACCTTGAGGCGCGCCTTTTTTCCAGCCCCCGCTTAAAGCGCGTCGTGGCCAACTCGCGCATGGTCAGGGACGATATCATCCGCCATTATGGATTGCCCAAAAAGCGCATTTGTGTTATATATAATGGGTTCGATGCGCCCCCGCCCTCTACCGACGGGGCAGGAACCCGCGCCGGGATTCGTAGCCGCCTCGGCATTTCGGAAGAGACGGTACTCCTGCTCTTCGTAGGCTCAGGCTTCGAGAGAAAGGGGCTTATCCACGCCATCCGCAGCCTCGGGCTTCTGCGCGACAAAGGCGACGTGCGCCTGCTCGTCATCGGCAAGGGCGCGACGTCCGGGTACTCAGCCGAGGCGAAAAGACTCGGCGTTGGAGACCGCGTCATATTCATGGGGCCGGTCAACGGGGTCTTTGAATACTACGGCGCCGCCGACGTATTCGTGCTGCCCACCTTGTACGAGCCTTTCAGCAACGCGTGCCTCGAGGCCATGGCAGCGGGACTGCCCGTTATCACAAGCAGGGCGAACGGGGTATCCGAGATATTGACCGGCGCGGGATATCGCGCCTCCATAGATGAGGCCGCGGACACGCACGGCCTCGCCTCGGCCATAGAGACATTATTGGACAAGGACGCTCGCGCAAAGGCGTCAAAGGCCGTACGGGAGATCGCATCGGGTTTTACCATCGGCCGCAACGTAACCGAGTTTCTAAAACTGATAGAAGAGGTGTCAACCGATGCGTAGAATTCTCAGCCACAAACGCGCGCACGCCATAATCAGCCGGTTCAGCAAGGCGCGGGTGCTCGTCATCGGCGACCTCATCATGGACCACTTCATCTGGGGCAAGGTCGCGCGCATCTCGCCGGAGGCCCCGGTGCCGGTCGTCGCGGTCACGTCCGAGTCCCTCATGCTCGGGGGCAGCGCCAACGTCGTCAACAACATCCACAGCCTCGGGGGCAGGTCGCGCGTCACGGGCATTATAGGCAAGGACGACGACGGCAAGAGGCTTATAGGCGCCCTGAAGGATAAGAAGATTTCTTCGGCCGGCATCATCATTGACGCAAAGAGACCGACGACCATCAAGACCCGCGTCATCGCCCACAGCCAGCAGGTCGTGCGCGTCGACCGCGAGATGAGAGACAAGATAGACCCGGCCTGCACGGCAAAGGTCTTCGCGTATATCCGCAAGGCGGTCAAGGACGTCGACGTGGTGGTGATATCCGACTACGCAAAGGGGCTTATAACCAAGACCCTCGTCGAGCAGACGATTGCCGTCTGCCGCAGCCTCGGCAAACCCGTGGCCGTTGACCCGAAGGTCGAACACTTCGATTATTACGCCGGGTCGACCATAGTCACGCCCAATAACCTTGAGGCCTCTCAGGCCTCCGGGGTAGAGATAAGCGACAACGGGTCTCTGCACCGGGCAGGTGAGGTCCTCTTCAACAAGCTCGGATGCGCCGCGCTGCTCATCACGCGCGGGGAGCACGGGATGAGCCTTTTTGAACCGGACTCGGAGACGCATATCCCGACGGTCGCCAAAGAGGTCTTCGACGTAAGCGGCGCCGGAGATACCGTCATCGGCACCCTCGCCCTCGCCCTCGCCTCAGGCGCGTCGTTCCGCGAGGCCGCGGTGCTCGCGAACTTCGCCGCCGGGGTCGTCGTAGGCAAGGTCGGCACGGCCACGCTCACGCCGGAGGAGCTTATGGACGCCGCAACGGCCGGGCTAAAGCTCCGGCTATCCGAGTAGGCATCGAAGCGCATGAGACCGCGCGAGGCCGCGAAGGTAAAACTCTTCGCAAGCGTCTTTACCAACGACCCGGGGATATTTACGGAGGTCTTCAGACGTCTCAGCGAACGCTTAGGGCCGCTTGACATACTGAGCGAGCCGTTTGCATTTACGTCAACCGACTACTACTCGCAAGAGTTCGGCCCGGGACTGAGGCGCAGGGTATGCTCGTTTGAAAGGCTTATCAACCAGGAATCGCTTGCCGGGATAAAGATTTTTACGAACGGGGTTGAAGACGGCTATCTCAACCCGAACGGGGACGGCGCCCGGCGCGTGAACATCGACCCCGGCTACGTCGCCCTGCCCAGGTTCGTGCTCGCCTCATGCAAGGATTTTTCGCACAGGATATCAATCGGACTCGGCGTATACGCCGACCTTACGTTAAGGTTCGAAGGCGGCGCCTGGCGGGCGTTGCCGTGGACATACCCGGACTACAGACAGCCGCGCATGATAAGGCTCATCACGCAGATGCGCGAACGATACGCTCAACAGACGGCGGTTGGTCACGATTCGAAATAAGCGCAAACCTTACGACCCATACGACGGAGAAGGCGGCATGGCGAAGTCAATGACAGGTTACGGCAGGGCCGAGGTACAACTCGGCTCAGAGACCTATTCCATAGAGGTAAAGTCGCTGAACAACCGTTTTCTCGACGTCAACCTGCGCGTAGCGGAGAGGTTCTCGGCTTTCGACGCGAAGGTAAGGGACGAGATCAAAAAACGGTTCTCACGCGGCTCGTTTACAATAAATGCCGGGATGTCAAGCGCGAGCACGCCAAGCCTGCGCCTGAACCTGGCAACGGCCAAACTCTATCTCGACGCGGCCGAGACCCTGCGAAGAGAACTCGGGGTCACGGGTATGGTCGACGTCAATGCGCTCCTGAAGCTCAAGGATATATTCACGTACGAGAAGCCGGGCGCGGATGCCGAGGCCGACTGGGGGCAGGTAAAAACGGGACTCGCTGCGGCCTTTGACCAACTCGACGAGTGGCGCGCCAAAGAGGGCGCGACCCTTACCCAGGACCTGCTCGCCAGGCTCGAACAGCTCGAACGGCGCATGGGCCGGGTGGAGGCACGCGTGCCCGAGGTGACGGCCGCGTACCGCAACCGAGTAAGAGACGAGATGGAAAAACTCCTCAACGGCAAGGCCGACGAGACGCGCATACTTCTTGAGGCCGCGCTCTTCGCCCAACGCAGCGATATCGCCGAGGAGCTTGCGCGCCTCAAAAGCCACCTTACGCTATTTCGCGGCTATGCGGCTTCCAGCGAACCAGCTGGCAAACGCCTCGACTTCCTCTGCCAGGAAATGGGCCGCGAGGTCAACACCATCGGCTCGAAGTCCGCTGACGCGGATATCACCGCCGACGTGGTCGAGATGAAGGCAGAGATGGAAAAGATACGCGAGCAGGTGCAGAACATCGAATGAGACTCACAAGCCCTGCAAGGCTGAGATAGCGAGTCTTACCAAATATACTGATTACGGGAGCTGTAATTGGCAGGCATCCTCTATATAGTATCCGCGCCTTCGGGCGCGGGCAAGACCACGCTGTGCAAGATGGCGGTGGAGCGCATCAGCGGGCTTCGCCATTCGGTCTCATACACGACGCGCCCGGCGCGGCCCGGCGAGACCGACGGCGTGGAGTACAGGTTCATCGACGACGCGGCCTTCGACGCCATGATAGAACGCGGCGAGTTCCTCGAATACGCAGGGGTCTTCGGCAAACGCTATGGCACGTCCCGAAAAGACCTTGAGCGCCTGCTTGCCGAAGGCGCGGACGTCCTCCTTGAAATAGACGTGCAGGGCGCGGAAAAGGTCAGAAAGACCATTGACGGCGTCGCATATATCTTCATACTGCCGCCGTCCGTGGAGGTCTGCAAACAGCGTCTTGAGGCGCGGGCCAAAGACCAGCCCCGCCAGATAGCCCGGCGCCTTGCCGAGGCCATGAAGGAAATAAAGAAGGTCTTTGACTACGACTATGTTATAATAAATGACGAGCTCGATACGGCCTTCGAGCAACTCAAATCCGTCATCATAGCCGAGAGGGTGCGCGGCGGCCGCGCCATGAAAGAGGTGACAAGGCTCTTCGGCGGTTTTCTGGATTGACAGAAACGGATACGCCCGGCCAGGCATATTGTAAATGAAGCTCAACAGCGCTTTTTAAGCCATACCGGCAATTGCACCGCAAAAAAAGGAGAAGACCAATGGCAAGGATAACCGTCGAAGATTGTCTGAAAAAGGTCCCGTCGCGCTTTACGCTTATCCACCTTGCGGCACAGCGCGGAAGAGAGCTCATGAAGGGCGCGCCGTCTTTTGTAAAGACCGACAACAAATCCGTTGTCACGGCCCTGCGCGAAGTGGCAGCGGGTTTTGTAACCGAGGCCGAGAAGACAAAACACGGAAAGAAGGCCGAGTAAGCCGCCCGCTTACTGCGCCCTGGAGCCGCCCGGCCGAGCCGTACCGCGTCATTGGCGCGGCGAGCGAAGTTGCGATGAACAGGCCGCAAGGGCGCGGAGGCGTCAAGCCCTCTTGACAGCGGCTTTATATGGGTGTATTAAAGTCCGTATAGTTTAAATCCCATAAAAGAGCGAGATCACCATGAAAAATCAGTTGACGAGCCCGGCACGATTATTTCTACCCTCCCTTGCAGTCCTCTTCCTTCTGTTTATCATAACCGGGTGCGCGCCCATCACCATGGTCGGAGCGGCGCAGGAGAACGACCTTGCGCGCATGAAGCTCCTGATGACCGAAGGCGCAAGGATTGACGACGCCGACAGGAACGGCATGACGGCCCTGCACGTAGCCGCCGGAGACGGGCGCATGGAGATGGCGCAGTTCCTGCTCGATAAGGGCGCGAAGGTCAACACAAAAGACAGGACAGGCTGGACGCCGCTTCACGGCGCGGCCGGGTTCGGACATACGGAGATAGTCCAACTGCTCATAGATTACGGCGCCGAGGTCAACCCGAGGGATACCGCCGGATACACCCCGTACGACTTGGCCGTAAGGTACCGCCACGACGATACCGCAAAGCTCCTGCGGAAATACGGCGGCGGACTTAAGACGCGCTGAGCCGCATAACCCGTCTTATTACCGGCATAATGACGATAACCGCTCGGCCGGAAGCAGGCAACGCCTCTCCGGCCGTTTTTTTCATCAAGCGTCCGCCGCGCCGTCGGGCAGAACCCAGCCCTTTAACAATTCCCTATCTATCCTCGGCACGGCGGCAAGCAGCCTCTTCGTATAATCCGCCTTCGGCCTTGTAAATATTTCCTCTACCGTGCCGGACTCCACGATGCGCCCGGCATACATGACCGCCACATCATCGGCGATATACTCCACCACCCCAAGGTCGTGCGTGATGAAGAGAAAGGCGATGCCCGTCTCGCGTTGGATGGATTTAAGGAGGTTGAGTATCTGCGCCTGCACGGACACGTCAAGGGCCGAGACCGCCTCGTCGCAGACGATAAACTCCGGGTCAACGGCAAGGGCGCGCGCAATGCCTATCCTCTGGCGCTGACCGCCGGAAAACTCATGCGGATACCGGCCGAGTACCTCCTGGCCGAGCCCGACGCGCTCAAGGGTTCGGGCCGCCTTTGCAAGCCTGTCCGCGGCGCTCATCCCCGGCATCAGGACGGCAATCCCCTCCTCGACTGTATCCCTTATCGTCAGACGCGGATTCAGGGACGAGTACGGATCCTGGAATATCATCTGCACGCGCGAACGCAGCGAGCGCAGGTCCTTCTCGCGCAGACCCGCGAGGTCCGCCCCGCCGAAGCGTATCTCGCCCGCCGTGGGCGCGAGGAGCCTGATGAGCGCCTTGCCGGCCGTGGTCTTGCCGCAGCCCGACTCGCCTACGAGCGCGGTGGTCGCCCCCCGTCTGATAGTAAGGTCTATCCCATCGACCGCCTTTACATGACCGACCGTCTTTCTGAACAAGCCGCGACGCACCGGATACCACATCTTGAGCCCCCTCACCTCCATGAGCGTCTCACACTCGACAACCGGCGCGAAGAGCGGCGAAAGACCGTCCGGCTCATGGCGCAGGCTCTTTGCGTCAGCGGTAGCCATAAAGGCGGGGTCGTGAAGATGGCAGGCGACAAGGTGGCCTGCGCCACGCTCCACAAGCCCCGGCTCGATTGAGGCGCAGCCATGCATCTGTCTCGGGCACCGCCCTGCGAAATGACACCCGATAGGATAATCCGTAGCCGCGGGAACGCTGCCGGCAATGGTATCGAGCTGAAGGCCGCGCTTCTCGCTGCCGGGTATCGAACGCAGGAGCTTGACCGTGTACGGGTGCATGGGGTTACGAAAGACCGTCTTCGCGGACGCGCATTCCACGAGCTTACCCGCGTACATGACCCCGACCGTATCGGCGTTGTTATAGACGAGCGCCATATTGTGGGTGATGAGGAGCACGGCCGTGCCGAAGGTCTTCTTCAACTCGGAGATGAGGTTGAGTATCTCGTCCTGTATCGTCACGTCGAGCGCGGTGGTCGGCTCGTCCGCGATAAGCAGGTCGGGACGGCAGGCGGCCGCCATGGCTATCATGACCCTCTGACGCATGCCGCCGGAAAGGCGGTGCGGGTACTCGTCAAAGACGGCCTCAGGCTCGGGCAGTTTCACCTGCCGGAACATCTCTATCGCAATCTCGCGCGCCTCGGAAGCCGGCTTTTTCTGGTGCAGCCGGATGGTCTCCGAGACCTGCTCCCCAACGGTGAAGACCGGGTTGAGCGAGGTCATCGGCTCCTGGAATATCATGGATATCCGCGCCCCGCGTATCTCGCGCTTGGCGTCCTCGTCGAGCCCGGTTATATCGCGCCCGTCGAAGATGATCTCCCCGCCGGCGACGAACCCGGCGGGCCCGTGTATGAGCTGGATGATAGAGAGGGCGGTGACGGATTTGCCGCAGCCGGACTCGCCAACAAGCGCGAAGGTAGCCCCGCGCTCGATGCCGAACGAGACCCCGTCAACGGCCTTTGCTATGCCGTTGGAGGTCTTGAAGTATGTCCTGAGGTCTTTGACCTCTATGACACGCTCAGCCATAACCTTACCTCCCCCTGAGCCGCGGGTCGAGCGCGTCGCGCACCGCGTCGCCGAATATGTTGGCGGGCAGGACGAGGCCGAACATGAAGATGAACGCCGCAAGGAGATTCCACCAGACGACCGGCTCGCGCGAGAGCTCCAGGCGCGCCGTGTTGATCATATTGCCCCAACTGCCCATCTCAGGGCCTACGCCTATGCCTATATAGCTGAGCACGGACTCGGCCAGCACCAGACCGCTGAACTGAAGCACGAAGGTGATGAGGACGAGGTGCATGAGGTTCGGCACGATATGCCTGTAGATGATGCGCAGCCCGCCTGCCCCGAAGGTCCGCGCCGCGGCAACGTATTCCATCTCGCGCAGCTTCAGGGTCTCGCCCCGTATGAGCCTGCACAGATCAGTCCACGACGTTATACCCAATATCAGACAGAGCCAGAAGAGCCTGTCGTTAGGCACAAGGACTCCGAAGACCACGTCGTGAGACGAAATCAAACCGCCCTGATACCCGCGGCTGCCGAAGAGGAGCATGAAGGCGACTATAAGCAGCACGCCCGGAATGGACGCAAGGGTCGTATAGACGTACTGGACGACGTCGTCGACGATGCCGCCGAAGTAGCCCGCGACGACCCCGAAGAAGATAGCGAACGGGATGATGACAAGGGTCGCGCCCGCGCCTATGACAAGGCCCGTGCGCACGCCCTTGAGCCCGATGAAGAAGATATCGCCGCCGACCTTGTCAGTGCCGAGCCAATGGCCGCCCGGGTGCTTCAGCGCGGGATAATCGCGCACAACGGCGCCGTCGGGGGCCTCCATCGTCTCCTTGCCGAAGAGGCGTCCGGCGAACGGCGCTGAGTAGGTCTTCTCCGTTCTCGTGCGAAACCCCGAAAGCGCGCGGTCAAGAAGGCTCAGGGCCTCGGCGCTGTAGACCGCCCCCTGCTCCCCGTTTACGACCGGGCCGCCGGCCCCGCGCACTGTGTCCCTGTAGCGGATGCTGTCCGATAGACCGACGAGCAGATAGAGCGCGAGCACGGCCAGCGAGGCCATGGCGAGCCTGCGCCTGCGAAGCTCCTTCCACGCCGCTGCCGCCGCCCCCTGGCCAAAGACCGCAAACGCCGCCCACAGCGCGCCCGCGGCAAGGATATAGACGATTATGTCCGTTGCAAGGATTACCGGCATGGTCTTGATATCTCCAAACCGCTGCTATAGAAAATTCCCTCAGCAGGCTGGCGAAAAAAAAGATTAATCATTCGAGCCTCACCCTCGGGTCCACAAGCGTATAACTTATGTCCGTAAGGAGCAGACCGGCGATATAGAGTATCGAACCAAGGTAGACCATCGAACGGACTATGGCGAAGTCCTGCGACTGTATCGCGTCTATGGTAAAACTGCCGAGCCCCGGTATGGAGAAGAAGGTCTCCATGATGAGGCTGCCGTAGAAGAGAAACGGGATGGAGACGACGACGTTCGTGAGCACCGGTATCATGGCGTTTTTCAGGGCGTGCTTGAAAAGCACCGCGCCTTCGGACAGCCCCTTGGCGCGCGCCGTGCGTATGTAGTCCTTACCCATCTCTTCCAGAAAGACCGTCCTGTAAAAACGCACTCCGGCGCCGACGCCGCTTATAACGCCGACGACCGCCGGGAGGACGAGGAACTTCATCGAGTGCAGCCCGATATCGTAGCCTGATATCGGAAAGAGCATCAGATACTTGCCGAGCATGTACTGCCCGCCGATTATATAAAAGAGGGTGGATACCGACATCATGACGACGGTTACGACGAGCCCCCACAGGTCGAGAAACGTCCCGCGGCAGTAGGCCAGTATCATGGCCACGAAGAGCTCGGTCACGAGCCCCGCGATGAAGATAGGTATGCTTATGGCCAGCGACGGCCACATCCGCGTCTTTATCTCGCGGCCTATGTCTATGTTGTTGCGGTCGGAGCGCCCGAAGTCCAGCCACAGGAGCGGGGCCGACTTCTGGAAGAATATCGTCTGCGTCACCGCGCCGAGACCGGCCTCGCCCGCGTTGATAAAGGCCGGAAGGTTATACCCGTGCTCGGACTTCCAGTTCTCGACGGCGGCAGGGGTGACGTTCTTCTCGCCCAGCATCTTTCGCGCCATATCGTCCGGCGTGTTGACGTAGAAGAAGAGCAGGGCCGTAAGGACGTTGACGCCCACGACTATCGGTATCGCGTACAGGACGCGCCTTATGATGTAAGAAAACATAGCATTGACCGTGTCTTACGATGAAAGGAATATATCGCCGTCATAACCGCGCCCTGCGCCGCGCGGCCGCAACGGCCGCGGCCGCGAGCGCCGCAAGCACGGCTGCGGCCGCAAGAACGGGCGCCCAGCCGGGCCGGTTCCATTCGCGCCTCAATCCGTCGCGCATGGCGGCGTCAATCTTCACGTACTTCATGGTGTTGTTGGCCATCGCATTCGGCTTTATATTGCCTACCCATTGGTGATGCAGCCCGAACCCAACGGGGTAATACCCCCAGACCCACGGCGAGTCGGCCTGAACGATATCCGTCATGGCGCCTATTATACGCCGGCGCTCAGGGGAGTTATCCATATTTTCCATCACCTTGAAGAGCCTGTCAAACTCCGGGTTCGAATAGTTGGCGGCGTTCTCGCCCTGATGACTTACCTTGCCGCTCGAGGACGCAAGTAAAAAGAAAAAATTCTCAGGGTCTGGATAATCGGCGTTCCAGCCCCATGAGAAGAACTGGAAGTTGCCCTTGAGCATCTTCTCCTGGAACCTGTTGTAGTCGGTGGTGCGGTTCTCAAGCTGTATGCCGAGGAGCCTGAACTTCTTTATATACCAGTTTATGACCGGCGTGGAGTCCACGCCCGTCCACGGGTTATCAAAGGTTATGACAAGGGGCTGGCCGTCCCTGTCGCGGCCCTCGGGGTAGCCGGCCTCAACCATGAGCCTGCGCGCATATTCGATGGAGCGCCTCACCGGCCGGGCGCGGTCTTCGTCCCACTTGTAGACGTACGGGTTAATCCCGTCGCGCCCTTCCTTGTAACCGAATATCCCCGGCGGCAGGGGCGAGTGCGCGGGTATCCCCCTGCCGTTATTGAATATCTCGACATGCTCCTCAAAGTCGAGGGCGATGGAGACGGCCTGACGGAGCTTCTGCCTCGACGGCGTGTAGCCGCCGACGACCGGGTCGAGCATATTGAAACCGGCGTAATACGTCGAGGGACGCACGGACGTCGTAAGCGTTATCCCCTTGTCTTTCATCGACTCGGTCAGCTCGGCCCTGCCGGTCGTCGATATGGAGACGGCCTGATCGAAACTGTCTGAGGTGATGCCGGAGTTGTCGTAATAACCCTGCAGAAACTTGTTCCAGCGCGGGATGGCCTCCTTCTCAAGCTTGAAGACTATCTTTTCGATAAACGGCAGCGGCGCGCCCGCGTCGTCAAGCAGCCCGGCGCGCTTGTCCTCCGGCTCGCCATCGGACGGGTATCCCTCGCCGTGGAAGGCCGGATTCCTGACGAGCGCAATCTCCATGTTCGGGTTGAACGCGTCCATCATATACGGCCCGGTACCGACGGGGAAGCGGTCGAGAGTAATGTTCCTTGCGGCAAGCGCGGATTGCTTGTAAAATACAGCCGCCTCTTCGGGCACCGGCGCGAAAAACGGCATGGCCAGCCAGTAGATGAACTGCGGGTACCTGGTCTTGAGGATTATCCGGTAGGTGTAGGCGTCCACCTTCACCGCGCCCGGAAACGGGTGGCTGCCGTAATCGAGCAGTATCGGCCTTTCGCGCTCGTCGAGCTCGCGGTTATAACCAGCTCCAGCGGCCTCCTTCCTCCGGGCGCGTATCCCGTCGAGGTCGGCCTTGAGCGCCGCGCTGTATTCGGAAAGGCCCAGTATATATTTTTCAAGTATCGGCAGTATCGGACACTCGACCTGCGGGTCTGCAAGGCGTTTTATCCCGTAGATAAAATCATCCGCAGTCGCCTCGCGCGAGCCCTTGATTGGAAAGTCCCTTATCTCGTCAATGCCATTGAGCGCGTCTTCGGTAAGGTTGGCGTAAACGGGAGAGCCGTCCGGTTTTCTTGCAAAGGCCGGATGCGGGCCGTATGCAAGCCCCTTCTTTATCTTTATCTCGTAGACCGCCCTTACCCCGCCGCCCTTTACGGGTTCATAGACGGGCGAAGGCACGGCAGCGGCGCTGCCCGGTATAAGGACATAAGGCCGCTTGAGATAGTGGTACTGGAGCGGCGGCTCGTATATCTGGCCGAGCAGGTCGTACTCGTCTGAGCTGTATGCGCGGCCCGGGTCAAGGTGCTTGGGCGGCTCATAAAAGGTGGTATAGAAGATATCCGAGCGCCGCTCAACGTCGCGATAGGGGTTATTAGGCGTACAGCCGGCAGACCCCAGCATAAGGACGCAGACGGCCGCCCAGGAAAACGCCTGAGCGCATATATGGCTGAAACGGGGCATCGGTCGGGGCATTCAATCCGCCTGATTACTAACAGACTGCTGTTTGGCAGTTCGCCAAAGGCGAACCTTTAAATGGAAACTACCTTACCAACAAGAACGTAGATCTTCAAAAGTCCATCTGCTTCGTTGTCCGACCCGCGCCGCTTGGCGCGGGTGCCCCGGCTCGTCACTGCGGCGTATACACAAACTTCCCGTTGCATTAGCCAGCCTTTGGCTGGCGGCAACGGGAACCCAGCCTCATTCCTCGCTTCTCGACGCCTCGGGGAACCCACGCGAGAAGCGTGGGTCTATGGAGCTTTTTGAGCAGCCTTAACGAGTTTTGGGTTTCCACGCAACCTGTTAAAAAAAACAGCGCATTACCGTCATTTAAAAAGTAGCACACCGGGGGGAGACAATCAAGGAGGCTCGCGGTTTGACAACGGGGCTGTTTACTCCAACCTTTACAATTACGGCACGCAAATATACCTGATTGGCAATGCCTGGAATTGGAGACGGCCAATCCCGTCGTCCATGAGACGCCCGTCTCAAAAGACCATCACCTGCCCGCCTTCGGCTATCCAATGCGCGAGGTCAAGCGTCTTGCCGACGACGACGCCTTCGACAAAGTCGGCCTGCGTAAGGCCGCGCGCGCTGGTGCAGGTAAGGCACGAGCGCACCTCGACGCCCCTGTCCACAAGCCCCTTGAGCATCTCGCCGATATTGTAATAACCCTTGGGAGGCGTCTGCCCGGTCTTGGCGGCTATGACGCTGTCGCCGTATAGGAATATGCGCACCTTCGACCCGACGGACAGAAGCGCCTGCGACAGGCGCAGCGCGTTCCAGACCTTCTCGTTTCCGTAAGGCGCGTCCTGAAGCACTATGGTAACGGTATTCATCTTTCATTCCCCCTTTATTTATTTATCGAACTCCCTTTACACGAAAACCATGACCTGCTAATATGAATCAGTGCGCGGCGCGTCATTGCCGTAATTATACCCGAAAACCAAACGCATACGGATATAAACTTATGCCAACGAAGAAGAGATACGGCGAAAAGGCCGTGAAAAAGGCCCGTCTTGAGGCATGGCCGAACCCGAACCCCGAGCGCGACTATGTAATCGATATCAGCTACCCGGAGTTCACGTGCCTGTGCCCGCGTTCGGGCTACCCAGACTTCGCGCTCATCAGGCTCGTCTACACACCGGATGAGCTTGTCGTCGAGTTGAAAGCGCTCAAGCTCTACCTAAACTCCTTTCGCGAGAGCCACATCTCGCACGAGGCCGCGGCGAACAGGATATTCAACGACCTCAACAAGCTGCTTAAGCCGCGGCAGATGGAAGTCATTGCGGACTTCAACGTCAGGGGAAACGTAAAGACCGTTATAAAGGTCAGCCTGTAGGAGGTATCGATGCCAAAAACCGCCAAAGGGTCTTTTTACGATATAGTCAAGACCGTCCTACCCTCTCTCCTGGCCATTTTTATCTTCGCCGCGATTATCCCGACAGCCTCCAATGCCGCGCCCGGCCTCAACAGATGGGCCGTCAACGTCAAATCGTTTCTCGTTGCCGAAGAGGCGCGCAGCGCAGCCGAGGCCTTCAATAAGGCGGGCTATAACGCATACGTTACGCAGGCCGACGTTCGCGGCCGACACTACTACAGGCTCCGCATCGGGTTTTATTCCACGAGTAAAGAAGCCCTGGCCGCTGTCGTTGGTATGGACGCGATATACAAGACGGAAGACCCCTGGGCCGTAAAGGTCAGCATTGGCGAGGCCCGCGACAATGCCGTCGCAAGCAACAGGACAAAGGGGAAAAAGACGGCAACGGCCGAGGCGGCCCCTGTTGTTACGCCGGAAGCGACCAGACCTGAACCAACCACGCCAAAACCAGCGCCCGAGACTGTCGCATCGAAGCCCCAGCCCGAACCGGCCGCCGCAGCAAAAGACGCGCCCGCACCAGCCACCGTGTCAAAGAGCGCGCCTGAACCGGCCGCTACAACGGTCATACCGGGCGCAGGGCCTGAGCCGGTGGGGGTCTCGGCCGACGGCAGTCTACATATCAATATATACAAGGACTTCATATACGTCCCAAGCGGCTGGCCCATGGGCCTTTCAGTCGGTCAGACCGACGCCGCGGGCCTGAAGACAACGCCTCTCGAGATCTTGAAGCGCGAACCCGCCTATTCATCGCCCAAGCCGCTATACGGTTACATGCGCCTGGGCAACTCGGACGACCCGCTCGTCAGCTTCGTGCTTGATAAGGTCGAAAGCAGGCAGTGGGAACTCTACCTCGACAAGAACAACAACGAGGACATGACCGACGACGGGCCGCCGATAGAGAACCAGGGCACCCTGAAGATGGCGGCCACTGTGGAGCTTGACGTTGACACGGTCTTGCCGGACGGCAAGACCGTCAAGGCGCCGTATAAGCTCTGGTTCTTCATAAATACGAGCGGAGCGCACTTCTACGCCACCTGCCACTACAAAGGCAAGGTGCGCATAAAAGAGGCCGTATACGACGCCGTGGCCTTTGAAGAGTTCTACCACGACGGCCTCTTCAAAGAGAGCGGGGTATGCATAGACCTTAACAGGGACGCGAAGTGCTCTCGCGAGCAGGAGGCCTTCAAGGACGGTGAATCGTTAATCGAGAACGGGAAGAGATATACATTCAGACTGGATTATCCGTAAAGCCGGGGGGGAATGGAAGTTCTGATTTATTAAGATGAATTGTCATTGTAGCTCAGGCCTTCAGGCCTGAGCCTCTGTTAGGCTTAAGCTCGGATATTTAGAGGTGATACCGCGCGTCCCGCTCCATTTATTCAGAGCTGAAGCCCTGAGCTACACAAGCTCGTGCCTACGCAAAAAAGGCCGCTCTACTCCGGCGTGACAAGCCCTTTGCGGATGGCTATCTTTATGAGACCGGCCATCTCATTGCAGTTGAGTTTCCTCATAAGGTTGTTGCGGTGGCTCTTGACGGTCGCAACCGAGATAAAGAGCCTCTCAGCCACCTCCTTGCTGGTCAACCCGTCCGCTATCAGCCTCAAGACCTCTTTCTCCCTTGCGCTCAACGTGTCGAAAGGGTCGCTGCTCTGCTCCTTCCTGATGGTGTCCACAAAGTCGTTGAGCAGCCCGGCGGTCACGGCCGGGCTGGCGAATTTTTCACCGGCCAGCACCTTCTCCACGGCCTGAAAGAGCTCAGGCGCGCCCGCGTCCTTAAGCACGTACGCCATGGCGCCGGCCCGGAAGGCGTCGATGGCGTGAAAGACGTCCGTGTGCATGGAGAGCATCACCACCTTGACCTCGGGCCGCTCTTCGAGGATGCGTTTGGTCGCCTCTATGCCGTTAAGGTCCGGCATGGTGATATCCATGATCACGACGTCCGGCTTGACGGTGAATATCATCTTGAGCGCCTCTACGCCGCCGTCCGCCTCGCCGACGACCTCGTATTCCGTACGCTCGGCGAAGATGGCCTTTATGCCGCTTCTCAAGACCGGATGATCGTCCGCTATGAACACCTTTATCTTCTTCATCGCTTGCCTATTATAATCAGTAATTACTAAAAGTTCAAGCGGGGCGCGCCGTTTTTCAACGCCTCAGTCTTCTGATATAATATATTCATGAATCTAATCGACATGCTCAAGTGCGTCATCCCGGGGATAAAGGCCAGGGACCATGAGAAGGTGCTCGCCGCCCTGTCCAACGGCATCGCCGAGGCCTCAGGCGGAGTGAAGAGCAAGACCATGTGCGACCTGCTCGAGCACGAGAGCATGGAGGGCGTGCTCGCGGGAACCAAGTCCGCGGTCTTTCACTGCATCTCGGAAGAAGTCAAAGAAACGGCAGTCGGCATGGCGATTTCACAGCGCGAGGTGCCCCACCCTACAAAACGGCGGCCCGTGCGCATCTTCTTCATGATAGTCTCCCCGATGAAGGAGAGCGGCACGCACCTGCAACTCCTTTCAAAGATAGAAGGTCTCCTCCTCGACAAGGCATTCCACCATGCCGTTCTCAACGCCCGGAACGAGAACGAGGTAAGAGACGCGCTTCGCAAATCCGAAGGCTCGGCCCGCTCGTATTACGTCCCTCTCACCAGGGAAGAGGTAATGGGCGAGCTTGAGACCTCGCCCGACGGCCTTACCTCGGCCGAGGCCGCCAGACGCGAAAAGCTCGCCGGGCCTAATACCATCGTCAGGATAAGGCGCGGCACGCTCCTCATCGACTTCCTGCACAACCTCTTTACAAACCTCTTCGCCATACTCCTGTGGGCGGGCGGCGTGATGTCGTTCGTCGCGGGCATGCCGGAACTCGGCTGGGCCATATTCATGGTCATAGTGATAAACGCGGCCTTCAGCTTCCTGCAGGAATACAAGGCGGAAAAGGCGGTCGAGGCGCTGACAAGACTCCTGCCGAAGAAGGTGCGCGTGGTGCGCGACGGCGCGATCACGGAGATGGATGCTGAAAAACTCGTGCCCGGAGACCTGATACTGCTCTCCGAGGGCGAGGCCATCCCGGCAGACGGCAGGCTGATAGAGGCGGCGGATATGCGCGTGGACAACAGCGCGCTTACAGGCGAGTCCCGCCCCATATACAAGATAGCCGAGCCTGTGGCCGACGGCGGCGCCTTTATATGGACGGAGGTGCCGAATATCGTCTTCGCAGGCACAACCGTGGTATCCGGCGAAGGCAGGATGTTCGTCACCGCCACGGGCATGAATACCGAGATAGGCCAGGTCGCCTACCTTACGCAGGCCATAAGGCCGGAGATGAGCCCTCTGCAAAAAGAGCTTGTCGCCGTCACGCGCACCGTCACGCTCATCGCCGTAAGCCTCGGGGTCGCCTTCTTCTTCCTCGGCTGGCTGGCCGCGGGACTGGGGCCGGCCGAGAGCTTCATCTTCGCCATCGGCATAATCGTCGCCAACGTGCCGGAAGGACTTCTGCCCACGGTCTCGCTCTCCCTTGCCATGGGCGTGCAGCGCATGGCGCGCCGGGGCGCGCTCATCAAGAAACTCTCGGCTGTCGAGACCCTCGGCAGCGCGACGGTGATATGCACGGACAAGACCGGCACGCTTACGCAAAACCGGATGACCGTCGAGAAGCTCTACGTCGACGGGCAGACGATTGACGTCAGCGGGAACGGCTACGAGCCGGCCGGCGGGTTTTCCATAGGCCAAAAAAGCCTTGACAAGACCGCGCTTGAGCACAGCGGGGCCACGCGCCTCCTGACGGCTGCGGCCCTTTGCAATAACGCCTCTCTTATCGCCCCTGATAAAAAGACGGATGAGTGGCGCATATCAGGCGACCCGACCGAGGGCGCGCTCATAATCGCGGCAATGAAGGCCGGACTTGAGCCGTCCAAACTCCAGACGGCCTTTCGCAGGGCCGCGCAGATTCCGTTCGAACGCGTCCGGAAGAGGATGACGACCATCCACGCCTTCGGCCTTCCCATCAACGAACCCGCCATGCCTGACGCAACAGGCCGCCTTATCGCGTTTGTAAAAGGTTCGCCTTACGAGTTGGCCGCGCTCTGCACGCATATCCTGCGTAACGGCAAGGTGGCGCCGGCCTCACGCGACGAGATAAGCGCCCTCCTGAAGCATAACGACGAGATGGCCTCAAAGGGCCTGCGCATACTTGCCGTGGCCTTCAGGGAAATAGACAGGGCGGAGAAGTATGCGGCCGATGACATCGAATGCGGGCTTACCATGCTCGGGCTCATAGCCATGCACGACCCGCCACGGCCGGAGGTCAACTCCGCGGTCGCGGATTGCCACAGCGCGGGCATACGCGTCATAATGGTCACGGGCGATTACAGTCTGACCGCGGCCGCCATCGCGGCCCGGATAGGCGTGTGCCCATCGGGCCGCGTGATTACCGGCGCGCAGATGAACGGGCTCGACCATGCGGCGCTGCGCGAGATTTTACGCGAAGGCGAGACGATATTCGCGCGCGTCGAACCGAAGGACAAGCTCATGGTCGTTACGGCCCTGCAATCCCTCGGCGAGGTCGTGGCCGTAACGGGCGACGGCGTAAACGACGCCCCGGCCCTGAAAAAGGCCGACATCGGCATAGCCATGGGGCTGCGCGGGTCTGACGCGGCCAGGGAGTCCGCCGAGATAATCCTGACCGACGACAACTTCTCCTCGATAGTGGAGGCCGTGCGCGAAGGCAGGGCGGTCTATTCGAATATAAAGAAGTTCGTCACCTATATCTTTGCGAGCAACATCCCGGAAATAGTCCCGTTCATAGCCTTCGTCATCTTCAGGATACCGCTGCCGCTTACCGTCATGCAGATACTCGCCGTCGACCTCGGCACCGACGTCATGCCGGCCCTGGGCCTCGGGGTCGAGCCGCCGGAGGCCGGGATAATGAAGCAGGCGCCGAGGCCCAGGACGCAGCGCCTGCTCGACTGGAAGACGCTTGCGCTCGCGTACCTGTTCCTCGGCCCGATAGAGGCGGCGCTGTGCATGGCAGGCTTCTTCTTCGTCTACCTTGCGAGCGGTTGGAGCCCGGGGCTTGCCATGGCCGAAACCGGGACCATATACGCGGCAGCCACGACCATGAGCTTCGCCGGGATAGTCGCCACGCAGATAGGCAACGTCTTCGCCTGCCGCACCGAGCGCGCCTCCGTCCTGCGGACCGGCCTCTTCACCAACAAGCTCGTCCTCTTCGGCATAGCCGCCGAGATTACGCTCCTGCTTCTGCTTGTTTACACGCCGCCCTTGGCGCGCATCTTCGGCTTTGCCCCGCTTGGCATCAGGGACTGGGCGCTTCTCGCCTCTTTCCCCTTCATACTCCTTGCGGCGTCAGAGGCCCGCAAGGCCGTCCTGAGGCGCCGCGTTGCCTGAGGCTCGGTAATATCGAGTATTTTGAGTTACGTCAAGAGGCGGCGATTTGTGCAATGACACGAGATGTCTCTTCGTAGCTCAGGGCTTAAACTTCCCCCTTTGAAAAAGGCGCTAAAGACATAACGTTGCGCCGAAGACATAACGTTAGCGCACACGAGCGCACACGGGGGCGGGGTACCCACGCCCATTGGCGTGGGGCGGGGGATTTAAAAGCTCCCCCTCTTTTTAAAGAGGGGGCGGGGGGGGAGTTAATCTGCGGCGCGCAAAACATAACCCCTCCCTGCCTCCCCTTAAATAAGGGGAGGAGAAAGCGCGCCTTGCTTGTGAAGTGGGGCGGGGGATTTGCCCTGAAACAAGCGGTCGTGCCCGCGGCAAAGATGCAGTCCTATTGGTCTGCGCTACGGATACCCAATTACCCGGAGGCTAAGGCCTTTGACTTAAAAGATTTCATGGTATATCATTAGACATCGGACACCACAGGCCCGCAGCGCAGACCCCCGACGCACGACCGTCATCTTCATTACACAACACCCCGCACCACGAAGACCGCGCGCCATGACGGGAGACCTTTATATTCAGGCCTTCGGTAGCGATGATAACAGAAGACGCCAAAAATATCCTTGTAACCGACGACAGCATGTTCTTCAGGAGGAAGCTCGGGGACATACTGACCGAGGCCGGTCACAGGGTGGAATACGCCAGAAACGGCACGCAGGCCGTCGAGATACTCGGGGCGCGGTCAGGGGAGTACGACCTCATGACCCTTGACCTCGACATGCCCGATATGAGCGGGTTTCAGGTGCTCGCATGGATGAGCGAGCATGGGATCGCGGGCCGGCCTCCGGTCATCGTCATATCGAGCATATTCCAGACGGGCGACGTGCGCGGCAGGCTCACCCGGCTCGGCGCCGCGTGCTTTCTTACGAAGGACTTCTCGCCGCAGGAACTCATCCTGCGCTCAAACCAGATACTCTTCAGTGAAAAGGCGGCGGCCGGCGTGAGCCAGCGCGAGCGCGTGCCCGTCTCCATACCCGCCGACTACGCCGCGAACGACGGCGCGCACGACGGTTTCATACTCAACATCAGCGCCAAGGGCGTATACCTGACCACCGAAGCGCCGCTCGTAAAGGGCACGACGATCCGCATGCGCTTCGCTTTGCCCGGCACCGACGAGACACTCGCCGTAGACGGCGTCGTGCGCTGGACAACGGCCGAGAAGAGGCGCACCACGCGGTTTTGCGGCGGCGGCGTCATGTTCACCGCCATTGCCGCAAAAGACATGAACCGGATAGAGGCATTCGTAAAAAAGGAATTAATAAGACTGCGGCTCGTCGAATAGGCGGCCCGTTGCCGGCCGTTTTGATTCGTCCGGGAATGCCGCGCCTTTGACAACACCCTGCCCTGCTGCTCTTCCACGAGGGGAGAGGGAGTATTTCTCATCCACTTATTTAAGGGGAGGCCGCGAGGGGTTAATATTTGCGGCCCCAGCACTTGCTTCTTGCCTCGCGCATAGCCCAACTTAACTCCCCCTCGACCAGCACCACTTTCCATAAAGGCAATCTATTAGAGCATGAATTTACACGATAGAAAGTGGTGCTGGTCAAGCCCCCTCTTTTGCAAAGAAGGGGAGTTTAGCACATCTTAGACAACACAGATCCTCTCCCATTGCCCTTTACCCGCATTTATGTAAAAATATCCCTATGACACCTTATGAAGGCTTAAACCCGGTTCAAAAAGAGGCCGTCACCTCCGGTGACGGCCCGCTGCTGATACTCGCTGGCGCGGGCAGCGGCAAGACCCGCGTCCTCACGGCCCGCATAGCATGGCTCGTGCGCGAGATGAACGTCGCGCCGCAAAGCATACTTGCCGTCACCTTTACGAACAAGGCGGCGGGCGAGATGCGCGAACGCCTACGCAGGCTCATCGGCCCTCAAGCCGCCCGCCTCTGGCTCGGCACATTCCACTCGCTGGGGCTGCGGATACTGCGCGAGGAACTCAGGACGGCCGGCGCGACCCACGACATAACCGTATACAACGACGACGACCAGCTCGCACTAATCAGGCAGGTCATGGCAGAGCTTGAGATAAGCGACAAGACGCTTGCGCCGAAGGCCGTGCTCGCGCAAATCAACGAGGCCAAAAACGAGGCCCTCAGTCCGGCGGAGTTTCAATCGAAGTCGCGCCACTTCCTCGCCGAGCGCATCGGGAGGATATACTCGCATTACCAGAGGCGCCTCCACGAGATGAACTGCATGGACTTCGGAGACCTCATCTGCGAGCCGATACGCCTGCTGCGGCAGAACCCGGCCATGTTAAAGGCGTATCAGGAGAGGTTCAGCCACGTCCTGGTCGACGAATACCAGGACACGAACCGCGCCCAGTACCTCTTCACGAACCTGCTCGCCTCCGGCACGCGTAACCTCATGGCCGTCGGAGACCCTGACCAGTCCATCTACGGCTGGCGCGGCGCGGATATAAATAACATCCTCGATTTCGAGAAGGACTACCCTGACACGGCCTTGCTGCGCCTCGAAGAGAACTACCGCTCCACAAAGAAGATACTCGCGGCAGCCAACGCGGTCATAGAAAAGAACGAGAAGCGGCTCAAGAAGACCCTGTGGACGGCCAACGAGGACGGCGCTTTGCTCGTCTACGAAGAGACCCGCGACGAGTACCACGAGGTCCGGGCCGTGCTCGCGCGGCTGAAGGCCAGCCTTGACACGGACGGCGGGCTCGGCTACAGGGACTTCGCCGTCTTCTACCGCACGAACGCGCAATCCAGGGTATTTGAAGAAGAGCTCATACGCGAAGGCATACCGTATACCATCGTCGGCGGGGTCAGGTTCTACGACAGGAAGGAGATACGCGACGCCATAGCCTATCTGCGCTGCGTGACCAACCCGAACGACATGATAAGCCTTCAGCGCGTCGTCAACACCCCGGCGCGCGGGGTTGGCAAGGTAACCTTCGACAAGGTGCGCGAGCTTGCATCCGAGGCCGGGGTGCCGCTCCTTGACGCCTTCAGCGCATTCAGGAGCGGCATCGAGACGGGCGGCGCACTGCACGAGCTGACGCTAAAACTCCTTGAGGACTCCGGCTACATGCAGATGTGGCAGGCCGAGGCAACGGAAGAGGCCGCCGAACGCATCGAGAATATCTTCGAGTTCGTCTCCGCCATCAAGGACTTCGAAGCGGCGAACGAGGGCGCAACGCTTTCCGACTTCCTCGACCACGTCGCCCTTATAAGCGACGTGGACTCATACAACGAGGACGCCGACCACCTGACGCTCATGACCATCCACTCGGCCAAGGGGCTTGAATTCAAGGGCGTCCTCATCGCGGGCATGGAGGAAGGGCTCTTCCCGCACACGCGCAGTTTCGACGACCCGGACTCGCTGGAGGAAGAGCGCAGACTCTGTTACGTCGGGATGACGCGCGCGCGCGAAAAACTCTTCCTCTTCTCGGCCAGGACCCGCTCGGTCTACGGCGAGACCAAGTCCAGGACGTGTTCCAGATTTATCGACGACATACCCGCCGAGTGCCTGAGCGTCATCGAATGCGAGCAGGAGTCCAGGCGCGTCTTCACCTTCGAGGACAGGCCCTCGCGCCAGTCGACCCTCGCAGCCGCGCATGGCAACGAACAGGTCTATCAGGACAACCACTCAGACCCGTGGCGCGTCGGCGCAATGGTCAAGCACCCGAACTTCGGTGTCGGCGTGATTAAGGAAAAGACCGGCAACGGCCCTGACGCAAAGGTCATTGTCAGCTTCAAGGACGCGGGCGTCAAAAAACTTGCGCTGCGTTACGCCATACTTGAAGTGGTGGCGTAACGACGCAGCCTTTGCGCGTACGCGCTGAACGACCGCGCGCCATACGGAGAGCGGATTGGTGCGAAACTCAAACGGCATACACGCAAACAGCCACGCCAACAGGAAAGACTTCTTCGTCAGGGTAAAAAGGCGCGCCCGCCTCATGTACCTGCGCATCCTGCGCCTTGACGACCCGCCGGAGCGCATAGCGCGAGGGGCCGCCATCGGCGTGCTCATGGGCGTGCTGCCGACCTTCGGGCTCGGCGGCGTCCTGGCCCTCGCCATCGCCTTTGTGCTGAAGGCCAACAAGGCCGCCGCCGTCATAGCGAGCGCGGTCGTCAACCCGCTCACCGCGCCGTTCTTCTGGACAACGAGCATCATCATCGGGAGCATTATCACTGGCAACGACAGCACCGAGATGCTTGCCAGGTTCAAGGGCGAGAGGTTTATCATCGCAGCGGAACAGACCGGCCTCGTCTACATGGCTGGGAACGCAATACTCGGCGCGATATCCACCGCATGCGCGTATTTTCTGGTAAGAGGGGCGGTAAAAGGACACCGGGCGCGAAAGGCCGCCAGACGGCGGAGCGAAACGCAGTAAGGCGCAGGAAGAAGGTCACTCAGGCGAGCTGAAGACCATATAGACGCAATAGATTACCAGGGCCGCGACCGCGGCCCACGAAGAGACAAGAAATACCCAACCCGCATTGCTCATGACTGCACCTGCGCAAATTGTCTCATCCGCCGCCGCCTCCATGCGACCCTGACCGCCCAAACGTGCGCGCCGAGGAGCGCGAGCAGAAAGGCTCGCGCCGCCCAGACTCCCGTATCGCTCTTCGACAGTATTCCCGGCAGTTGGTCATAACTCCACGCGACGAGTATGACGAGGAGAAAGAGCGGCGTAATATACTTCATTATATAGAAGAAGACGCGCGGTATCCTGATGCGTCCGCCGTGGGCTATCTCTTCCCACGCCTTGTCCGCGCCGAAAATCCAGAAGAATATAATGACCTCGAAGAGCGCGAGTATCACGAGCCCGAGGGTCGCCGCCCAGAAGTCCATCTCGTCGAGGGCGCCGGAGACGAGCATCGGCAGGTGCGCGACGACAAAGAAGAATACGGCGAGCGTTACGACCGAGCGCCTCCGCGTCCAACCCAATTCGTCTTCAAAAAAGGCTATGGCCGGCTGGGCTAACGCCACCACGGACGTGATACCGGCGAAGAAGAGGAGCAGGAACCAGAGAAACCCGAAGAATCCGCCATAGCCGATATGCGTGAATATCGCGGGCATGCTGATGAATCCGAGGCTGAACGCGCCGTCCCGGGCTATGACGGAGGCGCCTTCAGACCCGAAGAATATCACTGCCGCGACTATGGCTATCGTAGAGCCGAAGACGACCTCTGCAAACTCGTTAAGAGAGGCAGTCGCAAGACCGGCCAGCGCGATATCGTCTTTCTTCTTCACATAAGATGCATACGTCATTATGGCGCCCATGCCGAGCGAGAGCGTAAAGAAGACCTGGCCCGCGGCCGCAAGCCAGACCTTTGCGTTAAAAAGCCCGCTCATGTCCGGCTCCCAGAGGAATGCAAGGCCGTTGACAGCCGTTATATTCGGGTCAAGCGGAGACTTCAAACTCAACACCCTTATGAATAACACGAAGCCCATTATGAAGAGCGCGGGTATGGCTATCTTGTTCAAGACCTCTATGCCTTTGGCAACGCCCTTGCCGAGAATGGCCATACCCAGCACGAGCGTGCCTACGAAAAAGAGATAAGCAATGGGCAACGGGGTAAATATCACGTTGCCTGACGACGCGCCGATATAGTCATTGAGATATGCGCGGTACGGGGCAAGGTAGGCCGCCGTTGAAACGGCAGCGGAGCCGTCCTGCACGACAGGGTAGCTGCCAATGGCGGAAAAGACGCTGAAGGCCAGCGTCCACGAGCAGATGTAGATGTAATATACGAGAACGACAAGCGGCAGGAATACGCCGAGGATGCCGATATACTTGGCAACGCGATTCTTCCACAGGGCGTCGAATATGGCCGGAGACGTGCCGTGCCCGAGCGAGCCGCCGTAACGGCCCAGGCCCCACTCTATCCACATGAGCGGCACGCCCAGCAGGACCAGGGAAATGAAGTAGGGTATCATGAACGCGCCGCCGCCGTTGCCAGCGGCCTGTACCGGAAAACGCAGGAAGTTACCCAGCCCGATGGCGTTGCCCGCCATTGCCAGTATCAACCCCCATCTCGAGCCCCACTCCTCGCGCCTGCCGTTGCTATCCCCGGACATATGCGATTACCTCTACAAGAAATTCTGTATTGATTTGAAACCGCAGTCATTACGCAGCATATCGTAACCGCCGCCCCCGTCCTGCAAGACAAATCCACTTGCCGCAAAGACAAACATCAATCAGTTCGCCGTCTCCTTCTCCTTGGCCAGCGGACAGATGAACTTGACCAGTTTGGCCTCCGAGGTCTCCGGCACAATATACATCCAGCGCGTCGGATAGGTCTCGTCCGAATTCGGAAGAGGTATGATGGACTTGCTCGCGTTGTCATAGCCGTACTTGATTAGGGTGCGGAGCCTCCTGTCGACGCAGCTTATCTCATAGAGGGCGAGCGAGTAGACCTTGCCCCTCACCTCGAGTTTTGTCCAGACGTCGGCCGTGCCCCTGGACGGGGCCGTGACGCTCTCCATGTCATAGTAGAGCATGGAGTTATCGCCGCTGTTGTGATAGAACCGCCATTCGGCGCCCTCGGCAGCGCGGGCCGCGCCGCCAGTTGCGACAAACAACCCGGATACCGCGAACGCAAGGACAATGACGACTTTAAGCCGTGATAAAATTCCCATAACTCACCTCGCTCTTTACCTTGTCAGGCGCCGCGCTCAAAATCGTCCTCGTGGCGCACGATATCGTCCTCTTCCACGTATTCGCCGCTTTGAACCTCTATAATCTCAAGCGGGGCAATGCCCGGGTTCTCCAGCCTGTGCTTTACCCCGCGCGGGATGTAGGTGGATTGGTTCACGCCTATCTCGACAATCTCCTCTCCCCTCTGTATGCGGGCAAGACCCGCTATGACGACCCAATGCTCGCTGCGCTTTTTATGCGTCTGCAGGGAAAGCCGCCTCTTGGGATGGACGCTTATCTTCTTGATCTTATAGCCGTCGCCCTTCTCAAGCAGCGTATAAGAGCCCCATGGCCTCTCGACGGTCCTGTGCTCCTCGTGCTCCGTATAGCCCTTCTTCTTGAGGAGCCCTACGAGGTCTTTCACCTCCTGCGCCCTCTCCTTAGGACACACGAGGGTGGCATCGGGGGTATCGACGAGGATGAAGTCCTTGAGACCGATGGTGGCCACGGCGCGGTCGCACCCCATGATGATGGAGTTGGAGCTTCCGATATCCACGACGCGCCCTTTTACGACGTTGCCGTTCTCATCCGGCTTGATGATGTCCGCGAAAGACGACCAGCTCCCCATGTCCGACCATGGAAAATCCGCCGGTATGACGACGACGTCCGAGGCCTTCTCAAGTATGCCGTGGTCGATGGATATCGACTGCATCTGCTGATATGCAGCGCCGATATCCGCGCCGTCTTTTATCTCCATAAGGCCGCGGTATATGCCGGGCAGGTGCGTTTCTATCTCCTCGAGTATCCTGGAGACCTTCCAAACAAAGATGCCGCTGTTCCAGAAGTAGCCGCCTGCGGCCAGGAACCGGCGCGCCGTCTTTATATCGGGCTTCTCCACGAAACGCTCTACGGGACGGATGGCATAGCCGTCGATATTCCTGACGACGGACTTCTTCGACTTTATATAACCATAACCCGTCTCAGGAGAAGTCGGCACGACACCGAAGGTGACAAGGTGCCCGTCAAGCGCGGCCGTATACGCGGCCTTCATCGCGTCGCGGAAGGGCTTGGATTCTCCTATGATATGGTCGGCCGGAAGCACCGCCATGACCGCGTCCGGGTCGCTCTGAGAAAGGCGCAGGGCCGCAAGCCCTATGGCCGGGGCCGTGTTCTTGCCAACCGGCTCGACTATGTACCCGGGCTTGACCGCGCTGCCTTCGTACGACAGATGAAGCCTTATCAGTTCGGCCTGGCGCGAGTTAGTTACTATCATGACCCGCTCGTGCGGTATGAGCGGATGGAGCCTGCTTATGGTGGATTTCAGAAGACTCTCGTCGCCAACGACCTTCAATATCTGCTTCGGGGTCGACTCCCTTGACAGGGGCCAGAACCTGCTGCCTATGCCGCCGGAAAGTATCGCCGCGTAAAAGACAGGGGCGGCGTCCGCCCTCTTCCTGCTTGCTCTCTTCTGCATTGCGCGAATGACCTCCGTCATTTCGTTCGGCGTCCCGTGGTCAGAGAGAGCGCCGTATATGCGGCGCAGATGCCGATATTACTCAACCGGTGAAGTCCGTTTAAGAGACACGAATGAGAATATATTCTCGCGACTTCCAACTCCTCTTTGAACGTGTCTTTAAACGCGCTCGATGTCTTGGAGGCGCGGTAGACGCGAAAGGCCGCCAGATACTCTTTCAATATGCCCGGTTCGTGCCGGGCGCCGATACGGAGCCAATATTCGTAATCCATAACGCGGTGCTGATTTACGTCGAATAAACCATACTCTTTAAAGAGCCCGGCCCGCATAAATGTCGCAGGCTGAGAGATACAATTAGTCACCAGAAGTATATTATAACTATAACGGTCTAACAAGAAATTCTTGTACGCGGTTATAACGCCGCGCATCTCGCGGTCTTCCTCGTCTATGATGCGGCAGCGTCCGGTAAGCCACATCACCGACGGGTTGGCCGTAAAGTACGCGGCCACGCGCTCGAGCGCGCCCGGCTCATAGACGTCGTCCGAGTTTATATATGCGACAATCTCTCCGGTAGCCCGGCTGATGCCCTTGTTTATTGCGTCGGACTGGCCCTTGTCCTTTTCGGAAGTCCAAGCGAGCCTGGGTTCATAACGCCGCAATATCGAGACGGTCTCGTCCGTAGAGCCGCCGTCTACGACGATATACTCAAGGTTCGGATAGCCCTGCCCGAGGACGCTCTCGATAGTCCGCTCTATGAACCTGCCCTGATTAAAGGAAGGCGTTATGACGGAGATGCGGGGCATACTCATAATCGCGCCCCCGCATGCCTTTCAAGGACCTCAAGCGTCTGAGCCGCGGTCTTGGCCCAACTGAACGCCGCAACGCGCCGGAGGCCGTCCCTGATGAGCCTGTCTCTAAGCCCTGCGTAGCTCAAAACCGATAAAATTCCCTTTGCGATATCCGCCTCGTCAAGCGGGTCGACGTAGACGGCGGCGTCCGAGGCGACCTCGGTCAACGGCGCGATATTCGAGCAGACCACCGGAACCCCGCATGCGAACGCCTCAAGCACCGGCATGCCGAAGCCTTCATAAAGCGACGGAAAGACCAGAAGCTCAGACGCTGAGTAAACAGCAGGAAGGTCTTCATGCGGCAGCCATCCGGAAAAAACAACCCTGTCCGAGAGACCGAGCCTGCGTATGCCCTCCTCTATCGCCTCCATGCCGTATGACCTTGCGCCGGCAAGAAGTAGCGTCACGCCCCTATCCTCAACAGATACTCTCTTAAAGGCCGCAAGCAGCCGCTCATAGTTCTTGTGCGGCAGGCTTGAGGCCGCATACAATATGAAACGCTCGGGCAGGCCGTATCTTTGCCGCGCGGCCGCGACCTCGGATGCAGACCTCCTGTAAAAAAGCCTTTCGTCAGCCGCAAGATGGGTCACGGCTATGCGCTCCGGCGCGATATCATACAGATGCGAGATTTCGTCCCTGGATTTATTGGATATGGTTATAACGCTGTCGGCGCTCTTTGCGCTGAGGTAGATGATTGAGCGGAGAAACTGGAGGTACCACCACGCGAAATTATGCGGCAACGCCCTGTGCTGAAGGTCGTATATGACAACCACGGACGGCACGCCGCTGACAAACGGCGTGGTCATGCCGGCTGAAAGAAGGACATCTATTTTGAGACGCCGTAACTGCAACGGGAGGACGAACTGCTCCCAGATGATCCTTGCCGGCCTTGATGCGGCGGCCACGTTACATTGCACCACCTGCATGCCGGGCGCCTCCGTCTCAAAGACCCCGGCGCTCTCCTTGTTTATGAAGATGAAGAATTCATGGCCTGAGCCTGCCTGCGCAAGGCCCCGCGCGAGGTTCCTTATATACGTCTCGCTCCCGCCCACCTTACCAGGGATAAGGTACAACGCGTTTATGCCTATCCTCAAGACCACTCCCCGCAGGCTTAACTAGGTTATCGGTGAACGAAAACATTAAGATGAAAACCTTTGCTGATTGCCGATAACGGACAAGTGATAACTCATATCTGCCGAGTCTTCAGCCTCCAGAAATCCAGCAGCGCCCTGAGCCCCTCACTAAGCGGATAATGCGGCTCCCAGCCCAGGGCGCGAAGTTTAGATGCGTCGCCGTATATGGCAAGCGAATCCGTGGGACGCATCTTTGCCGCATCCTCCACGACCTCTATGCTCTCGCTTGAGAACGAGAGCAGGGTCTCGAGCATCCAGCGTATCTTTACGACCCGGCCGGAGCAGATATTATAGACCTCGCCATACTCGCCCTTCTCAATCAAGAGCTCATAGGCGGACGTAACGTCCCTGACGTCGAGAAAGTCCTTGGAAGACTCGAGATTGCCGACCGTTATGATCTTCTCATCCTTGAGACCCGCCTCGCACTCTGCTATCTGCCTTGCAAAGGCAGGGGCCACGAAGTGCGGGGCCTGGCGCGGCCCGATGTGGTTGAACGGGCGGCAGCGGACGATATTAAGCCCCTTGCTCTTCCAGTACTGGAAGCCAAGCAGGTCTGTCGTGACCTTGCTTACGGAATAAGGGTTCAACGGCCTCAACTGCGCCGTCTCCTTGAGCGGCAGGTCTGCCTCGCGCACGTCTCCGTACTCGTCGCCGGAACCGATATTGAGTATCACGGCCTCATGGCAGGCCTTTGCCGTTGCCTCGAATATATTGAGCGTGGAGAAGATATTGTTCCTGAGCGTCTCAGCCGGGTTTTCAAACGAATACGCGGGCGTGGAAAGGGCGGCGAGATGGACGATTGCCGCGGGCCTGACGCGGGAGACGGCCTCGGTTACCGCCTTAGCGTCAAGCAGGTCGCAACGTATCAGGTTGAGCCCTCCTATGCCGTCGAGGTTGCCGTTGTTCTCGTCTATGTGCGTGCCCCAGACCTCAAACGAGCCTGAAAGGCGCTCGGCGAGATGCGAGCCCACAAAACCGGCTATGCCTGTAATCAGGACCTTTCGCAAGACGCTATCCTTCTATCGAACAATTTATATGACTCATTGGTTAGAGCCTCTCTTTCTCAGAAGGCGCGTTCAAACACTTTCCGCCAGCTTCCTGCCGTCTAACGGCCAAGCAACTTCATATCGCCCTCTACCATCATCTCTACGAGTCCCTGAAAGCTCACCTTTGGCTTCCAGCCAAGTTTCTCTTCGGCCTTCTTAGGACTGCCTATCAACAACTCGACTTCCGCCGGACGGAAGAACTTCGGGTCCGTGACGACATATTTTTTCCAGTCGAGCCCGGCCGCGCCAAAGGCCAGCTCGACAAACTCCCTTACGCTGTGCGTCTCGCCCGTAGCCACGACGAAGTCGTCGGGCTTATCCTGCTGGAGCATGAGCCACATAGCCTCGACATAATCTCCGGCAAAACCCCAGTCCCTTTTTGCGTCAAGGTTTCCGAGGCGCAGCTCCTTTGCCATGCCGAGCTTTATCTTTGCGGCGGTATGGGTAATCTTGCGCGTGACGAACTCAAGGCCGCGCCTCGGTGACTCATGGTTGAAGAGTATGCCGGAGCAGGCATAGATATTATAGCTCTCCCTGTAATTCAGGGTTATGTAGTGGCCATAGACCTTTGCGACGCCGTAGGGGCTCCTTGGATAAAACGGCGTCTTCTCTGTCTGCGGCACCTCCATCACCTTGCCGAACATCTCGCTCGACGAGGCCTGATAAAACCGTGCATCCGGCTTGAACCTTCTAACCGCCTCCAACATCTTCGTCACGCCGAGTCCCGTGACCTCGCCAGTGAGTATCGGCTGATTCCAGGATGTCGGCACAAACGACTGAGCCGCAAGGTTATAGACCTCGTCAGGCTGAACAGAGCTTATGGCAAGGTCAAGCGACGACTGGTCGGTAAGGTCGCCATGAATGACGGTTATCCTGTCTTTCAGATGCTCCACCCTGTCGAGCCGCTCAACGCTTGCGCGCCGCACCATGCCATAGACTTCGTAGCCCTTTTCAAGGAGCAACTCGGCCAGATATGACCCATCCTGACCCGTCAACCCCGTTATAAGCGCCTTTTTACCGGCCATCTTTCCTCCTCTTACTTGAAACGAAAATTTTTGATTTTAAACTTTTACGGCCCGCATATATGCCGCAACGCCGGAAAAAGCGCAACTCGTTTCATAAGAACGCCTGCACACAAGCGGGACCGAAAACAAGGTTATCGAAGACCACAGGCTCGTAACCCCGCGCGGCAAGCGCCTTGCAGACGTGCGCGCCGATAAACCCGGCCCCGCCACAAGTATCTTCATTGAGCAGAGATTCAATTATTCTACGAGTTCGCCAAACTTACCTTCTAAATAATCCATGACGCCATGAAAAATTCGTTTAAGCCCCAGGACCTTCGGGATATTCATCGTAAAAAGACTTAAAATGCTAATTACCAACACAAGCAATATCCTGATATGACGCAGGCCAAACGGCAGCGGAGCGTCAGTATCAAGACACTTTAAGGTATTTCTCACGGAATAATAGAGCGCCTTTGCGGTTGCAGGGCCGCCTGTCGACCTTGAGACCTTATGCCATACCTTTGAAGATGGAACAAAGAGCGTCGCATACCCAAGATTCCCTGCCCTCATCCCCCACTCCATATCCTCGCAGTAACAAAAGTATTCCTCTTCAAGAAGTCCGGCCTTCTCGCAGAATTCCCTTGTTGCCAATAGCGCACAGCCGCAAGGCCGGCCGGTCGGTTCAAGCCTGTCAAATTGTCCGATATCCATTGAACCAAAACCCCTGTGCCTGCCCCATCCAAGCCACCTGTTAAAACTTGCTCCGGCATACCAGAGCACGCCCGGCCTGTCATAAAAATATACCTTGGAAGAGAGTATTCCCGCTTTTTTATCGTTCTCAGCGGCTTTCACGAGTTCACCGGCAAAATCAGGGGCAACGACCGTATCGTTATTCAGGAGTATGAGATATTGCGCGCCCGCGCTCAAGGCGTGCCTCATGCCAAGATTGGCGCCTCCCGCAAACCCGAGATTTTTATGGGCCTCGATAATCTTTATTTCCGGGAACTTTTTGCTTAAAACAGCGACCGAGCCGTCCGTCGAAGCGTTATCGACGAGGAGAATCGCATAATCCCGATACGTCATCTTTTTTAGGGATTGTATGCACTCAATGGTGTCATCTACACCGTTCCAGTTAAGGACGATAATGTATGTTGAAGTGGACATAAAGGCTTTGCGCCAAAAAAATGCGCCTTCGGGTTGGTTGGACTGCGACTCCTTCACGCGCCACAAAAGATCCATTCTCTCAAATCTATCTCAAACGAGACCGGGTGCGAAAGAAGTCCGGAGACTAGCGCCGCTTTCACTTCATGAATATCCCCCCGACGGCCCTCAGCGGAGCCGTGACCTTCCAGCTCAAGCTGTTGCGCAACGCGGCTATCTCGCGCTCCTTCGCATCTATCATCTTCCTTAATCCTGCAATCTCAGAGTCCTTCCTTTCCAGTCCCCCGCTCTTCAAATCCGCAGCCTTGTTAACGCCTGCTGAAGATGCGCCAACCGCCGGCTTGCGCGTCCACTTTGCCCGGAAAGCGTTGATCTCCAGCTTTGTATAAAAATGCCTGCTGAACTTGGAGCCATATACCTTGTCCAGATAATCTTTCGACAGGTCTATCTTCGAGATGAATTCCTTATACAGCCCCTGGTACCATTTATTGGCCGCCTCGTTTGCCTTCATCAACTTGAAGTCCGCCAAGCCGAAAAACTCCTCAAAGGCCTGCGGCGCGCACCCGTCGAGGTCTTCAAGCCTGAATAACAACAAAGAAAAACGGCCTTTCCTGAATATGTCATAGCCTTTTGCGCACGGGAACGGTCTCTCGTATACATCTATATCAAAGACAGGCTTGAACTGATTGTCAAACCAGATAAGGGCCGGGTCATTGAGAATCCACTTTTTCTCAAAGGCGCTGAAAAGGTCCTCCACGTTAAGCGCGCCGTCCTTGAATCTTCGTCCGGCATTCGGGATAACCTCCTCTATGCTCTGAAAAAACCTCGATATGGTCTGCGCAATCGGGTCACGGACGAGAGATACCACATGCCAGGGCTTGGCAGGGGCCTCATCTATCAATTTCCTCAAGTCTTTGCCTTGTCTTACTACCGCCAATGAATCAAACGGGTTATCAAATTGCTTTTTTAGCTGTTCCGCTATCTTATCCAGGTCATGCAGAACATGACAATGATAAACGGGAATGCCGAGGTTCAGTTTCTCAAGCGTCTCGAATACGCTCCTCGAACCGACCTTGCCCATCTGGTATACGATTATGGGCCCGTCGATATGGCGATCTGGTTTTTCTTCTTGTCCGTGAAGCGGTGTGTCCATTATTACCCCCGAAGCCCTATTTTTTTTGGAGTATAATTATGTTTTGTTCTACAAGCCGGTCTCCGGCAAGAAATGCGCAAAGCCGGAATTTACTCCCTGCCCAATGCTTGACAACGTAATCCTTTGGAATGACGGCTTCACCGTAGAATGACTTGCTGGGGTCTCCGCCTAAACCAACCGGCTCAAAACAGAACTCTCCTGCATTGTAACGGGAAAGCCATTTGTTTTCATCCTGGAAGTGATGAACAATGCGTTTTGTCCATTCCGGCGCAGGGTTCATCTTCCTTGCATTTCCTACCATCTCGATAAAAGAACGTGGACGCGTCGAGAGCATAGCTGTTCCGCCAGGCTTTAGAATACGATGGAATTCCGCTACCCACGCGTCCGCCGCTTCAGGCGAAAGATGTGAAAAAACTGAAAACGCATATATCAGGCCAAATTTATCAGCCGGCAGGTCAACTGGCGGGCCTGACGGAATTTGTTTAAGGTTACAAGGGAACGCCAAACCCTCACATATATCTACGGCCTCTTTCTGAACGTCTACGCCCCACACATGATCAGCCTCAAAATCCTTCAGCCAAAACCTGAGTATCCTGCCCCAGCCGCAACCAAAGTCGAGCACGCCGTCTTGCAAAGCGCCCTGAATATCAATGGCATTCTTTTTAAAAAGAGAATAGATGGCAAATGCCTTTTCGAGCGCCCTGTCGCCGCTCGCCCCCGTATATTGCTCTGAAGCTGCTCATCAGGCAGACCGGGCAGAATCTCGCGGAGCCATTGATTGTTGCGATAGCCTTCAGTATGAGCCCAAAACCAGAACTCATCGCTTGTCTTGTGAAAAAGCTCTTTAATGTTCGAGCCTTCCTTATGCCCAGCCTTTATCTCATCTAATATGTTTTGAAAATCGCCTCTCATAGCTGCCTCCGGGATTTTTCTTACTCATAACGTTGGACAAGATACTAAATCCGCCGCAACCGCGTTATAACGGCTTCCTGCTCACAAAAACCTCAAGAAACTTTCCGTCAATGCCGAGGCTGCGGTCTTTTATGTGATAAATGGCTGTCGTCATCTTGCTCTCCCGGTAGATCCTGTCCACAAAATCCGGGCCCCATTCAGTCACGACGAGCGAGCCTTCCTTGTCCACCGGATTTCCGTGAAATTGCTTCTCTTCAAGATATTTTATACCGTCAGGCGTCTCAACCGCCCTTATGAGGGTAGGCTTCCAATAGTAATACGGCACGGTAAAGACATGAGCGCCGCCAGGCTTCAAGATCCTTGCAATATCGGAGAACGACTTTACGGGGTTAAGGATATGCTCCATAACGTCCTGGGTAATCATCAGGTCAAAGGTATTGTCGGCAAAGGTCATCTGCTCCAGGTTCTCGCAGCGTATGCCGTATTTAGAATCACCGGGTTTAACGTTCGGCCAGAAATGCGGCGGCGTGTAATCTTTGCATTCTCTTTGAAGCTTGGCCGAAGCAGGGCCGCTCGGCGACGATTCATGGATTTTCGCGTCTCTCCAATCCGGAAATATCATGCCGAGCACATGGATAAGCGCCCTATTTCTCGGTATCGACTTGCATCTTGCGCAAAGATAATGGTCTCGCAACCATTCATGTCTTTCTACGAACTCGGTCTCTTTCTCACATATCGGACAAAAACCCGGATTGGTCTTCAGAGACGGCTCTGCCTTGATTCCATCTTTTTGTGACGTCTTGCCTTTACCAGCCTGACGCAACCCCAGCGGCACAAACATCTCCAGCCTCCTGGCCCAGGCCAGCGGCCGCCTCAACAAATGGGCTATAACGTCTCTGTTAGACACATCCTTCTCCTTTCATGCCTTGTCATCGTACAGCTAATTACCGATAACCCGTCGGCGAATTGCTTCAAGCGCTTACGCCTGGCTGGCTGATATTCCCACACCAGCGATACAGCTTTTCTTCCTTCTTAACGCTATGGCTGAGCCTTCAGGAAATCACACGTCCTTCTCAAGCCTTCCTTGAAGGCTATCTGTGGAGTCCATGCAATCTCGTTCATGGCTCTCGTAATATCAAGCACGTTTGCCGGAACGTCGAATTTGCGGCTTTCGGTGTACCGGATATCGAGCTTCTCGCCTATCACATCCTCTATCCCCTTGAGCACGTCATTCAAGGACATGCCGACGCCGCTGCCAATATTGAATATCTTTTCACCGCCCGAATACGTGGCAAGCGCGCATACCGCCCGCGCCACGTCCGTTATATACAGATAATCGCGCACTATCGAGCCGTCGCCCCATATCTCTATGGTTTGCCCCTTCAAAGCCCGGTACATAAAGACCGGTATGGCGCCTTGGGCAGACAACGGGTTCATCCTCGGCCCGTAGGGGTTCGACAGCCTTATGACCGCGTAATCGAGCCCGTAGTTCCTGCTATACAGGGCCAGATACTTTTCTATGGCCAGTTTGTGTATCCCGTACGCGCAAACCGGCTCGGTCGGATGGCTCTCCGGTATGGGAATCCGCGCAGGTATCCCATATACGGTGCCGCCTGAAGACATGAATACTACCTTCGTTACCCCGGCCCTGACCGCCTCGTTCAGGAACGAGAGCGTCGCGCATACGTTCGACGTGAGATCGTAGAGCGGGTTCTCATTCGAGGTCTTCGGTATCGTGGTGCTTATCAGATGAAAAACGACGTCTACGCCCTCGAGCGCCGAGGCGATATCGCTGCTGTTCGAGAAATCACCCTCGAACCACGAGATGCGGCCCTTCAAATGCGCGACGTTGTCGCTGAGCCTGAACGGACGCTCAAAGACCCCCACTTCCCAGCCTTCGGCGACAAGCGCGTCGCATATGTGCGAGCCGATAAAGCCTCCGCCTCCCAAAATCAGACCCTTCATATAGACACCCGAATAATATTATGCGTAACGATAACGATCATGCTACTCGCCGCGGCCCGGCATACGTTTTTTCGCCTCATCATACATATTATAAAGCCCTTTCACCCTATCCTTGATAACAGGGTCCTCGAGGATAGAGCGGGCATCCGTGCCCATCAAGCCATAGACATACTCAATATTTTTAATGGCCTTCTCAAACGACTCCCGCGGCAACCGAAACTCAGAGAGCACGCCTTCAAGAATCGTTATATTCTCCATCACAAGGTCCCAATTCTTGATATTCCTGTGGATTATACTGGAAGAGTGCCTTCTGTGATAGTTTAAAACCGCGGAATTGAAATATACCTTTCCATGCTTCAGCATCGATACATAAACGAACCAATCGCCGCTTGTCTTGAACTTCAGCAGGTCAGGCCCGACCTTGTCGAGGATATCTTTCCGCATAAGGACCGCGCTGACGTTCGGGATTGTATTCTTTATGGCAAGAGCGGTTGCTATCTCCTTTCCGCCGTCCTCGACATAACTGGACCTCCATTTCGATTCCGAGATATCGTTCGTATACTTCACATACGTAACATCGAGCTTATTGGAGTTCTCGTCTATGACCTGCGACTGCGAATACGCCAGCACGGCGTCAGAATCGTTAAACGCCCCCGCCATCTTCTCCAGGAAATCCAACTCGCACAAATCGTCCGACTCGGCAATCCATATCAACTCTCCGCCGGCGGCGCGTATGCCCTTGAGCCACTGGGCGTAACAACCGCTATTGCCGCCCGTAGATTCTATAATCCTGAAAGGCACGTCCGACCGCTCAAGCACCCTTCTCGCCCGCTCCAGGCTGTTATCCGTCGAAGCGTCGTCAAGAAATATGATCTCATAAGGTTTGTATGTCTGGTTGATTACGGTATTCAACCTTGCTTCTATATATCGTTCGTAATTATAACTCGGTATGATTACGGATATCTTTTTTTTTTCGCGAAGCGTACCCAATAAGAAAGAGACGTATTCGTTAAAGCCGTAATCTCTCGCAACGGCATTGACCGCGTTCGAGGATATCAAAGCGCGATAATCCGCGTCGCTCAGAAGTTTTTCAATGGCATTCGCCGCTGCGGCCTCGTCAAATGCAGGGACCGTAACGCCGTTTTGATTTTGAAGAATCTCACAAAATCCTCCAGCGCCTTCAAAACCCACAACCGGCAGGCCCGCGTTCATCGCATCCAGCACGACCGCTGGGAAGGGATCCTCCCTCGATGAGAGGAAGAAGACGTCGGAGCCGGAATAGTACAGGTCAATTTCCTTTTGCAGACCGGGGAATAAGAAGTGCCTCTGCCTCCCGTGCTTGCTGATCAAACCGGATACGCTGTTAAAAAGCCTCTCATCATAATGCCCTATCCAAACAAAATACACGTTCTCAAACCTTTCAATCAATTCAAGACCGGTCTTCACAAAGATATCCAGGCCTTTCCTGCTGTCACCAAAAGCGATATTAAGGACTATCTTCGCGCTTGCAGGCAGGTTGAGCCTTTTTCTCACGATCGCGCGTGCCTCGTCTCTGCGGGACAGATAACGATTCTTGTTATAGATGCCTTGCGGCCTGACAAGCGCCTTATTGTAATCCAGATCGAATTTTGCCATGAAGGCTTTCTTGCAATAACCGGCTGGAAAGATAACCTTTTTGGAATATTGAAATTCCTTCCTCAGCGAACCTTCAAGCCCGTTGGCCGTTATGTAATCCGTTAATTCATGGACAAGGCTCACCGTCTCGAACCCTTCTGACGCAAGCAGTTCGGTGATATCGCCCACGACGCTCGTATTGCAAATAGCCTCTCTAACACCTTTAAGGTAAAGCTCCTTGATGCAATCCGACTTTTCTCCATCCGTCATGGAATAGATCTTAAACGTGGTTGAATATCTTGCAAATTCCCCTTCCAGAACACCGGGGCCGGCCAACAGAGTGACTACCTCGCAACCGAGAGATATTGATAAGGCCTCTACGATTTTCAGCGCCAGCAGTTGCGCCCCATGAAAATGAGCGTCATGCGTGACCACGATTATCAAGGGCTTGGGCGAATATCTGGAAAGGGCGTTGTTCGTCGCCTTCAGATACCCGTGCCCGAAACGCTGGTCAGGCTCCAGATGAGCGCCTTCAGCCCATTCGTTCCACGCGTTTATGAAAACGATGCGCTCTTCCGCGCTGTTCTGTTCCCGCGTATGCGCAATAGCCCCTTCCAGCCATTCCTGATAGACCTCAGGCGAGGAGTGCGCGAAGATGTGAGAATTATTAGGCCTGCGGGCAGTATTGTCCCATGACATTATCACGCCGCGAAACCGCTTATGGCCAGGGGCCTTCTTGCTCATATACTTCAAAGCGACATCGCGATAATCGTAGATTACTCCGGTAAAATTCGGATTAATTATCTTGCCCGGCTTGACTGTCACCGCAGGTATCTGATGCGGCGGAAATTCCATGGAAGCATCGAAGCCGTACTGCGACGGGTCCGCTCCAGCGGTGGAGTGCTCGAAAGACTCCACCATCACAAGATATATTTCACCGATGCCCTCTCTGCGGCAGACATCACGCCAGATATCGGTCGTCCGTTTGATATCCGGGAAGAGGCCTATGCGATAAACGAGGAAGGCGGGTTTGCCGTTTACCTTGATGTAATTTTTATGGCGCAGGTAACGACCAACGTCCATTATGACGTCGTGGTCGTGTTTCTCGGAATGCTCCTGCTTCATGAGAATTTCCTGCTCGCTCCCGTCCCACCTGCGCGTCCAATTCTCGTTAGCCCAGCACAGACAAAAGGGGATGTCGGGCCTGCCTGTCTCGAGCATCCTTTCCAACGGCATCTCTAACAGACGTTTGCCGGCAAACCAGTAATAATAAAAACAAAAGCCGTGGAGACCGTATCTTTTGGCCAACGCGGCCTGCTCTTCCATGACCTCCGGGACGCGAAGGTCGTAAAAACCCAGGTCCGCGGGCAAGTGCGGCTGATAGTGCCCTTCATAAACCGGCTGCGCGCGGGCCACATTGCGCCATTCGGTAAAGCCCCTGCCCCACCAACGGTCATTTTCCGGTATCGGATGGAATTGGGGAAGATATAAGGCTATCAGGCGGATTTTATTCAGTTCATCAACCTGCTTGTGCCATTTTACGGAAAGTTTCAGCGAAGTATCCGGAGCGCTCGATGGCTCATCCGTCCCGCTGGACGCGGCGGCGATATTATGTATTACTACGGAACCCGGGTTGCTGAATATGCGCAACCCCTTTTCTCTCAACCTCATTTGCAAATCGGCGTCCTCCAGATAACCAGGCGCAAAACGGCCTGCAAAGCCGCCGACGGCGCGAAACTGCTCCGCCTCCACGGCAAGACAAGCTCCTGAGCAAAAGTCCACCTCTCTGACATAACTGTATCTCGGCAGATCGGGGTCATCCATCCTGCCGACGGGCTGCATCGTGCGGTCGTGGTTTATGACGACCGCAACCTCCTGCAGCCTGCCGTTAGGATTAACTATCTTCGCCCCCGCCGCCCCGACCGAGGAGCGTCCTTCAAATGTGCCGACAAGCTCCGTGAGCCAGCCCTGCGTCACCTGCATGCGGCTGTTCAGAAAGACAAGATACTTTCCCTTTGCAATATCAGCGCCCTTGTTGCAGGAGCGCGCATAGCCAATGAGCCCCGGATTTCTTGTGCAGGTGATATTCTTAATCCTTGAAATGATATCGCCGGTGCGGTCTGAAGAGCCATCATCAACGACAATCACTTCATAAGGAACGGTTTTTGTGAATTTTTCGACCGAGAGGAGACATTCAACGGTAAGCCTTGCATCGTTCATCGCCGGAATGATTATGGATACGAGCGGCTCGTTCACATCCTTAAAACGGATACTTCCAGCGACGGAAACGAGCTCGGATTCATTGACTGTTATAAGGTCCTTAGGCTTGGGATTGATGCCGCCGAGTACCTTTGCGCGCTCTTCTGCAATTCTTTCCGATAATTCCCCGAACACATATCCGGACTCACTATCCGCGACAAACTCAACAGACGCAGACACCGGCGGCTCCGGCCTCAACCTTTCAGGCTGTCTTGCCGCGTAACCTGGCGCCTCCTTTCTCCTCAGTTCATACGCGGTATTCCTCAAAAACGCGCCAAGGCCGTACCTCCTGATATTAGGGATGGCCTGACTGAAGTCATAGGTTTTGAATATGCCCATCACGTTGCGCAAAATCGACTTCATTGCCTACAAGCTCCTTATCTATCCGGCTGCGTCATATCACATTTTTTTTTGCAAACGGCCCGGCGGCAAAATTCGCCGCGTTTGCTCAAACGAAGGCACGGCATGACGTGGGAAACGACCGTGTCCAAAATATTCAGCGTTTTGCCGGCTTCCTCGTAAAAAGCCCGCCAACGGCCCTTAGCGGAACGGTAACCTGCCAACTCTTGCTATGCAGGATATCAGTCAGCCTATTTTCGAGCGCTTTGGACTTTTCTCTTAACGATGCTATTTCCCTGTCCTTGTTCCTTGTCCTCTCTTCCCCTGCCTTAATCTTCTCTTCCGATGCCTTAAGTTGGCTCTCAAGCATATTGGACTTTTCTCTAAAAGAGGCTATCTCCTTGTCCTTGTTCCTTGCCTTCTCTTCCTCGGCCTTCAATCTATTCTCAAGCGCAGTTGACTTTTCCCTGAAAGAGACTAACTCCCTGTCCCTGGAGGCAACAGTATACTTAAGAGAGTTACGCGAACCCAGCAAATACATCAAGTGCAATAGCGCCGAGTTATCGACCTTGCCGGCGGCAAGCATATCAACGAAATCCTGCGGCAGGCTTCGCCCAACCGCAAGCACGCCAAGCCCATGCCCATGCTTGAATTCCATGCTCGGATACTTATCTTTTATCTCATACCAGAGCCTCCAGACCCCGAAGTCGCGTTCGCGGACATTCGTATCATGAAAAAGAATTACGCCTGAATCGCTCATCTTCGGAAGCCATGCTTCAAAATCGTGCTTAACGGCCTGGTAACTGTGCAGACCGTCGATATGTAACAGGTCGATGCTCTTATCGGCAAATTTTGCAAGCGCCTCATCGAAAGTCATCTTCAAAAGTGTTGAGATATTTCCATATAACGGGTCGTGATAAGCTGTCAACTGATTATAAACGCTCTCGTCATAGAACCCAGCATGCTCCTCGCCTTTCCAGGTGTCCACGCCGTGGCACTTTGCATCAATGCCGAAATTTTTAACGGCCTGACAAAACGCGAGATATGAATCTCCTTTATGGACGCCAAGCTCCACAAAAACCCTCGGCTTGAGAATATCCATTACTAAAAAGGCAAACGGCATGTGCTCATGCCAGCTTGCTATGTCAGAGAGCTTCTGGGGTTCCTCAAAAAAGGAGCGCGGATGTTCGATAGGATTAAAATCGACCTTTAACGGCTGGCCAGCATCGGCAACCGTCACTTTGTAAGCCTCTATCAGGATATCCCTGTTGAATTGCGAGAGGCCCGCTTGTTCGAGCGGGCGGGCCGGTTTCCTGCAGATTATTACCGAATCCTTCCATGTATCGCTGTCATCCTTGTAGCCGAGATTCTCTTTTTGCGTATAAGCATCCAGCACCTCCAACCCTGCAAAACGACCGAGCGCAGAGAATCCGTCGGAATAGAACCTCCAGCAATCTACCGGGTACCTGTGCTCGAAACCGCCTGAAGGGGCGATAATGCAGCACAAGCCGCCAGGCTTTAAGACCCTTGCTATCTCAAGCATCGTAAGCCAGAAGTATTCTATATGCTCGAATGCCTGTCCTGATACCACGACATCAACCGAGGTGGACTCAATCCCTGTCCAGTCGTAGGGATTAGGAAGGACGATATCTACGTTTCTTCCTTCCGCCAGGTCAATGCCCTTATACTGCCATGAATCAGAAACAAAAAGAGGCCGGTATGAGCCGTTTACATCCATGCTCCCGAGATCTAATATCAACAACGGTTCCCGTTCCCGGCCGGCCAGGTATGTCTCCCGGAATTTCGACATCTTATCAAACGAGCTCTGGTGCATATTCTTCCTTAAATGCTTTTTAAACGGTTATGACGGCATGGGAATTCGCTGCAATCAACACCTACTTAAAGCCATCAGTTTCTTAACGGCATCAGCGTCATTCGAACATAAGAGATCAACGCTGTCGATGATCTTTTCTATCGGCCAATCCCACCACTTTATGCTCAGAAGGTCGTTCCGTACGCTTTCTTCGAAACGGTATTTGATGACCTTGGCAGGATTACCGGCAACCACCGCATATGGCGGAACGTCGTTAGCCACTACCGCGCCGGCCCCTATCACAGCGCCATCCGCGACGGTCACACCGGATAATATAATGGACCTGAAGCCCATCCATACGTCATTGCCAATTACGGTTTCTCCTCTAGAGCAAGGTATTCCGTCTTTTCTTGCGCCAGGCAGGTCAAACATTATTCTGATCGGGCTCGTGGTAATCCAATCATATCGATGCTCCCCGCCCCCCAGGACAGCCGTCTCCCTGGCGAAAGAACAGAATGCGCCGATAGTTATCCTTTCATCTTCGGCCCAGGTAAGAAGCAGAGGATTGCCGTAGGTATAACGCCCCACGACAATATTGGGCTTATCCGAATGAAGCATGCGCAAAGTGGTTTTAATTTGTTTACCGTCTTCCATTACCGCACCCGATTACTATCTGCCGTCATTTTGAATCCATCAGCGATATCCAGGTCTGTTCGAGTACGATGCAATGTCCCATTTTGGCCGCTACTGATGGATTTATCACTTGAACAATATACGCCTCATGCACAAAATGCTGTTGTACATGGGCTTGGTTGGTGCCATTAGCAATCGCAGCGGCAATAACATAATGACCATTCCCAAGTTTAGGAAATACAAATTCGATATTTACAACTACACGCTCGCCAGCGTTCAATGGCCTTAATTCTTCTCCGACAGTAAGATTGCTTACCCCGAAAATATGCATACCGTATTTATTATCCAATCTGCAAGCGACAATTGGCATGTCTAACGCTTCTTTTACTTCAATATCGAGCGAGAATACCACAGACTCGCCGCCTTCAAGGATGGCGATCTTCTTAAAGTCATCCTTGCCGTAGAAGGCCACCCTTTTGATTATTGCTCCGCCATCCCCAAAGGAAGAACTATGGCTTACTTCTTCCCATGGGATGTCAGCGTCAAAGGACGCTTCATTCCCACGTTGAACTAAGGACACTTCATTCCCGCGTTGAGCTTTAGTATCTTTCAGGGCCACCGAACCCTTTGATACGAGACCATAATTCATGAATGAAGAATAATCTCTGACAACAGCGTCCGCTTTGCCGATTTGCTCAATCTTGCCGTTGTTTATCCATATGGCATTATCACAAAAACTCTTGACGCTCCCGATGTCATGCGTGACCATCAAAACAGTCTTCCCGGCCTCTCTAAAACTCTCTATCTTTCTGAAACACTTATGCTTAAACCTTATATCCCCTACCGAAAGCGCCTCGTCCACTATCAAGATGTCCGGCTCGACATTTACGGCGCATGAGAAGGCAAGCCTGACGTACATCCCGCTTGAATAGGTTTTGACGGACTGGTCGATAAAATCCCCGATATCGGCGAAATCGAGAATCGATTCTAGTTTTTCATCGACCTGCTCCTTTGTCAGCCCCCTCAACGCCCCGTTCATATAGACGTTCTGCCTGCCGGTATATTCCTGGTTGAACCCGGCGCCAAGCTCAAGGAGCGCGGAGACCCTGCCCTGCACGGAGACCTCTCCTGACGTTGGCTGAAGAACCCCGCAAATCAGTTTTAAAAGCGTCGACTTGCCGCTGCCGTTACGGCCCACTATGCCAACGCTCTCGCCTTTTTTGATTTCGAACGAAACATCGTTAAGCGCGCGGAACTCTTGGTGATACTTCCTGCCGAACGGATTAAGTATCTCCTTGAGCTTGTCGGGTGGGGCCTTATAGAGCCTGTAGCTCTTGCTGATATTTTTTACGCTGATTGCTATTTCCATGTCCTGTCTCTTTAAGCGCGGCTTAAAGCACCTCTGCAAACCCCGGCTTGAGTCTCCTGAAAAATATGCCGCCCATGGCGAATGTCACCACCGAGACCACCGCAAGATAAATAAGTCCGTTGACGACCGGCGGCCTGCCCGCGAGCATCGTGAGCCTGTACCCCTCCACCACGTGGAACATGGGGTTGAGCTTGAATATCCACAAGACAGCCGCGGGTATCCTGCTGGCCGGATAGAATATGGGCGTAAAGAAGAAGCCGGCCATAATAACAAGCCCCAAAACCTGTTTCAGATCCTTCAGATAGACGCTCAAAGAGGATAATATCCAGCCGAGGCCGACGGTCAATACAACAATAAAAAAGATGTATACGAAGATGACAAGCGTCCACGGGCTCAGGCTGCCGTTGAAAATAACGGTCAGTATTAACAGGACGGCAACGCCTATGAGATGGCTGATGACCGACGAAAATACAGTAACAACAGGCAGTATCTCGGAAGGGAAATCGACCGCCTTCTTTATAAGATTGGAATTCTTTGTAAGCGCGTCGGCGCATGAAGTCACCGTTTGAGCGAAAAACTGCCAGGGAATCAGACCGCACACCAGATAAAGCATATAGCTTTGCGTGCCGGACGACGGGTCGGGCTTCGTCTTGAAAAAATAACCGAATACGATGCCGTAGACGGCCATCAGGGCCAGGGGATTTATCACCGCCCACGCAAGGCCGAATAAACTGCCGACGTACTGCGCCTTCAGCTCCCTGTCCGTCATCATCTTGAGCATGAAGCGGTTCGTCCAGAGCCTGCGCGAAAAATCCAAGAATATCCGAAAATCCTGTTTCATCGCCTCACCTGCGCCGACGCGGTTACTTAGCGGCATCGCACCTGTCTTTATACTGCCTCTCGTAATACCTGAGATACTCACCCGATACGATTCTCTCCCACCAACTGCGGTTCGCGACATACCAGTCGACCGTGGACTTGATGCCGTGGTCAAAGGTCACGGACGGCTTCCAGCCGAGCTCTTTTTCTATCTTCGTGCAGTCAATTGCATAACGCTTGTCGTGTCCGGGACGGTCTTTTACGAAGGTAATGAGTTTTTTCCGGCTTCCGCCAAACGAATAGAGCCGCGCGATAGCCTCATCCGAACCTGCCCTGGCGTCGACCGCCGCGCAGATGCCTTCGACGATATCGATGTTCCTCCGCTCGGCCCTGCCGCCAACGTTATAGACCTCTCCGGCCCTGCCTCTTGACAGTACCGTGTCAATGGCGGCGCAGTGGTCGCTTACATGGAGCCAGTCGCGGACGTTCGTGCCGTCCCCATAAACGGGAAGCGGCTTCCCGTTCAGCGCGTTTATCACCATAAGCGGTATGAGCTTTTCCGGGAACTGGAACGGCCCGTAATTGTTGGAGCAGTTGGTTGTGAGCACAGGCAGCCCGTACGTGTGAAAATATGCCCTGACAAGATGGTCGGAAGCGGCCTTTGAGGCCGAGTAAGGCGAGTTCGGGCTGTACGGGGTCGTCTCGGTGAAAGAGCCGGTCTCGCCGAGCGAGCCATAAACCTCGTCCGTGGATACGTGCAGGAACCGGTTGCCGCCGGACGTCCATGCCTGCCTTGCGGCCTCAAGCAAACAGAAGGTGCCGTTGACGTTCGTCTCGATAAAGGCCTTCGGTCCGAGTATCGAACGGTCAACGTGCGATTCCGCGGCAAAGTTCACCACCGTGTCTATCCCCTCTTCCTTGAATACGCGGGTTACGTGCTCAAAGTCGGTTATATCGCCTTTTATGAAACGATAGTTGGCATCCGCCTCAAGCGACCTCAGATTTTCAAGGTTCCCGGCATAGGTAAGCTTGTCAAAGACCACAAGACGGTCTTCCGGATGGGCCTGGCGCATGTAAACGGCAAAGTTGCTGCCGATAAAACCTGCTCCGCCTGTAATAAGTATCTTACGCAATGCCGCCTCCATAAAGTTCCGTCATCATATTCTTGAGAGATACCCTCCAGTAGGGTATCTCTACGCCGAACGTCTTTTTAAACTTCTCTTTATCAAGCACGGAATAGGCCGGCCTCTTTGCGGGCGTGGGGTAGCCTGATGTAAGTATCGGCTCAAGCGAGTTGCACTTCACCTTCAAGCCCCTGCGCCGCGCCTCTTCGACTATCGCAACCGCAAAATCGTACCAGCTTGCCACGCCCTCGTTTGTATAATGGTAGACGCCGTAAGGGGTCTTGCCGGACTCGACCGCCTTTACGGTCAGCACTATCGCGTCGGACAAGTCCGACGTCCAGGTCGGCGTCCCGATCTGGTCGTATACGATGTTCAGGCTCTCGCGCTCCGATGCAAGCCTCAGGATGGTCTTTACAAAATTATTGCCCTGTCCGCCATAAAGCCAGGCCGTGCGCACGATGATATGCTCCGGCAGGCGGCCTGCCACGGCCTCTTCTCCCGCGAGCTTGGAAGCACCATAGACACTCAACGGGTTTACTGCGTCTGCCTCCGCATAAGGGGTGGACTTCAACCCGTCAAAAACAAAATCCGTTGAGATATGGATGAGCCTTGCCTTACACCGGGCCGCGGCCTGGGCAAGGTTGGCCGCGCCGTCCCTGTTTACCGCGTACGCGGCATCGCGCTCGGTCTCGGCCTTGTCCACCTGCGTATAGGCCGCGCAATTGATTATGACGAAAGGCTTTTCCGCGGCAACGAGTTCGCTCGTCTTTGCCGCATCCGTAATATCGAGACTCCCGACGTCATAACCGCATACGTCGTGCCCCGCGGCTTTAAGGCGCGGGATGAGGTCCCTGCCGAGCTGGCCTTCCGAGCCTGTAACAAGTATCTTCATCAATCCAATATATACGGGGAGGCGTGGTCGTCCTCGTACCTGACCTCATCCACCGGCTCCTTCTTCCCCTCTCCCTTGAAAAGACGGTTCGGACAGTTTACAACCAGCCCGTCCGCGTCCCCGACGTTCTTGTAGGCATGCACCACGTTACGCGGCACGATAATCGCAACCGGGTTGGAAACACCGGCAACAATGGTCGTCCTGTTCTTGTAGGTCAACGACTCAGGCCTGTTGTCCCATAGATATACCTTGAAATCCGACGGCCCGGCAAAGCAGAAGTAATCCGCCTGGTCTATATGTTCGTGCGGGCCCCTGGCCACCCCCGGCCTCGTAAGCGATAGATACGTCATGGCCGGGTGATAGCGCTCTTCGAGTTCGTCATGCCTGAACAGCTCCATGAGCCAGCCGCGAGCATCGTTGTATTGCACGAGCTTTTTTATAACTATCCCTTCGATATCGCCGTCCTTGAACATTCCGCACTCCTCTTGAGATTTAAAAATCAGTCATTGCCCGAAGCCTGCTATACCTCCACGAGCGAATCATCACCTATCATAAGCCGCAGGGCCTCGTGCTTGTGGTGGCACTTTACGACCCTGGCGTTCCTGCCGATAAGACTGTCTTCCATGCGGTCTACGTGGCTTATCTCCGCGCCCGCCAGTATCACGCAATGCTCTATGATAGATTTTCTTATGACGGTGGAGGGCCCCACGCTGGTAAATGGGCCGATGAAACTGTCCTCCACAACCGCTCCCTCGCCGATAACAATCGGCCCGCGCAGCGTGCTGTTCTTCACGACCGCCCCTTTATCTATTGTGACGCGCCCTGTCACGACACTCTTCTCGTCGACCTGTCCGCGAATATCCCTCTTGAACCACTCGTCGAGCACCACGGTATTGGCCGCAAGCATATCGTCTTTTTTCCCTGTATCGAGCCACCATGTATCCAGCAAATGGCTCTGCACCGGCCTGCCCGCTGATATCAAGTCCTGTATGGCGTCCGTTATCTCCAATTCCCCGCGCGCCGAAGGCCTTGTCCTGCCTATCGCCTTGTGTATCTCTTTTGAAAAGATATATACGCCGACGAGCGCGAGGTTGCTCCTGGGCTCCTTGGGTTTTTCCTCGAGGCGCAGTATCTTGCCATTGGCGTCCACCTCGGCAACACCGAATGACTGCGGGTTCTTAACTGATTTGAGCAATATGACCGCATCCGCGCCAGATGCGCGAAAGGTATCTATAAAACTCTCGATACCGCAGCCGATGAGGTTATCACCAAGGTACATGACAAATGACGAGTCACCCAAAAAATCGGCGGCGGTAAGCACCGCATGCGCCAGACCTTTAGGCTCGGCCTGCAGGATATAGGTGACTTTAATACCCCAGTTTGAACCATCCCCCATGGTCTGCCGTATCTCGTCACCAGTCTCAGGAGAGATAATGACGCCCACATCCTTGATGCCTGCCTTTGCCAGGTTATCAAAGACATAGGCGAGGATTGGACGGTTCGCTATCGGCACAAGCTGTTTTGCGCCGGTGTAGGTAAGCGGGCGCAGCCTCGTGCCCTTGCCCCCGCTTAACACAAGCGCCTTCATATCTCTGGTTAGCGACAAATCCGTGTCCTCCCTTGTGTAAGATTAATGAACGTCGAAATTCAGAATATACCAATCTATCATCTTCTTAAGCCCTTCTTCAAACCCGGTAGTTGCCTTGAAACCGAACTCGCGCTCGGCAAGCGTCGTATCGAGACACCTGCGCGGCTGGCCGTCGGGCTTGGTCGCGTCCCAGCGCATCTCACCAACGAAACCGGTAAGACGGACAATAAGCGTGACAAGGTCTTTTATGGATATCTCGAACCCCGCGCCGAGGTTTACCGGGTCGCTCTTCTCGTACTTTTCCGTGGCCAGCACGATGCCCTCTGCCGCGTCATCGGCATAGAGGAATTCCCTCGTGGCCTTGCCCGTGCCCCAGACCGTGATGAACGGCTCGCCCGCCTTCTTCGCGTCCATGCACTTTTTTATAAGCGCGGGTATGACGTGAGAGGACGACGGGTCGAAGTTGTCGCGCGGGCCGTAGAGGTTGACAGGCAGAAGATATATGCTGTTGAACCCGTACTGCTGCCTGTACGCCTGCGACTGGACCAGGAGCATCTTCTTTGCAAGCCCGTACGGAGCGTTCGTCTCCTCCGGGTAACCGTTCCAGAGTTCCTCTTCCCTGAACGGCACGGGCGTGAACTTCGGGTACGCGCAGATTGTGCCGAGCGCGACCAGCTTTTTCAGGCCATAGAGCCTGCCCTCCTCGATGAGCTGGACACCCATCATGAGGTTGTCGTAAAAAAAACTGCCGGGGTTCTCGCGGTTCGCGCCTATGCCGCCGACCTTTGCCGCAAGGTGTATGACGACGTCCGGCCGGGCGTCTTTATAAAGCCTCCTGCACGCGCCGCGGTCGACAAGGTCGTAGTCCGCGCTCCTCGGCACGAAGATATCCCTACAACCGCGCGCCTTGAGTTTTTCCACCACGAACGAGCCGAGAAAACCCGCACCGCCCGTCACCACCACCCGTTTGCCTTCAAGATTCACCATGGACATCCCCTTCAAGCCTTTTTAACCAGCCTTCCATGTTGATGCCGCAAATCTTGTTCCTTCTGACGCCAGCCGCAACAAGCCCGTCGCGCAACCGCTCGCCGGAGTTAAACGAAGTGACTATGATGATATCGCACTTTATGATACTGGCGTCACCGAGCGAACGCACGTCCATACCGAAAAAACTCTTGCGACCGGCGGCCTCGTCGTCAACGATGCCGACGAGGTCCAGTCCCGCCTCCTTTAGCGAGAGATAGGCTATCTCGGTCACCTCGTCAACGCCGCAGAAGACCACGCGCCGCACCTTTGAACGCTTAAGGCCGTTGAGAAGCTCCTGATAATCGTGCCTTGCGACGCGATAGAGGTTCGTGAAGTTCTGGAGGTGCTGATAGGTCAGCCGCGTCTTCTCGGCAAAGCCGTGCGGAGTCAGGTAATATTTGTAGCGGTTCCTCGGGATGGCGGAGACGGTGATATAACCCTTTGACGCGAGGTTCTTCAGGTAAGAATTTATAAGACCGAGCGCAAGCCCGAACTTCTTGCTCAGGTCGCGCTGCGTCAGCTCCTCGTTTCGGGATATCTCGTCAAGGAGCAGAAAAGACCTGTAATCGTCGTTGTAGCCGTCCTTACCGTTCATAACCTGAACATTAACACAACGAAGACAAACGAGTCAAGTTTTTTGTTCATATTATGAACACGCCCCGTCGGGCAACCGCCAGGACACGGGAAAGTGATACGAAAAAACGAGAAACCTCTGTTTTTTCCACCTACGGGATTCTTCGTCGCTTCACTCCTCAGAATGACAAACAGAAAAAGAACAAGCCGGAGGCTTCCTAAACCACATGAGACATCAGGCCCGTTACTGCCCGCCCACCCACTTGACGGCCTCGCGCACGGTCTCCTGATCGAACTTCATCCTAAACTTGACGAACGGCCCCTTAGCCGTAAAATCCGCCTTTGAAAAGTCCTTGTCCCTGAATCCGGTGAAGTTATATCCGACGCTTAGCCAGACGTTCTTTGCAAAGTTATAACCGACGGATGCGCCGCTGCCGTACTTGTACTGGTTTGCCGACCACGAGTGCAGCGCGAGGAGGCGCGCGCCAACGTCCCATTTCTTTGTAACGTCATAACGGGTCTCGATGCCCAAGACGTCGATATAGCCCGCGTAATCCTCTCTGTCGATTGTCTCCCTGACGTACTTTGCGCCGTACTGGAACGATAACTGCGCGCGCGTCTCGATCTTGTAGTTGAGGTTGAGGTTGTTTATATACCTCTGGTTATGATAGGTGAATGCGCCGCCTTTATGGTCTTCCATTATCAAATCGAGCCGGTCAAGCATTATGAGACGCGTATTCTTCGGCCTCCATGCCGCGCCGAGGCGCAGGTTTGCGTCCTTGTTCTTCTCGCCTGCGGCGATAACCGTCCTGTTAAGACGCAGACCCGCGAGCAGGGCCAAGCCTTCGCTGAGTTCCCCGTTCGCGCCGAAAGCGAGCCCGGTCTTATCGTCTCCCTTGGCCTCACGCACTTCAACGCGCGAGGTCACCGCCCACTTCTTCTCCCTGTACGCGGCGCCGGCTGATACGGCCGTGTAATCATGGCCTGCGCCCGAGGCCGCAGGCGCGTTGTTGTTGACCTGAGCGTTACCCGGGTGTTTGTGCGTAATGGAACGGTCAAGCCCGGCGTCGAGCGATAACCGCTCGGTCACCTGCCAGGTCTGCTTAAGGCCGCTCGACGAGAAGACCCTCTGCCCTGCCTCCGTATGCTCCTGGCCGACCGAAGAACTCATCTGAGCGCCCGTCCACGGCGAGGCCCGCAGCCCGAGCCGCGTCGTCTCGGCGCTCTCGCTCTGCCCGCTCGTTATCTCGTGTTCAAGCGCAACGGTGGCCGTCGGAGCGAGCTTATAGTCGACCCCGGCTATAGTGCGCGTCGGGAAATCACCGCTCTCGTTATTGGAGCCAACGGATTGCTCGCGGTCGAGCCGAAGCGCCAGCTTATCGTCAAGCAGCCTGTAGCGCGCCCCGGCAAGGAGCTGGTCCGAGTTATTATCCGGCCCTCCTGCAAAGGTATCAGAGGCATGACGCAGCCCAAGGTGCGTATCGTAGGGGCCGTTGTAGTGCTTGGCCCGCAACTCAAGGACGTCCCGCGTGGCGTCCGTGCTGACGGTATTCTGCCTGTATACCTGCGCATTAAGGCTCGTTCCCGCGGCAAGCCTGTACGCGCCATCGTAGCCGTATTTGGACATTCCGGCCTCGCTGCCCTTTTGCTGTCCGATGCCGAACTCCTGCGTCTGCTGACGCACGTAGACCTTGTCTTCATAGCTCTCATATTTATGCGTCATCTCGGCAAGGAAGGCGTTGCCTTCGAGCACGCTATTGTAACGGTCGGTCTTCGTCTCGGCGTATTCGGCTCTGAACTTCGTCTTGTCATCGATGTTAACGGTGGCGTCCACGCCTGAGAGATCGGCCTTGCCTCCGACCCCGCCCTCGTGGATAAGGCTTACGCCTGTCTCCAGCGCGTTGTCCAGGAGCCTTACCGCGCCCCTTCCGCCGTAGTTATAGGACATGTCCGAGGCGGCGTCGTTGGACTCGTACTCGGCCACGATATAGACGGGATTGAGATTATCGTCCCTGCCGTATATAGGCGTCCTGAAGTCGATGGTCCCGCTGTCATAGTCGATATTATAATCGAGATGGCGCGTGAGCCTCACGGAAGAGATGACCACCTCGCTGTGGAAGCGGTCGCGTGTCTCGATGGTAACCGTCTCGGAATTCATTATGATATTCCTGCGCGATAGGCGGTAGATGCCGGAGGTGCCGTCCCCGCGCAACTCGTCCCTCTTGAAGGCCTGATTGGTATCGCTCACAAAGACATTCCACTGCGCATGCTCTCCCATGTACTCGGACTTGAGACCGTTAAAATTGCGGTTGTACTTCGCAAGCTCGGTCACGGTAAGCCCGGTCTCGTAATCGCCGAAGAGGGCGTAGAAACGCTCCCGCTCCACCTTCACATAGATGTTCCTTGCGCTGGCCGCGTCGTAACGCTGCCCCGAGGCGTCGCCGTATACCGTATAATAAGTATCCGGGTCGATTGTCTGGTGCAGGCTCTGGTTGTCGCGGCCGCGCCCGTTCTTCTCGTTGTCGTAAGCGATGGTCAGGAGCCAGTCTTCCTTGACCTGCCCCTTTGCGAAAAAGGCGACCCTGCCGTCTTCGTAGAGGTCCTGATTGCCGCCGGTTTCCCCGAAGCTCTCCATATTGCCCGTTACCGCATCGTAACCGGCCGTGCCCTCGGCAAGCCCGACGAGTATCCAGTCGCGCATATCGGGCTGCAGCCATACGTGGATCTCTTTTTCTCCGCCCGCGAGATAGAACCTCACTACGGCCTCGCCCGTCTGCGTGGTGGGTTGCAATTCAATAAGCGCAATCCCGTCGTCTCCGACCTGATACCGCTCGCGCTCGCTCCTGGACTCGGCAAGCGGGCTCTCCTGCAGGTAATCGAGCCTCTTTTGCGCGAGATAAGGCGCGTCCACGGCGAACTCTCCCACGACGCCTTCCCTTGCCGGTTTCTCGTCCTTGTCAATAAGCCTGACGGCCACTACCGGCGAGCTCTTGCCGTCCGCCACGAGCATGGACGCCTCCGGCATGATAACCGCCTTGACCGGAGCGCCGGAGTAATGAACGACCTTACGCACACGGGCGGTCTCCACGCCGTCAACAGACTCCACAACGTCAAACATATTATATCCCTCGACGATATTCACACCCCTCCATAACGAAAGCGCCGCAAGACCGTCGCCCCTCTTTATCACCTTATCAAGGGCAACGGGGTTGACCGGCTCGCCGTTAAGATAGAGCGTAAGCGTCTTTGTGGGGTCGTGCTTTATGGCTATCTTTATCGCCTGTATCGAGGGGTTATAGCCCGCATAAGGCCAAAGCCACTCAAGCCCGGGCCTGGCTGAGTCAAGCCAGTCCATGTCATAGTCCGGCATGCTCGTTCCGGCGACCGGTCTCTCACCCATATTCGCGGCGGAATCACCCGCCGCCGGCCCGGCTTGCGCCCCGGCGTATTCCCGCGCAACGGAGACGGCAAACTCCGTTTGCAGCGGGCCGCTCGCAACCTTGCCGTTCTCAAGCTCATGCCACTTTATAGCGCGGTCGGCCTGAACAACGAGCTCAACGCGGCGGTTCATGGCCCTGCCCCGCTCGGTGGCATTGGTTGCCACGGGCTCGTCCGGACCTTTGCCGTCCACGGTTACCCGGGAGGGGTCGAGTTGGAGCGCGTCCGCGATATACTTCGCTATCGACGCGGCGCGCCCCTTTGAAAGCGAATAATTGTCGTTAAAGAGCCTGAGGCTGCGCTTCCTTATCCTGTTGGAATCCGTATGCCCGATAACGGTTATATGCTCAACCCGCGCCTTTCCGAGCTTTGCAATCAGCTCATCCAGCATGCCGATATCCTCGGCCTCTATCGCGGCGCTGACCTCCTTGAAATGAGGGCGAAGCGTTATATCCTCGATTGCCGTCTCTTTATCCTTCAAGACCCTTTTCATGGTGGTATCCGCCAATTGGGTCCTGCGATTCTTCATATCCGCGGTATCAAAGATAAGTAACGCCTTGGTTGCGAACTCCCCCGCGTCGCCGTCAACGTCCACGGACGCCGCAAATGCCGCCTCGCCCGACCAGTCCGCCGGCTCATCGCCAAGGCGGTATGTCAGGACGTTCTCGGTTATCTCAGGGTCCGCAAGCCCGGAACTACCCAGACGGCTTGTGCCCGGGATATACCTCACCCCCTCCGGCAGCACGACCATCAGGCGCAGGTTCTGCAGCGGCGCCTTGTCCACGCCGATGGCGACGCTGTAATCAGCCGTGCCAACGGCCTTCTCCCCGGACTCCGGCGCGGCCCCGTTAACCGGCTCATCCTCGCGCAGCGCCCCCTTAAGCTCTATCCCGACGCCGCCAACCGACTCGACCTTCGTCTCTATCGGCGCCGTTAACGGCTTCTCGACCGGCTCTTCCGGCTTTGTGACAAAGGTGAAATCAGCGCGCCAGAGCGCGCCGGGCTGCAGGTCCACGAACTGCGAGTGCATCGAGCCTGCAAAGCGGGTGTTCTCCTCGCAAGCCGTTACCTCGTAACCGTCCGGCACGGTGGCAAGGTCGAGTTGTACGACGTGCGTGCCCGGGTTCACCCCCTCGAAGTGATACATACCGTTCTTGTCCGTAACGGCATTGGCGCCGTCTTCGAGGTATACGCGGATGCCTGCAAGGCTTACGCCCTCCCGCTCGCCGCAGCTATCCGCGGCCACGCGGCCGACGATAACGGTCTTGGAGATGAAGAGGTCTTCCTTTACCAGAACAACGGCCTTTGCCACGTTGGACAGATGGCCGCCCGCAGCGACCGCCTGTGCGGTGTTCGTGGCGTTGCCGAGCCTTGCCACGGCGCCGACCTCCGCGACATAGGAGATATTAATCTTGCCTTTAACCGGCATTGTGCCGACGTTGAACGTCAACGTCCTGCCGTCGGCGGATATATCCGGGTCCGCGGTCTTTGCCCCGTCCAGTCTTGCCGAACCCTTCCGATACCGGAAACCGAGCGGCAGCTTGTCGCTGATGGTAACGCCCGTAAGCACCGGCCCGCCAGCCGCGTCTTCGAGCATGAGTTTATACTGAAGAAAATCGCCCGGCGATACGGTGGTCTTGGAAGCCGCCTTCGTCAGATACAACCTGACCACCGGGTCTACCGGCAGGTCTATGTGTATGGCGGGGCCGGGACTTATGATAAAGACCTCTCCCCTTGAGCCGGGTTCCGCCATGGCGTAGGGCGCGCCCGGAAGGGTCTGTATCCAGGCGGTGCCGACCTGCGACGGCGACCTGTAGCCGTTAGGCGGCGCGACCAGTATGCGATACTGGCCCGCGCTGACGAACGGGAACCTGTACTCGCCCTTGGCAAAGATATACGACTTTCCGTAGCTGTCCCTGGCGCTACCTCCGGTGGTAACGGTGGACGGGAAGACACTTACGCCGTTGTCGCCGTGGACAAGCGCGGGCAGGCCCGTTGTCGCGTCGATGAGCGTGACAACGGCGCCGTTGACCGGCTCGCCCGTCGACGTATCAAAGACAAGACCGTACGGGTCGATAAGCGCCGCGGCCGCGGCCGTGTCCGTGCCGTCCAGCTGGTCGACATAGGCGACCTTGATAATAGACCTGCTGGATATACTCAACAATCCGTTATGCGGCTTATTCAGCGGCGCCCACGTCACAAGACGGCTATACCCGATGAATACGCCGGGCATATCGCTTTCCTTGAGGCGCAGTTCCTCGAACTCACCTGGGTTCGTGTCCACCGTAAGCGTCACGGAAACAAACCCCGCGCCGTCGTAGTCATGGTCGGTGAGCTTTATAAATACCGGCTCGCTCTCCTGATAGAAGTTGGCATCCACGAGCGGGATGGGATTCGCAATATCCAACGGGACCGTTGTGCCCGCCGCCCACGGCAGCGGCATTGGCCATGGCGCGCCTGACTGCGTTATATAATCGGGGATATATACCTTATCCATCTCCGCCCCCGGCATAAGCGGCGCGTACTTCATGAACTCTATCTTGGCCGGCATGTTGTAGACGACCGAGGTCAAGGAGACTGTGTTGGACGCCGCTGTCACGGCCCCGATGCCGTTCGGCGAATACGCGGCCTGGGCGGCATTTGAAATATTGGTGCCCGGCACAGTAGCGGCGCGCGCGCCGGTTGAAAGCACAAGCAGCACGATGCTCGCGATAACCGGCAACGCGACCCGCGCCGCGCTTACAGGAAGCGTCCTTGCGGCAATAATACGGGAAACACAACACAGCGGCTTTGTCAAAACGCTCAATACATTTAACGACAGCGCGTTTTCAAAAAGACAACTTACGAACGGGCGAAGACCGGCTGCGCGCGCTGATAGAGCCGCGCTCAGACCGGTCTTGCCGTTGTAAGCGTTCGTAAAGCACAGGGACGCGCCGGGTCCGAAGCCCCCCGCGCAAAGACGCACCACCGCGCCAGCCCCGCATACGGATGCGGAACACAGGCGCAGGATGAGCGCTGATATATACGCGAGAATGATCAAGCCCGGGAAACGCCCCTTCTTACTTAATCGTCACCTGGTACTTGATGACCGCGTTCTGGCCCGCGGCAAGGGTGATGCCGCTGACGGATATGGAACCGGCCACAAACGAACTGTTATAGCCCGAGGCGTCAACGCCGTCAGAAGCGCTTGTGCCCGCAAGCGCGCCGCCGCCGTTGAAGTTTACGGTCACGCCGTCCGGGCCCGCGCCGTATGCGTTGTAGACGCCGAGGGTGTTGGCGTCAATCGTATCGGTGATAGCCACGCTCGTCGCGGTCGCCGCGCCCGCGCCGTTGGTTATCGTGACAGTGTACTCGACCGTTGCGCCTGGTATTGCCTTTGCATTGACGGAGGGGCCTAATACAGGGTCGGCGATCACAGCCGAGGTCTTGGTCACGGTAAGAAGCGCGCCAGAGACCATGAAGCCGCCGGTCGGGCCGACCGTGCCGTCCGGCAGTTCATTGCCGCCCCACACCACAAATACGCCGTCATAGTTGGCGTCATTGGCCTGTACGCCGTCGCCGTCTCCGTCCGCGAATACAACGTCAACCGCGGCCGCGTTATCAGGCGCGCCCACGTTGGTCTGGGCCGAGAGAGCGCCAAGGCCCGCGCCGCCCGCGGCATGCGCCTCGGCCTTAAGCGCATAATTGGCCGCCTGCCCGTTGGTTGCGCCGATCGGCACTGCCGCAACGACCCATACGACCTGCGGTGTGTCCACGGCCATCTCGTCGAGGAAGGTCACTGCAACGTCGTCAACGCCGTCATATACCCCGTCGCCGCCGTCCCTGTAAATGGTGACGGACGTGGCCACGAAGGTGTTGGCCGGGTCCAGGAGCGCGGTAAGCGCAAAATCATGTACCGTATTTCCGGTGTTCTCGACCGTGAACTTCAGGGCCTGGGCCGATGAACCCGGATAGGTGGTTACCATTGCCACGTCATTGGCCGCGATGGTGACGCTTACCTTGTCGTCCACAAGAAAGGTCGTATTGGTGCCGAGACCCACACCAGGAGTGCTGTTGCCGGCGCCGGGCGCCGACTCTATCGCCGTTTGCGGTATAAGATTGACCTGATAGCCAATCGTCGCCTTATTGGCGATGGTTACACCTGATGCAGTCCCAAGGGCCGAGGCCTTTTGCGGAAGCATGAGCGCTATGACAGCCGCCAGCAACAGCACGGGCACTAACCTTAATCTCATCTTCGTCTTCATCTTCATCTCCTTTTCGGTTCGCGTTTAGTTGATTGAACTATGCTCCTTCTTCCTTCCGCCTGTTCATGACATACGGCTTTCTTACTTGACCTTTGCCTTGAACGAGACGCTGCCCTTTGCTCCAGGGGCGAGCGCCTTTTCAATCGTCCACCTGATGTGCGTATAATCGGCGGCTTCCGCGGGCCTTGCCTTTCCATCCGCGCCCACGACCATCAGGCTTTGGGCCAAGCCGTATATCTTGCCTCCGTCAACCGAGAACTCGACCCGCGCGCCCTTGACCTCCGCGGTCTTGTCCACATAGACCGTATGTTCGGGCACCGGGTTGGTGACGACCGCGTTCTTCACGGCCTCGCCTCCGACGTTCTCATAGGCGTTGGTAAAGATGACCGTATCGCCGGGCACGACCTTCGCCTTGGCGGCATCCACCCTCTTTACCTCTTTTTCTCCCCTGGCGTTGACCACTACCACGTCGACCTCCGACCTTGACGCGAGCTTGACGGCGCCTTTTTCCAGCGCCATCGCGCTCGCGCAGAAAAGGAGAATGAGCGTGATTGCGGCCAGACATCTGCCTGCGTTCTTCATCGTATTCCTCCCTGCTAATTAATCGTCACGGCGAAGACTATCGTCTGCACCGCTGACGCGCTCGTAAGGTTGCCGAGCGAGACGGTCACCACGCCGGGCGTGGTGGCGCCCACGTCGCCCGCGTCGTCACCCGAAGCATCGGTCAGGCCGCCGGCGTTGAGCGTAAGCGTCCCGGCGGTATAGGCCGTATTCGCCGGTATGGGGTCGGTGAGCATGACTCCCGTTGCCGTGCCCGTGCCGGTTACCGTCACCGTGATGGTGTAGGTAACGGTAGCCGTAGGCATGGGTTTGGCCCCGCCAAACGCGTCCGTGACCACCTGCGACTTGACCACCGTGACCGTGACGTTCGAGACCAGATAGATGCCTGTGTCGGCGCCGTCACCTCCAGACGCTCCGGCAACGGCGTCCGCGCCCGTATCTCCGAGGCCCGCGAACAACGTGCCAGGCGCGCCCGTGCCGGTCTTCGACGCGGCCGTCAACGTCGCCTTGCCCGTCTGCGTATCCAGAACGCCGCCGGGGATGTCGCAGAAGACGAATATCGTCTTGAACGCATCCGCCGCAAGCACAGGGTCGTTCGTCCCTGCCACATAGAGCGTGTCGGTTCCTGCGTCATAGACGCCGTTATTGTTGGTGTCCAGATAGGTCGAGACCAGCGTCGGGTTGTAGTCGTCGCCTGCGACGAGCACGTCCGGCGTCAAGGTGAACGCCTCAGACCCGTTGCCCGTGTTGGTAACCCTGAACGTCAGCATCCGGTTGACGGCACCGGGCGCCACCAGTACGGTCTTGGCGGCGTCCTGCTCGGTCACGGTTACGTCGAGCAGTTCGACGACGGTCAGGGTCGTTGTGTTGCTGGTCGACGTTATCGTCGACACTCCGACCGTGTATGTCGCCGTAGCCGTGTTGCTTATGACCGTGCCCGGTATCGTGCCGCCCGCATACGCTGACGCCGCACCGAGGACAAGGGCCATAACCAGGGCCGCTGCTATAGCTGATATCCTTCTCATACAATCACCTCCCTGCCTTTCAGCCCTTCATAATGCATTGCGGGGTTTACGCCGCAATGGGTTAAGACACAACGCCGCCGCAAAGACGGCGGCCGCTTATAGGGGCCGTCCCTCGGCGACCCCCTGCACCGCAAATTACGCCGCCTCACATCCAACATCCACCATTCGGTCATCGTCATAAAAGTCCTCCTAATCCGGTATTATTTGAATGAATTACGCACATCTGGCTGCTCCCACGTCCCCAGACTCCCGCATGGGAACGAGGGCAAGGATTTAATAACTCCCCGCGACCCACGCCACTTGGCGCCAAAGACATAACGTTAGCGCACACGGCGCCAAAGACATAACGTTAGCGCACACGGCGTGGGTACCCCGCCTCTTTAAAAAGAGGGGGTTCTTCTCCTCCCCTTTTTAAAGGGGAGGCCGGGTGGGGTTACATCTTTGCGACTTCTCACACGTTAAATCCCCCCGCCCCGCGCCTTCCGGCGTGGCGCTAAAGACATGACGTTGCGCCGAAGACATAACGTTAGCGCACACGAGCGCACAAGGGGCGACCCCCTTTTAAAAGAAGCGGGTTAAAAGATCCGGCCTCACTTCACCCTGACCCTGAACTTCAGGGAGAACGACGGGTTATTGCCGCCGCTTGCCCCGTTCATCGTGCCGCCCATGTTCACCTTGATATTGTTGACGTTTGCGTCGCACCCGTTCGCGTCGGCTACGGGAGTCCACGCATACGTCGCCCCGCCGTTGTTGGAAAACAAGAGACTGTCAGCGCCGTCCGCGAGGTTGGTAAATGTGTATGCCAGCCCGCTTGGCGTCGCGCCGTCCACGAACGCAACAGGCCCTGAGCCGGCCCCGCCGATATCGTTGACGTAGAGCTCGGTGTTGGCAGGCAGAGGGTCAGTCAGAACAACGCTCTGGGCCGTGCCCGGCCCAGAGTTGGTGACCGTGACCGTGTAGAGCATGAACGCGCCGGGTATCGCCTTTGCATTGGGCGACGTCCCGATGACCGGGTCGGAGATAGTCTGCACCGACTTCAGTACCATGAGGCTCGGCATCGGTATAACCACAGTGAACGCCCCCAGCCCGCTGTCAGAGACAAGGCCTTCGGCGCCTTCCACGGCGGTAGCCGTGGCCGACCAGAAACCGGCAGGGCCTGCGGCTGGCACCGGCGTATAGGTATACTCAAACCATTTAGCCGATGCCGTGGCCGCGCTCACTTTCTCGGTCATTGCAGCGGAGGATACAACGGTTGTTGAGGCCGAGTCTTTTATAGTGATAGTCGGGAGCGTAACCGGCGGACTGGCATTGATATCATAGGCTCCGAACGGGTCGCTCACTTTCGTCCGCACATAAACCGTAGCCCCGCCCAGGAATGGCGCCGGGGCGCATGCGTTGGCGCACGTTGCGTCGCATGGAACGGTGCAGACCTGCACGCTGTCAACATTAATAACGTTCACGGAAGGCAGCGAGGCATAGGAATAACTCGCGCCGCTCATCGGGTAGACGAGGATATTTCTCGTGCCGTTTCCGGCGGTGGCGTTCGCAACGGTAAGGTTCCAGGTCTGACCGGCCGCGCACAACTGACTGACAACAAGAGGCAGGTTGAAGTTAACCAGAGTCGGCGCGGCGGTTGGAAGGAACGGGTTGTTAAGGGCGGTTCCGTCAAATATCTTTGTCTGAGTAAAAGTGGTGCCTCCGCTTGAACAGACAAGCGATACCGTAACGGTTCTGCTCTCGCTCGCGGTATTCGTAGCCAGATAAAGGTTTACCGGGATGGACGGGCTGACCAGCGGACTTATGGTAACCGGCGAGACCAGGGCCGGGTTCAGGGCCCAGAGCCGCGAGCCTGCCTTGGTTATGGTCACGGGTGCGCCAACCAACGGTTTGGCGCGAGAGAGCTTGTACGCCGGAACGGATGCGGCGTCATAGAGATAGAGCTGCTTGTTGCCTATGCCGGGCGCGGCTGACGGCGAAACAAGTATCGTGGACGCGCAGGGCGCCGCACCGCCGCCGCCCGGGTTTACAATCAGAGCGCAGTTGTCTATGGTCGTGCCGGACGGCGTCCCCGCCGCAATGGTCGTATCAAAGACAATGGTCCGGGTGCCGTTTGCCGGAATCGTGACATTCGCGGCCGTAAGCGTCTGCCCCGCGACGTTGCATGTCGCGCCCACAGGACAGGTCACCATTGTCATGCCGGTCAGGGTCGCGGGAACGGTATCGGTAACCGTAACGCCGTTTGCATCAACGCCCGCGACCTCCGTGACCGTAACGGTATATCGTATTACGTCGCCGGGGTCGGCTTCGCCTCCGTTCAAGTCCTGCCATGTCTTTGTGGATGTCAAAAGGCTTGAGACGCCGACGGCCAGATATCCGTCGACAGAATTGCCGGAGTATCCGTTGGTGGTTGTGATGTTTCCGGTGCTGTTGGTATAAAAGTTTTCAACGGCGCTCGTGACATTGACCGTTATCACGCAGCTTCCTCCGGCCGGAATTACCCCGTTGCTGAGCGACAACGAGTTCCCGCCCGCAGCCGCAGTAACAACTCCGCCGCAGGTGTTCGTCAGGCCGGGCGCAGCCGCGTTGACAAGACCCGCGGGATACGTATCAAAGAACGCCGTGCCTGCCGTCGCGACAAGATTGGTATTGTCCAGAGTTATGCTCATGACCGACGCAGCGCCGGCGAGTATCGAAAACGGGACAAACTCCTTGGTCACGCCAATCTTCGCAAGGACGGTATCCACGTCGCTCGCCGAGTTGGACTGGCCGCTTACAACGACCGAGGCGGTGTTGGTGAGGGTGCCTGCCGGGGCAGCCGCGCTCAAAGTGGCGTTAACGGTGAAGGTCACCGTGCTGTTGACAGGCATGTCAGGGATGGTTATGCCGCCTCCCTGCATATACGCCACTGTTAAGGCCGCCGGCCCCGGACAGGCCGCCCCACCGGCCGCCGCGCAGGCAACGCTGTTGGCGGTAAGGTTTGTCACGGCCGGGTCTTTAAAGACCGCGTTGCTCAGGACGCCCCCTGTGTTGTTTGTGATGACAACGGAATAGTTGACCGTGTCGCCGGCGGTTATAGTGGTCAAACCGTCGGTCTTGCTGATAGCGGGCAGCACCACAAGGGAAACCGTACTGTATTGAACCTCAGTGGCGACCGTACCGTCAGGCGCGTTACATTTGGACTTTGTATTCGGCACCGGGTCGAGATTGGTGTAGCATACGGCGCCGGGAGGGGTCTTGCTGTTGTCCCAACTGACAACGAAGGGGATATAGAGCTTTCCATTGCTTAAGGGAACGGCCTGGCAGGTTAAAGAAACGCCGCTCACCCTCAACACACCGGAACCCGTGCCTCCTCCGATAGTGCTATTGCCGTCACCACAGGTGTCGACCGGCCCGTCAAGGTCAAGGAACGGGCTTAACGGATTCGCGGTCGGCGTAGGCAGTATGGATACGGAGCAGGAGTTTGACCCGCCGTTTACCGGAAGCAGCGTCGGGAGTTTACCGTCCTGGGCCAGGAATATACCTATGTCCCAGCGGTCGGGCATGGCGAAGTTGACCGTAACGTCAAGGTCCAGCGACACGGTGCTGCCGGCTACGCACGACCCCGGACTGCCCGAGGCGACCGCTATTCCCGTAATTGAGACGTCCTGAGCGGTACATCCCAAATCCGAGCCGAACCGGCCCGCGGCGCATTGGTTTACGCCAAATGCGCCAGCCGTCCGCGTATTGAAAAAGAAGACTACCGCCGTAATGGCCGCAATGATAAAAAAACGGAGTTTATCCTTCCGGGTTTTTCTAATGATATCCTGAAGCAATGCAGATATCGTCATTGTCATGTCTGCCGCCTTCCTTATTATCGTTACGCGGGATAGAGCCACAGTTCCTGCAAGACCAATCCGATAATCATTCGATGCTAACGCGCTATGACCGGCCGTAAACCGCCGAATAATCCATTCATCAGAATGCGCGCCTTTGGGCGGGTTCAGGTTTGCAGCCTGAACCTTTTATTATGTAATTGCAAGGAACGCGTCGTTTTTTTTTCGCAGACGAACTCATTGGTTCAAGTTGCAACCTTGAACCCGCAGCAGGCCGCGCACGCGGCAAGGCAACGGTCACGCTAACGAATGCGCGCGCCATAGAAGATAACGTTAAATGAATCGGAGAACGTAAGACGCTGAAAAGCCCCGCAAATGAAGGCGTTGCGACGTTGACCTGCCTTGCCGGAGCAAAGGACGGGAGGGAGAGAGATGTAAATGCGCGTCTTAGATGTTGTGACATATCAATGTCATCCGCGATGATTAAACTTCTCTTGTCAGAGATTCCGCGCGGTCGGCGCGCAATCTTTCAGGTATACCTCTTGGTTAACCTTCGTCCTAACCACTTTATAAAACGGCGATTCCACAACAACGCCCCATGCTGACTGCATCATCCATCATAATGACCCAGCTTGAGCGCCACAGGCCCCGTGAACAGAATGATTCGACCTTGATATTGCAATCGACAGGCCCGCGTAAAATACAATGGAACGCCGCACCCGCCCGAACCTATGCCATCAAGCGGCAGGGGGCGGCAAACCCCATACGCCTTTCTGGCTATCTACACAAAAAGCCTGAGAGTACAAGACGTTATCCTGCGCCCCGGCAGATGCCCGGCTCAGGATACAACTCTCCCGTGACCCCTTCGCAAGATTAAAAGGATGTGCTGAATCTTCTATCACTTGACAAGTATCTGACAAAGAACTATCAAATACAAGCATTTTTTCAAAGACAAATCAAATCTCTTTGACCTTGCGCCAAATATCTGACCAACCCGCCAGTCCATATTTCAAATCTCAGTCAGGCTTTACAAAATTTTGATGAGAAGATGCCGACCGTTGAGTCAACCCGCTCAATCCATCTCGAAAAAAGATATTTGCGCTGTTTTTACAGTATTTTTTTGGGGAGGGTCTTCTTAATGGATGTGTGCTTCAACGCAGGCGAACGCTTGCTATAGATGCAGATTCGCAAAAGGGCTCTTTTCCCATGATTACACAAGGTCAACATGAGACGTCCATTACGGCGGACCGGACGCGCCAGTGGCAGGAGACAATATAAATGGCGGGAAAGCTTAAATATCGAGGTAATTCACAAGAGGAAAAAACAGAGGATAGTCATCTTTTAGGCGCATTAGGGCGCGCCACTACATCAAGCCCTGCCTAAGTTACGCAACCGCTCAATTGCCTGCGCCCATTTGGGGGTGGTCTGCGCAAGGTCAAAGAGCTCCAAAGCGCGCTTACGAGCCGCTGCGCCGAGCCCGGCCCTGAGTTCCGCGTTTGTTATGAGAGAAGTGAGTTTGTCCGCAAGGTCGTTAAAGTCCCCGGGCGTGACGAGCAGACCCGCGCCGCCGACCACCTCCGGTATGCCGCCGACTCTGGAAGCGACGACAGGCCTGCCGCACGCCATGGCCTCGGCAAGTACATAGCCAAACTGCTCCTGGATGCTCTCTTTCATGGTGGAGGGAAGACAGAAGATATCGCAGGCAGCGTAGAGCTCGGGCATGCGGTCATAAGGCACGTGTCCGGTGAAGTGAAAAGCTGCGGCCACGCCCATCTCGCGCGCCATGCGCTGCAACTCGCCTTTGCCGCCGCCTCCGGCCATAACGAAGACGAGCCTGTCGAGCAAACCGTCCGCCTTGAGCCTCAATGCGGCCCAGAGGAGCACGTATATGCCCTTGTGCGAGACGAGACGACCGGCAAAGAGCACGGCTGCCTTGCCCGCGGGGATGCCGAACGCCTCTTTCGAGACGGCCGCAACAGGCGGCGTGAACACGGCCGTATCAACGCCGGGATAGACATGCGTTATCCTGTCTTCGGGCACGCCCTCGAGCTTAAGGGCCTGGGCCGCCGTCAGCGTGGCCGGCATGAAGATATCGACCATCGGCAGCGACGAGGCCCCGATATACCTGTCCTTCGCGTTAAAAAGCCTCTTGTACGGAAGCACCTCCCACCAGCGGAGCATTATCTTGAACCCGAGCTCCTCTTTCAGGGACGCGAGCGTATAGAGCGAGCGGCTTACGTCCTGCGTATAGACGGCGTCGAACCCGCGCAGGTCGTCAGCCAGTGAATTATAATAAAAATCCATCCTCGACTCGGTATTCGTCCGAAGCCTCCTGATGGAGCGCACAGGCTCGCGCAAGGCGCTCATTACCTCTTTCTTATGGCTGAGATAACACTTTGGCAGGGTTATGGATGCGGTCTCGCTCTTGTTCTTCTCGCCGATGAAGACGACGAACTCTATCCCGTGCGATGCGGCAGCCACGGCCTCGAACGGCGCCACTATCGCCTTCGTCACGTTATTGTCCAGGACTATCGCGAGCTTCAAGGTCGATGCCTCCAATCCGAATCATGGCGCTTAAAAACGCTATGTGACAAAAAAAAGGCCCATGCCAGTGAGCATAGGCCGCTTGTCCGGCGCGGTATTAGCAGGCCGCTTCCCTCATTATTCGAAGTTTATCTCTTTGATGTTAATGACGAGTATGCGAAACGTCCCGTATGATGTCACGCCAAGCAGGCGCGCGTCGTCAGGCAGACTCACCGCGACCACGTCGCCCGAACGGAGCGTTATCTGAAAGTCCGTCTTGCCGGAGACGCCGGGGCCGCGGTTGACCACCTTCCTGACCTTCTCAAAAGATATGGTGACGACACCCTTGCCGCGAGTGCCGGTAAAGAAGATATTGCCGTCCAGCGAGGCGTGTTGAATCTTTGTGGTTATGTCCTGGTCGTCGCGCACCGCGGCCTTGAAGTCTATCTCAGGCGTGGGGACATCCGGCCCAGGCACCTTGCCCATGCCCGTGAGCATCACCCAGACAAAGACCGCGGAAAGAAACCATATATACCTCATATGCTTCTTCATCTTACCTGCCTCCGTGAGTTGCATCTTCACGATTATGGAGATGACGACGCAAAAAGTCAAGCCCGGCCCGGTATAGAGACGCTGCGGTTCTCAAATCCAGACCGCACCGTTTAACACACGATTTGGCAGATTGCGGAAAAGTCCCATTTTTTGCCATTCTGAGAGAGCGTAGCGAACGAAGGAGCTCAGAACCATTTGAATTACCGGGAGACAAGATTCTTCGCTGCGCTCAGAATGACAAACTAAAATAGTTTTTCAGCAACCTGTTAGAACGCGGCATCACGGGAAAGGAAGACTGATTACCCGGCGGCAACAACCTCAACCAGCCCGGCCTTAGCCGGCCTCCTTACTTCTTCTTCGCGGTCTTGCGCCTTGCTGTCCTCTTTGTCTTCCTCGCCTTCCTCGGCCACTTGAGGCTGGCCTGCGCTGCCGCAAGCCTCGCTATGGGCACGCGAAACGGCGAACACGAGACGTAGTCGAACGCATTCAGGTGGCAGAAGACCACCGAGGCCGGGTCTCCGCCGTGTTCGCCGCAGATACCCACCTTCAGGTCTTTCTTCACGCGCCTGCCCTTGTCTATAGCCATCTTTATAAGCAGACCCACTCCGTCCTGGTCGAGCGACTGGAACGGGTCGCTCTTGAGGATGCCCGATCTCCTCTCGTCGACATAGTCGGGCAGGAACCTGCCCGCGTCGTCCCTCGACATGCCGAGCGTCATCTGCGTAAGGTCGTTCGTGCCGAAGGAGAAGAACTCGGCCACGCCCGCGATCTCGTCGGCCAGCAACGCGGCCCTCGGCACCTCTATCATCGTGCCGACGAGATAGTTGACCTTCTGCCCGGTCTCCTTTATCACCGTAGCCGCCACAACGCGCGTCCTGTCGGCAAGTATGGCCAGCTCCTTTGCGTCGATTATGAGCGGGAGCATGATTTCAGGAAAGACCTTCACGCCTTGCTTCCTGCACCCGCAGGCCGCCTCCATTATGGCGCGCACCTGCATGTCGAGTATCTCGGGATACGTAATGCACAGGCGGCTGCCCCTGTGCCCGAGCATGGGGTTGGCCTCGTGCAGACGGTCTATCTTCCTCTTTACGACGTGAAAGGGCAGGTCGAGCTTGCCGGCCAGCTCTTTCTGCTCGGCCTCCCCGTGCGGGACAAACTCATGGAGCGGAGGGTCGATGAGCCTTATGGTGACGGGCTTGCCGTCCATGGCCCTGAATATGCCGGTGAAGTCCTGCCTCTGGAAGGGCAGTATCTCGTCAAGGGCGCGCCGCCGCGTCTCCTCGTCGTCGGCGACTATCATCCTCTGTATGGCGGTGCGCCTCACGTCGGTGTCGAAGAACATATGCTCGGTCCTGCAAAGTCCGATGCCCTCGGCCCCGAGCCTGATGGCGTTCTCCGCGTCGTAAGGCGTATCCACGTTGGTGCGCACCTTCAGCGTCCGCTCTGCGTCCACCCACTTCATCAGGGTCGAGTAGGCCTCCGGGAGTTCGGGCTTATTCAGCGGCAGTTCCGTGGTGAAGACCTCGCCGGTGGAGCCGTTGATGGTTATCAGGGAGCCTTCGGGCAGGACGGTATCGCCGACCTGAACGGTCTTTGCCTCGTAGTCGATGGCAAGGTCTTCACAGCCCACGATGCAGCACTTGCCCCAGCCCCTGGCCACGACAGCGGCATGGGAGGTCTTGCCGCCTGTGGCGGTGAGTATGCCCCTTGCGGCGTGCATGCCGCCTACGTCTTCCGGGCTCGTCTCCTTACGGAGGAGTATGACGTGTTTGCCCTGGGCCGTCCATGCCTCCGCGTCCCTCGCGGTAAAGACGATAGCGCCGCTGGCCGCGCCCGGAACGGCGGCTATGCCGGTGGCGAACAGATGCCTTTTCAGTTCTTCTCTCGGAATATTGGGGTCTATGACGGGATAAAAAAGGCCTTCGATGTCTTTATCGGTGATGCGCCCAATCGCTTCCTGCGTTGTAATGAGCTTTTCTTTCACCATATCAACGGCTATCTTGAACGCGGCCAGAGGGCTTCGCTTGCCCGTCCTGCACTGAAGGATATACAGCTTGCCGTCTTCAATCGTGAACTCTATGTCCTGCATGTCCCTGTAGTGTTTCTCCAGACGGCCCCTGACCTTGCACAGCTCCCTGTATATGGCCGGCATGTGCTTGTCAAGGTCGCTCAGGTGTATGGGCGTGCGTATGCCGGCCACGACGTCTTCCCCCTGCGCGTTCATGAGGAGGTCGCCGTAGAAGGTATCCGCTCCGGTATTCGGCTCGCGGGTGAAGCATACGCCGGTGCCGGAACTCTCGCCCCTGTTGCCGAATACCATCTGCACGACGTTGACCGCGGTGCCGAGCAGGCCGTTTATCTTCTCAAGGTCCCTGTAGGTGACGGCTTTTTCTGCCATCCACGAGCCGATGACCGCGTCGATGGAGCCCCACAGCTGCTCCAGCGGGTCCTGCGGAAAGTCCTTGCCGGTGTGCTCTTTATATACGGCCTTCAGATGGACGATAAGTTCGGCCAGCTCGTCATCGTTGACCTCGGTATCGAGGATGATGCCGGCGCGCTTGCCAAGCCGCGTCCTGGTCTTTCTCTCCTTTATGTCCCTGAACTCGGCGTTGAATTTGTCCTTGGACACGCCCATGGCCGTCGTGCCGTACATCATGATGAAACGCCTGTAGGCGTCGAGGGCGAACCGTCTGTTGGAGGTCTTGGCGCTGAGGCCTTCGACGCTCCTGTCGTTGAGTCCCAGGTTGAGTATCGTATCCATCATGCCCGGCATGCTGCGCGCCGCGCCGGAGCGCACCGAGACGAGCAGCGGGTCGAGCGAATCGCCGAACCTCTTGCCCGTAAGGCGCTCGAGCCTTGCAAGATGCTTCCTCACCTCTTCGGTAAACCCCTTAGGGTACTTCCTGCCGTTCTTATAGAAAAAGTCGCAGACCTCGGCCGTTATGGTGAAACCCGCGGGAACGGGCAGACCGATATTCGTCATCTCGGCCAGCCCGGCGCCCTTGCCGCCGAGGACGTCCTTCATGGTGCCTTTGCCCTCGGCCTTGCCACCGCCAAAGAAGTACACGAACTTTTTCACCGCCATAAAACCCCTCCAGAGATATTTTCCGAGAGTGAGAACGCCCGTCTCAAACCGTCACGCGCCGATGATGCGGCGCGCCAACGGTATAAATGAGACGCAAATCGTAACACAAAAACAGCCAAAAATACAAATGGAAATGAACGAGGAGTAAGGCGCCGTCATAACAAGCTTTTATATCAATATGGCGGGCGCAGCCAAAAAGAACCCGGTCATGACGGCCGGTCTCTCAGGCATACCGCAAAGGCAGGGTCCCGGACAGTCTAATGGACTGATGCCGGAGATAGGCCGCGCCTTGCCGTCAGTACCATCGCCTCTTCGGGTTAAAGGCCAGTATCATGAGCATGCCCGCGGCAAACCCGCCGATGTGCGCATACCACGCTATGCCGCCCCCGGCGCCCGCGCCAAGTATCTGAATGAGGAACCAGAAGCCCAGGAAGAAGACCGCCGGGATGCGCACGATTGAGACAAAAAGCCCCAGAAATACGAGCGTATTGACCTTGGCCTTCGGAAAGAGCAGGATATACGCGCCGAGCACCCCGGCTATGGCGCCGGATGCGCCTATCATGGGCGTGACCGAGGCCGCGTTCATCAGTATCTGCGCCAGGGCGGCGCTCACGCCTGCAACGAGATAAAAAACAATAAAGAGGATATGCCCCAGCGTGTCCTCGACGTTATCCCCGAATATCCACAGAAAGAGCATGTTGCCGCCGAGATGAAGGACGCCCCCGTGCACAAAGATGGAAGTAAGTATCGTAAACGGCGGGGGCAGATAGGCGGGCGGGAGCACGTCGGCGAAGTTTACGACCTCATAAGGTATGGCGGCTGTCCTGTAGATGAATACCTCGTTGGCCTCGTTGCCAATGGCCAACTGGTAGATGAAGACCGCGACATCGACAGCGATAATGGCGATGGTGACAAAAGGAAACGTCGAACTTGGGTTGTCGTCCTTAAGGGGTATCATTTTGAGATTGCGCGGGCCGGTCTTTATTACGATTATACCAGAGAACCGTCTGAAACGCGCAGACGGCGCAGGGGCCGGCCAGTGTTGACAGGCGGTATTTGTATGCTACCCTCATACAAGGGCCGTTGACGCTCAAATACAACAGGAAGCATAGAGGTGAGCATGGAGAGAAAAGACGCCGTCACATTCAAGGGCGCGGGGCTGACGCTTTTGGGACCCGACCTGCAAATAGGCGAGAAGGTGCCGTTGTTCAGCGTCATAGACAACGGCCTGAAAGAGATAGCCTACAAGGACCTCGGCCGCAACCCGAAGATAATAAGCGTCACCCCGTCGCTCGATACCCCGGTCTGCGACGCGCAGGCGCGGCGGTTCAACATAGAAGCGGCCAAGCTCCCAGCCGAGTTCCAGATCATCAATATAAGCATGGACCTGCCCTTCGCCATAGGGAGGTTCTGCACAACGGCGGGCATCGACAGGATAAAGACCTTCTCCGACTACAGGCACGCCTATTTCGGCATGGCCTACGGCGTGATGATAAAGGAGTTGAGGCTCCTTGCGCGCGCGATATTCATAATAGATTCACACGATATACTAAGATACAAAGAGGTCGTGCCGGAGATGACGCACGAGGTCAACTTCGCGGCGGCCCTTAACGCGGCCAAAAAACTCTTAACCGGCGGCGGTACCCTGCCGTAACACGGCCTGATAAATGATAGAGATCCGCGAGCCGCAAAGCATCTACCAGATAAAAGGAGAAATCGTCAACGGCACGTTCAGCGGCCGCTGGCACTTCGCCTTCGGCAACCACCGCGAAGAGGGTTTTATCCACTTCGGCGGCCTGCGCGTCTTTAACGACGACACTCTCTCGCCCGGGGCAATCTGGCCGCTCCACCCGCACCACGACATCGAGGTCGTCACATACTGCGCCGACGGGGTCTTCCGCCATGCGGACGAGCGCGGTAAGGGCGGCACGCTCAAGAAAGGAGACGTCCAGCACACCACCGTGGGCAACGGGATGTGGCACTCGGAGATCAACGACCGCGACGACGCGCCCATGCGGTTCATACAGATGTGGTTCCAACCCTCCAAAAAAGGGCTTCGGCCTTCGGTCGAGAGCAAGGCCGTTGAGAGAAAAGACCGGACGAACAGGCTCCTTCCGCTCATCTCCCCCATCGACAAAAACGCCCTCTATATCTACTCCGACGCGATGGTCTTCTCGTCCTTTTGCCAGGCCAACAAGACCCTGAAACATCAAATGGACCAGGGCCGCGGCGCGTATTTATACGTGCTCGAAGGCGGGCCTGTGACAGTTGGCACGCACACCGTAAAAACGCTCGGCGCGGCCATGGTAACCGATGAACGGGCCATTCACATAAAGGCCGAGGCCGACGCGGAACTGCTGTTAGTGGACGTGGGGATGGGGTAGGGGTAGGAAAACGGGATGAATGCACTATTCTATTAGATTATTGCGTTTGACGTTTGGCATGTAAAGAATTAGCACGGCGCAAATCTTTATTTTTGTCTTCTTAATACGACTAATGTTTTGCGTCGCAATCCGTGCATATAACCGTATCCCACGGCTCATCCTGAGCCGCATAAAATCCATCCTCTTCTATTTTACCGGCAGTACTCCCATAAGCCCTTTCACCGAGCTTAATTTCTCGTCCGCACTCACCACATTGAACAGTCATTTTACGTCTACTCCTTAATGTTTTATGGGAAGAAGGTTGATTCACATATCACACCAAACGATAATGACCACGCGACACAAAATCCAGATAGCCTTTATCGCGCAGGACTTGTAATTGCTGACGGATTTTGTCCTTGATGTGTCTATTCTCCGGGTGAAGCCTGCTCAATTCTTCCTCAAAAGCGTACACATCCTCAAGCTTGAATTCCCGTTTACCAAGCCTTTCAATCCTTCGCATTATGTCGAGCAGCCATCCTTTTGCAGAGACTTCTATTGTCTCACGCAAAAACAACGTCTTTTTCCATTCCCTGAGCACTTTCTGCTTCGGTTCGACCTGCCCGTTGCGGACGTAGAATATCTTGCCGGCATGCGGAATGTGATTAAGCAAGATATTACAGCCAATATAGCCGGGACGGCGCGCTGTCGACGCAAGAGGGTTACGTCTTTCGATTATTTCAGGCACAAAAAAATGTTTTGGAATTACAAAAAAGTTTCTAACCTCAAAAGTGGCAAGGTCATAATTGAGCAGGAAAAAATTTGGATTATTGTTGCTTGTCAACCGTTCAAGCATTGTGCGATGTGCGCCATCAAGGATTTTTGCGCCAAAGACACTTTGCTTGCTTTTCAATTCGTACTCTTCTTGACAATTTGAACAGTAAAAATCAGCAACGGGTTGGTTATTTGGATATTTATCTATGTCCAATTGTCCGCAATTCGGACAGAATATCGAATTATCAACCCATTGCTCCGTTAAAATTCGCGCCTTTTGCGATGCGCTCTTGTAATTTGCAGCGAGCTGGCGGTCAAAAAATAGCTTCATACGGCTCCACGGGTTCTATCGTGCCGCTTATGGTTTTAATATCCACCCGACGGTTCGCCCGAGCAGGGGGCCATGCCATAACCGTCTTTCCCCTAATTCAAGGTCAAGGGTTTGCGGCCGCCTTCCTCGTCGCTCTTCGCCTGCTCGTTCAGGAGCATCATGAACTCTCTCATGTTCTCGGCCTGGTCGTAGAAGACGAACCTGTTCTTATCGAGGTGGCTGTCTCTGATGATGAACTCGCCCGTTTTTACGTGTATCGTCGAGTTAGTGACCTCGGCGTTTATTATCGCCCTGCCGTCGAGTGGGAATTCCCGGCCGTCCACCGTGCCGGTCATGAGCAGGTGCACGCGGCCGCGCGTGGCAAGGACGAAACTTACGAAATCAAGGTCTTCTTCCTTGATGTTGCTGACGAGGCCGTAGCCCTCTGAAAAACCGTAAGCGGCCGGTGCGTCGGAGACCACGGACTCGTCCTTCTCTCCGGCGGTTGCCTTGAATATCACCCGGCCCGAGTTGTCGTATAGGTTGCCTGATATGGTGGCGACGAGCATCTGCTCGTTCGGGTTGACCGCTTTCTCGAAGCGCGTCTGCATCTTGAAAACGAGGTTCTTGTCCTTGTCGAATATCTCGTACCCGACCCTGTCGCCGAAGACCTTGGTGCAATTGCCCGGATTATGGACGAGGGCGTTACGCGCAATCCTGCACAGGAGCTTGCCCTTTGAATCGAAGATATTTCCTGTCAACAGCGGGTAGTTGGTCTCGTATTCAGGCTCCACGCCCACGAGAAAGAAATCGTCCTCATCGCCGATATGTCCGATGGCAAATGCGTTGCACAGGTTGCCTGCGATAAGATAATTATTGTATCTGCCGGGCTTGTATTGATTGTAGGCCATTGTCATAGCTCCTTTTCATGCGTTGCTGGTCGAAAGATTTTCCCATCATAAGATTCTTTGCCTGACAGATTACTCGTTGTGCCGTCAGGAGTTTCCTCCTGACGGTATCATCCTCGGCGTGGCGGGAGGAAACTCCCGCCACCACCTGTATGTCACTATATTTTGCGAACGTCAATAATTCGACCGAGTTGTCATTCCGAGCGAAGCGAGGAATCTTGTTCTTGGTCAATTCGATAAGCCTGAAGATTCCTCAGCCGCTTGTGCGCTAACGTTATGTCGTGTGTGCTAACATCATGTCTTTAGCGCCTTTGGCGCCTTCGCTCTCGCGGAATGACAGCAGAGAATAACTAATCAGAACTCCCTATGGTTTATAATACATCAGGTCGCGCGCATACGGCGCCACGAGCTGGGTGATATGCTTGAGCTCCTTTAGCTTGAGCGGGAAGAAACCCGCGGCTATCTCCGCGTTCTCCTTCAACTGCTCGACGGTGTCGCACCCTATGACCGCGGTCGATATCGGCTGAGTGAGGGCGTAGCAAAAGAGGAGCTTCTTCGGCGCGTCAAGGTGTCCGCGCAGATAGGTCTTCATGCCTATGACGCCGATATCCTTTGCGCTGGCCACAGGTATTATCTCATCCACAAAACACTTGTGCGACGGCTCTGCCGGGTTAACCGGTATGAGCACGGTGTCGAAATCGTGGAGTTCGAGGCACTTTTTCAGGATTGCCGGGTCGTGATGGCCGGTGATGCCTATGAACCTGACCTGACCTTTCTGTCTGGCGGCGACAAAGGCCTCCATTGCGCCGCTGGGGCCGAAAAGCTCGCGTATCTCGTCCTCTGTCCTGACGTCGTGCACCTGCCAGAGGTCGAGGCGGTCGGTCTTCATGTTCGCAAGCGTCTCGCGCAAATGCCGCTCGGCGCCCTTTGCGTCGCGCGCATGGGACTTACTGGCCAGGAATACGCCGTCGCGCCGCGCCTTGAGGGCCGCGCCGTAGTAGGACTCGCTTCCGTCGTACGCCCTGGCGGATTCAAAGTAATTTATGCCGAGGTCGAGGGCAGTGTTTATGAGGGTATCCGCGGTCTTCTCGTTGCCGAAGGTGCGCAAGACCCCTTCTCCGCCAAGCCCCAGTATGCTTACCTCGACCCCGGTCCTGCCGAGCCTTCTCTTGGGTATTACAGCCTCTTCTTTTTTCATCCTGCGATTATACCAACTATGCGGGGCGAGTCCAAGTCTTTTCAGTCCGTTGCGCTTGAACGCAAAAAACCGGGTCATGGGTTGACGTTGGAAAACAGCTTGAGTCTTTCATAGCTCAGGGCTTAAACTTCCCCCTTTGAAAAGGCGCCAAAGACATAACGTCAGCGCACAAGAGACCTTTGCATAAGTGGCCTCTATCGCGTCACATGATGTTTTTGTCTGTCATTCCCGCGTGTATTTAGCGGGAATCCACGTCTTTTTTATGGATGCCCGATAGATACATTCGGGCATGACGGGAGAATACCGTTTATGCAAAGGTCTCCTTTGAAAAAGGGGGAAGCCCCACGCCGGAAGGCGTGGGGCAGAGAGATTCCTTAAAAAAACAAGGCTCAGACCTCTTGATCTGAGCCTTGTGGAAAACTTATTTTTACCTGAAGGTTCTGCCTATCTTGCGCCGCCCTTATCCGAAGGCAGCGGTATGTATACCCTGAAGGTCGTGCCTTCGCCCGGCGTGCTTTCGATATCGATATGCCCGCCGTGCGAATCTATTATGGTGCGGACTATGGAGAGCCCCAGGCCGCTGCCCACGGTCAGACCGCGCGAGGTGTCGACGCGGTAGAACCTGTCGAATATCTTCTCGTGCTCTTCCTTTGGGATGCCGATGCCGGTATCCTCTATGGTCACGACCGCGTTGCCCGACTCCTCGGAGACGTGGATGTTCACGCTGCCTTTCGGGCGGTTGTACTTGATGGCGTTCTCGACGATATTGGTAAAGACCTCGGTCAGGCCTTCTCTGTCACCCTTCACGACCGCGCCCGCGCCGGAGAGCCTGATGGCCACGTCCTTATGCTCGGCAGCCGGCTCGATAAGCCTATGGACGTCCCTCATTATATCCATAAGGTCGACGCGCACTGGTTTGAAGTCGATTGTCTTGTTGTCGAGCCTCGATATGACGAGGATGCGGTTTATGATATCGCACATCCTGTTGACGGTCTCGCCGACCTTCTTGAGCGTCTCCTTGTAATCATTGGCCGTGCGCTCCCTGCCGAGGGTTACGTCGCAAAAGCTCTTGATTATGGAGGTAGGCGTCCGCAACTCGTGCGAGGCGTCGGAAAGGAACTGCTTCTGCCTTGAGAACGACCCTTCAAGCCTGCCAAGCATGACATTGAAGTTCACGGCAAGCGGACGCAGTTCGTCAACGAGGCCTTCCTCTGGGATACGCTCGTTGAGGTTTTCTTCCGTAATCTGACCTATCTTCAGCGTAAACGACTTGAGCGAGCGCAAGACCCATCCCGTGACGACAAATACGCCGAGACCGCACATGATGAATATAAGGGGGAATATCACAAGGACGATATTCCTGAACGAACTGAGCAGCTCGTAGGTCTCCTCGATGGAATCCCCCGCCTGAAAGGTCAAAGACCCGATGGAAAACGGAAAGGACTGCGTCACCATGCGTATGGGCGTATCACCCGGCCCCGCGACGGTGCGGTAATCCGCCGTAGTCGACCCCTGTATCAGCGGGAGCGAGGCGTTGCCCAGCGAGAGCGACGGGGAACGGACAAGCACCTTCCCGTCGGTTGAGATTATCTGATAATAATGGCCGGAGAGTTTCTCGGCATACATGCCCGTGGCCGCGGTGGAGAGTTCCTCAAACTCGGTCTCGAGCTGGCCGTGCGCCTCCTCAACGGTCATGAGATTGGCAAGCGTCTCCAACTCGGAGGTAAGGTGCTCGTCCGCGAGGTTTACTATAAGGGATTCGAGTTTGACGTAGAGGAATATCTCGAGACCGGCGAAGACCAGGAGAAATACCGCCAGAAACCAGACAACGAGTTTTAACTTGATGGAATTGAACATCGATGCCGCAGCCTTACGGGCTACTCCTCTTTCTTTAACATATACCCGGCGCCGCGCACCGTGTGGATGAGCTTTTTGTCGTATCCCTTGTCTATCTTGTTCCTGAGATAATTGACGTAGACGTCGACCACGTTGGAGTCCATATCCGAGTCTTCGTGATATATGTGCTCGACGATCTCGGAACGGCTGACGACGTTGTCTTTCTTATAGGCCAGAAACTCAAGGAGCGCGTATTCGCGCGCGGAGAGGCTTACGGACTTGCCGTTGCGGGAGACCTCGTGGGAGGCGGTATTTATCTTAAGGTCGCCTATCTGTATGACGGCCTGCTTGACCTCGCCCTTACGGCGCAGGAGCGAGCGCACCCGCGCAAGGAGTTCCTGAAAGACGAACGGCTTGGTCAGGTAATCGTCCGCGCCGGTATCGAGCCCTTTTATCTTGTCGATGAGCGCGTCCCTTGCCGTAAGCAGTATGACCGGGGTCATTATCCCCTTCTTCCTCATGCGGGCCAGGACGGTCAGGCCGTCGAGTATCGGCAGCATGATGTCGAGGATAACGGCGTCTATAGGAAAATTCTCGGCCATATAGAGGCCTTCCTCGCCGTCATGAGCGACGTCGACGACATAGCCCTCTTCCTCGAGCCCCTGCTTCATTATCGAGGCAAGGTCTTTTTCGTCTTCCACCACCAGTATCCGCATACGCACCCGTCTTTGGCCGCTTGTTTTATAATATTAGCAGATGACGGCCCATACGGCAAGCCGACGCTTTATACAATATAAAGGCACGGAGATTAAAAGGCGATTAGAAGGCGTTGGCAGGACTGAGGCTCCGGCAGACACAAACCGCGCCCGCCTCAGTGGTCATACTCGTCCCAATACTTCTTATAGACGGCGTCAAACTCCGGCGCGAGCCTGCGGAACAAGGCAAGCACGTCCGGGTCGAAGTGTTCGGGCATCGTCCTGCCATCGCCCTCTGTTATTATCCTTACGGCCTCCTCGTGCGTGAGGGCCCGCTTATATGGGCGCACGCTGACAAGGGCGTCATACTGGTCGACAAGCATGACAATCCTGACCTCTATCGGGATATCCGTCCCCTTGAGCCCCCTCGGGTACCCGCTCCCGTCAAACCTCTCGTGATGGTTCAGGGCTATGGACTC
>JACRNO010000037.1 GCA_016234855.1 Deltaproteobacteria bacterium | reverse complement strand
TGCCCGGCCACCTTCCTCTCTATCCACGTGAGCGGAAGCGGCAGAGAGAATATCACCATGGTCGCTATGACGACCTTGACAACTATGGCGATAACGGTCAATATGGTTGCTGTATCCGGCATATCCTTCCTGATTACCTTCCGACGATATACAAGAATCTTCAAATCCAACGAGGATTACCTGTCCTCGGTTGATACAGGCCTCACGCCCGTATCCCAAATCCCCCGACCCACGCCCCTTTATAAAGGGGGAAGTTCAAATCTCCACCCTTTGCAAAGGGTGGGGAGGGGGTTACTACCTTCTCCTGCCCCACATGTAATTTATCATCTCTATGTAGCGCGAATTCATGCCGCGCACTATCGAGTGGATGGTAAAGACGATATTCTTCATCAGCTTGAATATCACCCTCGGATTATTATCGACAAGCCCCTCGAAATCTCCCTTCTCCATCATGTAGGTCTCTATATCCGAGACCGCGACGACGGTGGCGGAGCGCGGCCTGCCGTCAAGGAAGCTCATCTCGCCGAAGATATCGCCGTCCTTCATGATGGTCAGCGTGAAAAGCTCTCCGTCCGGCGCGATCTTGCAGGCCTTTACCTCGCCCCTTCTGATGACGTATAACGATTGGCCGTCTTCCGACTCCTTGAATATGGTCTCGCCGAGCTTGAAGTCCTTCTTCTTTACTATTCCCGCTATGATTAAAAGCTCGTTATCCGTAAGATCAGAGAAGAACTGCATGTCTCTCAACAGCTTCGGGTCTATCATGCTTCACCTCCGTTTTTGCGCTGCCATGCGGGCCCGGCTTTAAGCGCCCGGACTTCAGCCACCCGGCATAACGCGGCGCCGGACCCGGCCGGACTCACGCCTTTGTAATCTTCACCCTCGGCGCGCCCTTGCCCTTCCTGAAGAACCTGTTGACAGGGGCCGCATCGAAGTTCTCGGCGATAAAGGCCACGCCCCTCTTCGTCCCCTTCTTGACCGTGAGCATCAGCGTGACCGAGAACCCGGCGCCGCTCACCAAAACCCTCTCGCCCGCGGCAAGACCGGATGCAAGGGCGTCTTCTTCGCTTATCTCGACCGTCATGCCCTTCATCAGGTCGTTAAGGGTCTTGGAATAATTCGTCAGCCTGCCGGAATGGAAGAGGTGGTTCCCGGTGGCGAGCATGAACGGGTATTGCGCGTCCTGGCCGGATGCGGCCTGCTCGAACTTCCTTATGGTCAACGCGGCCTTTGTGCCCTTGACAAGGGCGGCCTTGTTGTCGAGCTTGTTATCGACGTTGCGCTTGTTGTTGAACGCAAGGCTTACGTCCGCGTACATCGGCTGAGCCCGGCGTATCTCGTCGAGCACGAGGGCCGCGTTCTTAGGGCCGAAGGAGCGGTCGTACATCTCGCCCAGCGCCCTTATGATATCGAGGTCAACCTTGGCCTTGCCCGGCGGCGGCAGGAGCTTTCTGATTATCTGCGCCCTGCCCTCCTGATTCGTCAGCATGCCGTCCTTCTCAGCGAAGCTTGCGCCCGGCAGCACGACATCCGCGAGCCTTGCGGTCTCGGTCAGGAAGATATCCTGCACGACCAGGAACCTGACCTTTGAAAGCGCCTCTTTTACGTGCGCCTCGTCAGGATACAGGGCCGCGGGGTCGGCTCCGGCGATATAAAGGGCGTCCATCGAGTTATCAGCCGCCGCGTCGAGCATCCCGCTGATGCCGAGGCCCGGCGCTGGAGCCTTTACGTAGCCCGGGCCGAACGCGGGGTGCACACCCATCTCCCATGCGCCGCGCTGATTGCTCCTGTCGAGAAGCGGCATGACCCTGACCTTCTTTCCGAGGCTCCTCAGAAGCTCTTTAAGCAGGTTGAGCGATTCGATACCATGCGGATACCTTAGAAATTCCGTGCCCGCCATTATGGCTATGGACTCGGAGTTCCTGAGCTTTGTTGCGAGCGCGCGCACATCGTCAATTGTAAGGCCCGCGGCCTTGAGATGCCCGTCGAGCTTCGCGTCCTTTGCAGCAGTAAGGTCCGCGCTTGCCGCGAGCTTGGCCGCGTTGATATCGAGTATGACCGCGCTCAAGAGCGCGGCCTCTGCGGCCGGATAGTGGCGAAGCAGGAGGTTTGCCGACGAATCGAGCTTCATCGCCCTGGGCCCGGCTATAATGACGTTCATGCGGCGGCCTGCGGAGATGCGCCGTATGATGTATTCCGTGACCGGGTTCTCTTCGGAAACCTGCGAGCCTATGACGAATACCGTGTCCGCTTCCATGCAGTCGAAGACAGATACCCCGCCTTCAGCCATGTCCGTTGCCGCGATAAAGCCCTCTACTGCCGCCGCGTCCCAGCGCGAGCCGGAATCCACGTTAGGGGTCTTGAAGACCTCGCGCATGAGCTTCTGAAAGAGATATAGCTCTTCGGTTGCAAGCCTTGCCCCGGCAATGCCGCCTACGGTATTGCCGCCCAGGCTCGGCATCCTCTCTTTTATAATCCTGAAAGCCTCTTCCCACGTGGCCGGCTCAAGCGTGCCGTGCCTCTGGCGTCTTACGAGCGGTGTGGTCAGACGCGCTTCGCTATTTATGATTTCGTAACCGAACCTGCCGCGCGCGCAGAGCGTCTCGCTGTTCATGCCGACCCCGAGCTGCGCCCTGGCCCTGATGACCTCGCCGTCCCTGTGCTCGATAACCATGCGGCAGCCGGTGGCGCAGTACGGACAGATCGTGTCCGCGCCCTTCAAATCCCACGGACGCGTCTTATACCTGTATGGAAGGCGCATGAAGCAGCCGACCGGACAGACCTCTATGCAGTTGCCGTCAGCGTCGCAGTCGAGAAACGACCTGAAGAAAGAGGTCGGCTCCTGATGGTCGCCCCTGCCGAGCGCGCCGAGCACGTTCCTGCCCACGACCTCGCGGCATACGCGCACGCACTTCATGCACTGGACGCAGCGGTTAGAGTTCTTTATGATGACCGGGCTTAAGGCATAGTCCTTCTCGTGGAATTTGAACTTAGGCTCCGCGTGCCTGCCCTTGTGCGGCCCGTACTTGTAGACCATGTCCTGCAGCTCGCACTCGCCGCCCTTGTCGCAGACAGGACAATCCATGGCGTGGTTCGCAAGGAGGAATTCAAGCATGGATGCGCGCGCGGACATGACCGTAGGCGTCTCGGTCAATATGCTTATGCCGTGCAGAACCGGCGTGACGCACGAAGGCTGGAGCTTCTTCTGCCCCTCTATCTCCACAAGACACATCCTGCACGAGCCGATGCCCATGAGGTCGGCCTGATAGCAGAAGGTCGGTATCTCGTAACCCGCATCGCGCGCCGCGTCGAGGATGAGCGTGTTGTCCTCTACGGTTATCTCTTTGCCGTTTATCTTGACGGTTACCATTATATATCTCTTATATGGATTGATAGGCTGTAAGCCCATTGCAACTCCCCCTCTTTTTAAAGAGGGGGCAGGGGGAGTTACCTTTGAGTCGCAGCAAGGCTAACCCCTCCCAGCCTCCCCTTTTTAAAGGGGAGGGGCATACCCATCCTACGCCGCTGTCTTCTCTTCGTTCTGTATGACGATTCTTGGAGCCTTATTCTCAGGAGGGACAGACAACCCCTGCTCCCTCAACAAACTCACATGCTCTATCATCCCCCACTTGGCCTGATAGATGCAGTCCTCTATGGAATGTCCTATGCCGGTAAAACCTTCCAGATCAGGCGAATAGAAACCGAAAAAAACCGGGTCTTTCGTGGCCTCGATTACAAGGGAATATTTTAGTTCAAGCATTTCAGACCCCCGGCTTATTTCCTTATGCCAGCCGATTTAAGGATGGCATTACACGTTCCGGTCGGGACTTCTTTAGAGCCGTGATAATCGACCCTTATCAACCTATCGCACCCTCGCTTGCCGTAATATCTTATCGAGCCTTTCTCTTTAATTACCTTGAAGCCATGCTCGCCAAGCAAGCGCACAAGCTCGCTGAATTTCATCGGCAACCCTTATGACTAAAAAAGGCAATTAAATCCTTCCAACTTTTCTTAACACCATTTTTATATCTCGTTCCCAAGCTCCAGCTTGGGAACGCAGTTGCCTTGAAAGCTCTGCTTTTAAACAAACCTATATGGTGAGCTATCTCACCAAAAAACCGATTGACAGCTTATTAAATAAGGTGGGCGCGGCCCACATTACGCCCCCGCCTCTTGCCAAATCCTCACCCGCCCCCTACACCATGCACCTTTTGTGCTTCTCGTGATACAAAAACTCCTCGCGGAAGTTTTTCATCGCGCCGCGTAAGGCCATGACAGCGCCGTCGGCGAGCGGGCAGAAGGTGCGGCCGAATATGTTGGTGCACAGGCTCTCCAGTAGTTCCACGTCGCCCGGCCTGCCGTCGCCGTGCTCAAGCCTGCTCAATATGTTCGTGACCCACGGGGAGCCGTCGCGGCACGGCGTGCACTTGCCGCAAGACTCGTGGCTGAAGAACCTGTTTATGATATGCGCCATCTTAACGATGCACGTCGACTCGTCCATCACGATTACCGCGCCGCTGCCGAGCATCGAGCCTTTGGCCGCCACAGAGTCGAAGTCAAGCGGGGTGTCGAGGTCCTTGGCCGTGAACATGGGCGCGCTCACGCCCCCGGGTATCACGGCCTTTAACGGCTTTGCCGTAAGCATCCCGCCGCAGTGATTGTATATAAGGTCTCTGAGCGTCGTGCCCATAGGCAACTCGTAGAGGCCCGGCTTTTTTACGTGGCCGCTTACCCCGAATATCTTCGGTCCGGGACTTTTTTCAGGGCCGATGGACGAGAACCACTTTGGCCCGCGCTCGATGATGGCCGGGATGCATGCCAGGGTCTCGACGTTATTGATGACCGTGGGCTTGCCGTAGAGTCCGGCAAGGGCCGGAAATGGCGGCTTTTTCCTCGGCTGCGCCCTCAGGCCCTCGATGGATTCAAGGAGCGCGGTCTCTTCGCCGCAGATGTAAGCGCCGAAGCCGCAGTGTATATACATGTCATGGTTGAAACCGGTTCCCAGGATATTCTTGCCGAGAAACCTCTTTGCATAAGCCTCGTTTATGGCGGCCTGCACCCTCTTGGCCCCGAAGGCGAACTCGCCCCTTATATATACGTAGCTCGCCGAGGCGCCGAACGCGTAGGATGATATCAACATCCCCTCGATAAGCAGATGCGGGTCCCAGTCCATAATGCCGCGGTCCTTGAACGTGTCCGGCTCGCCCTCGTCAGCGTTGCAGCAGAGGTACTTCTTTATCGTCGGGTCTTTGGGGATAAAACTCCACTTAAGGCCCGTTGAAAAGCCCGCGCCGCCGCGGCCGCGAAGCCCCGAGTCCTTGACCATCTGGATGATGTTGTCGGGCTGGAGCTTGAGAGCCGCCTCAAACGCCTTATAACCGCCGCCCTTGATATAGACGTCAATCTTGTGGGCATCGGGGTTATTCAGATTTTTAAGGAGTATCTTTTCCATTCGGTTACCGGTTACCCGTTATCGGCTTGAACGATGGGCTAAAGCCCATTCTACTCTACTGAGCTACTCTACTTGAAACCCTTGAGTATCCCGTCTATCTTCTTCGCGTCGAGGTTCTCGTAGAACTCGTCGTCTATCTGCATCATCGGAGCGGTACCGCACGAGCCGAGGCACTCGGCCACGTCGAGCGTGAACTTCTTATCCGAGGTCGTCTCGCCCTTCTTTACGCCGAGGGCCTGCTCAAGGTGCTTCATTATATGGTCGGAACCCATGAGCGAGCAGGAGATATTCCTGCATACCCAGATGCGGTGTCTGCCGACCGGGCGCGCAACCGAATACATAGTATAGAACTTGGCCGCCGCGTTCACCTCTACAGGCTGCATCTCAAGGAGGACGGCTATCTCATCCATCGCCTCCCTGGTAAGATGACCGCCGGCCTCGCGCTGGGCTATGCGCAGAAGGTCCATTACCGCGGACTTCTTGACCGGGTACTTCTTGAGCGTCGCCTGTATCTCTTCTTTTACGTTTTCAAGCATAGGGTTAACCAGTTAAGACCGTTGACCGTATAACTGCGTGCTCCGTTGACCGTTGATCGTAAAAAACAAGAGTCTTTCACGGTTCACGGCCTTATCACGGCCGTATTCCTTACTTGTCGCACTCGCCGAAGACCGGGTCGAGGCTCGAAATGATTGCAATGACGTCGGCGAGGTACATCCCCTCCGACATCGCGTTTACAGTCTGAAGGTTCATGAACGACGGGGAACGGAGCTTGAGCCTGAACGGCTTTTCCCCGCCGTCGCTGACTATATACACGCCAAGCTCGCCCTTGGGCGATTCTATGGACGAGTAGACCTCGCCCTTCGGCGCCTTGAAGCCCTGCGAGACGTACTTGAAGTGATGGATGAGCGCCTCCATGTTCTTGTATACGTCCGGCTTGGGAGGCGGGCATATCTCCGGGATGTCCACGTTGAACGGGCCGTCCGGCATATCCCTTACCGCCTGCCTGATGATGCGCATGGACTGGCGTATCTCCTCCATCCTGCAGAGGTACCTGTCAAAACAGTCGCCGTTCGTCCCGGTGGGCACGTCGAAGTCGAGCCGGTCGTAGACAAGGTACGGCTCGTCCTTTCTTATGTCCCACTTGACGCCGCTTGCGCGCAGCGCCGGGCCGGAAAGACCGAGGTCGAGGGCCTGCTCCGCCGTCAGCACGCCTATGCCCTTGTTCCTCTGTATCCAGACCCTGTTGCCGGTCAGTATGGTCTCGTACTCGTCTATGCGGGAGGGGAAGAGCTCTATCATCCGGGCGCATGCGTCCTTGCATTCCTGGGTGAAGTCGTACCTTACGCCGCCGACGCGGAGATAGGTCAGCGTCATGCGCGAGCCGCAGAGCATCTCGAATATATCGAGGACATACTCGCGCTCTCTCATGGCATACAGTAGTATTGACATGGCGCCGAGGTCGAGCGCCCATGCTCCGATGGCCAGCAGATGCCCCGCAATCCTCGAAAGCTCCGCCGCCGCGACCCTGATGTACTTCGCGCGCTCGGGTATCTCTATGCCGAGGAGCTTTTCAACGGACTGGACATAGGCGAGGTTATTGGACATCGACGCCATGTAATCGAGCCTGTCGGTATACGGGACGAACTGATGATAGAGGAGGTTTTCCGCTATCTTCTCCGTGCCCCTGTGCAGATAGCCGATATCAGGCTCGGCATGGACGATCTTCTCGCCCTGTATGTCAAGGATGAGATGGAGCACCCCGTGCATGGACGGGTGCTGCGGCCCCATGTGGAGCGTAATCTCTTTTGTGGCTATGAGGTCGTTCTTCTCAGTCATCTTCCTATATCGCGTGAGCCTTAACCGTCGTTATCCGGAACATTATAAGAGCATTGCAAGACGGGTGAAGCGCAGCGCACCCGTAAGGCAGTGATTAGTGGACAGTTGATAGTGGATAAGGGTCTTACTAATCACTGAGGAACCTCTAAATTTATTCTTTTTTCTGTCATTCTGAGCAAAGCGAAGAATCTTTCACCTTAGATATATCAATAAGTTACAAGATTCTTCAGTCGCTGCGCTCCTTCAGAATGACAGCGGGCCGTAATTAATCAGAGTTTCTCTAATCACTTGCCACTGCCTTAACTGACCCTGCTACTTCAACCCCGGGCTCCAGTCTTCTTCGCGCTCTTCGCCGTACGGGTTGTACCTGTCCTTATAACCGCGAAGCGGGTAGTCCTTCCTTAGCGGGAAACCTTCCCAGTCTTCCGGCATGTAGATGCGTTTGAGGTTCGGGTGTCCGCTGAAGACTATCCCGAACATGTCATAGGCCTCACGCTCGGGCCAGTTCGCGCCCGTCCAGATATGCGCGACGCTCGGCACGCTCTCGTGCTCATCGACCCTGACCTTAAGGCGTATCCTGTGCTTCCTGTTGAGGGAATAGAGGTGATAGACGACCTCGAACCTCGGCGTGCGGCCCTTGTAATCGACGCCAATGACGTCGACGATATAGTTCATCTGAAGGTCACGGTCGGTCTTGAGAAAACCGCAGATGCTCACGAGCGCCGAGGTCTTCACAAGGTGCGTGACCTCGTCCCTGAAGATGACGGTCTCAAGGACGTCGTGCCGGAAGTTATCGACGACCTTCCTGACCAATATGGAATCTTCGGTAACGGATTGCATCCGTATCCCCCGTTGTTTACGATTTCACAGACCCGCATCGCATGACTTCGGCCACGCGATGAGTCACGGAATAACCAAACCTGTCAGAGCGATATCTTCCTCTGGTCGAGCACGAACGGCTTCTCCTTCTTTATCTTCTCCATGAGTTGGAGAAAGCCGAACATGAGCGCGTCCGGCCTTGGCGGACACCCCGGCACATATACGTCGACCGGGATGACGAGATCTGTGCCCTGAACGACGGAGTACGTATTATACGGCCCGCCCGCCGAGGCGCAGCCGCCCATGGCTATGACCCAGCGCGGCTCGGACATCTGGTCGTAGAGCCTCTTTACGGCCGGGGCTATCTTCTTTGTCATGGTGCCCGCGACGACCATGACGTCCGATTGGCGGGGCGATGCGCGAAAGACTATCCCGAACCTGTCCGTGTCGTAACGCGAACAGCCGGCCGCGATCATCTCGATGGCGCAGCAGGCAAGGCCGAAGGTCATGGGCCACATCGCGGACGCGCGCCCCCACCTGGTCACGTCCTCGACGACCGGGTTCTCCTTGATACCCCTTACAATGGGGTTATTCCGCAGGAGGTCTGCTATGGAGTCGAGCGACGTGAAGAGCGCCGGCTCTTCGTGCGGGTTTTTGCCTGGCATCATAAACGGTTTCCTTTAAAATCAATCTGCTTCTGCCGCCGCATAACCGGATAAAATCTTCGGTTATCGGTTTCCAGTTATCGGCAAAAACGTAATTTTACCGGCAACTGATAACTGTTTTTAATGCAACGGCACAGCCTCAGACCCATTCAAGCGCGCCCTTGACCCAGGCATAGATAAACCCGATGGCGAGAATGGCGACGAAGACTATCATCTCGATGAAGATGAAGCCCGAAAGCCCCTTGTCGGTCAATAGGGTTGCCCATGGAAAGAGGAAGAGCGTCTCAACGTCGAAGACGATGAAAAGAATGGCGATGATGAAATAGTGGACGCGGAAGTGTCCGGCGTTAGCCTCGCCGACCGGCTCCATGCCGCACTCCCACGGGGTGAGCTTCTCAGCGTACGGGTTTCTCGGACGCATGATGAAGCTCGCGAAGAACGACATCACGCCCATGAAACCGACCAGACCGACGATTATAAGAACGCCCAGATAAGGAATTATCATCTGCCTGGCACCCTTCGCATGTGCTGCGCCGCCCGGCTGGAATTACGCCGTCCGGCACGCGTTGTAATCATCTTGGCACGAAACACCCGTCACCGGCATCCGGCCCATACACGGCGCGCGTCAACAAAATCTCTCTAAAGATGCTGCGCTCCGTCAAAACCGGCAAGCTCGCCTAATACCTGATGTCCGCTGTCCTTACAATCTACGGCGATGGGCAAGAGTGCTACTTTTTACGATATATAAACTTAGGTAGGGGAAAAAGATAAAACAATTAGGCCAGGTTGTCAAGGAGAAAATGGACGGGGACGTCTGATTCCTTTATTCGAACGCTTGACAGGGCCGGGGTCATGCGGGGCCGGGAGGCGGCTATGCGCCTTCAAAGACTATCCTTTTGAAAAACCTCTTGCCGACTTGCAGTTCCGGCGTCTCCTTGCGGGCAAAGAGGGCCTTGAAACCCGCTGCAGCCTGCTCTGCCTCGGCCTTTGAAGAAAACCGCGCGCTAAGCTCGAAGGCGAGTTCTTCTTTTGCCTGCTTAGGATGAAGCAGACCTCCACTTATGTCCGCAATGCGGCCGGAGGGCGCGTCGCTAAGGAGCTCGTACCAACGGAGCATCAACTCGTCCGAGATACTCATGACCTTGCCGTAGATTTCAGATGCAGGCTCGGTTATGCCGATATAATTGCCGTAAGACTTGCTCATCTTCCTGACCCCGTCGAGGCCTTCGAGGAGCGGCATGGTGATGACCACCTGCGGGGCCTGGCCGTATTCGCGCTGAAGGTCTCTGCCCACGAGCAGGTTGAAGAGCTGGTCGGTCCCGCCAAGCTCGACGTCTGCCTTCAATACCACGGAGTCATAGCCCTGTATCAGAGGATAGAGGAACTCGTGCACGGCGATGGGGCGGCCTTCGTCGTAGCGCTTCTTGAAATCGTCGCGCTCGAGCATGCGCGCCACGGTATATCTGGAGGCAAGGCTTATCAAATCACCCGGGGTAAGACGCTCCATCCATTCGCTGTTGAATACGACCTCGGTCTTTTTCTCGTCAAGTATCTTGAAGGCCTGGCTGGTGTAGGTCTTTGAGTTGGCAACAACCTCTTCCTTTGTCAAAGCCGGGCGCGTCTCGGACTTGCCCGTCGGGTCGCCTATCATGGCGGTAAAATCGCCGATAAGGAGGAGGACGTTATGCCCGAGGTCCTGAAAGTGCTTGAGCTTTTGCATGAGCACGGTGTGGCCGAGGTGCAGGTCAGGGGCGGTCGGGTCAAACCCGGCCTTGACGCGCAGCGGGCGGCCGGATTGAAGCTTTTTCAGAAGCTCAGGCTCCGAGGTTACACCGACCGTGCCGCGCCTTATTATCTCAAGCTGCCGCTTTATATCCATCGTATCTTAAGACCCCTGTTAAGATTCTCGTTTATCATAAATCCGCCTCAAGTTTTCTGATAAGCGGATATAAATTCATCCCTTGCAATGCCGGCCTGGCCGCAGATGGCTCTCAGCGTTGATGCCTTTATGAACGAATGGTTGGGCATCGTCAGCGGGGTCACGCTCCCATCCGCATTCCTGCGTTGCATGGAGATATGCTCCTTTTCTCTCACTATTGAAAAGCCAAGAAGCTCAAGGGTCTTCACAACCCTTCTCTTCGGGGCATCTACCGGGAATTTCAATCTTCCGTCTCCACGCCTGCCTCAGCGATAAACGCCTCCACAACGGGAGGCTCCATATCCAGCGCCTCCTTGCCGAAGGTCTCGATATGAAATTTTATGGCCGACTTGACGTCCGCAAGGGCATCTTCATACGAATCGCCCTGCCCGATTACAACGCCTTTCAGTCCAAGCGGATAGGCCACATAACCGTCGGTATGTTTTTCCACCACTATCTTACAGGTAAGCATAAGCCTCCTTTAAAAAAAACGTTGGAATCTCCCAACTACCCACGGCCATCCTCTTATTTTCAAGGAGACCTTAGCATAACCCATGCCGCCGACAGAAAAGTTTTTATTTTCAACTTCCTCTGCTTGTTTCCGGGGGCAGTATTGCCTACCCTATTCCCCAACTCAGCCCAGCTTCTCCTTAATCCTCTCTATCTTGACCGCCTTGCCGTCTCCGGTCTTGACCGTCACGACCACGCCCTGCAACTCCACGTCCTTTGTCGCCGCCTCGAACTTGACCGGAAGCTGCGTAAGGAACCGCTGTATAATCTCGTCCTTGCGCATCCCTATGACCGAGTCCGCGGCCCCGGTCATGCCCGCATCGGTGATAAAGGCCGTGCCGCCGGACAAAATCCGCTCGTCCGAGGTCTGCACGTGCGTATGCGTGCCGATGACCGCGCTTACCGTGCCGTCGAGAAAGTATGCCATGGCCGCCTTTTCTGACGAGGCCTCGGCGTGCATATCGACCATGATTATGGGGACCGTCTGACGGAGCCTTGCAACGGCCTCGCGCCCGGCAGCGAACGGGCAGTCGAGCGTGGCCATGAAGACCCTGCCTATAAGGTTGATTATGCCGACCTTTACCCCTGACGCGCACTCGAAGACCGTGGTGCCCGCGCCCGGCGCGCCAGCAGGATAGTTCAACGGCCTTACAATGGATACGCTTGAGCCGAGATAGTCGTATATCTCCTTCTTGTCCCAGACATGGTTGCCGGTGGTGATGACGTCCACCTGCAACTTATGCAATTCGGATGCTATCTCAGGGGTTATGCCGAAGCCTCCGGCAGCGTTCTCCCCGTTTGCCACCACAACGTCAGGGCTGTGCATGCCCACGATGCGCGGCAAAAGCCCGCGCAGAGCGAGCCTTCCCGGCCTGCCGACAATGTCGCCTATGAAAAGTATCTTTGTGACTGAGTCCACTTGGCCTTCCTTTCCACCTTTTATACCTTATTTTTAAGGAAATGACAAAATGAAGATATCAAGAGTCTGCAGCTCAGGGCTTCAGCCCTGAAAAAGACCGTCGTTCAGACACAGGCAAAGAATCAGACCTGAAGGTCTGAGCTACAAAGACCCGTTTAGTGTGGCATGACAGCGCCACCCTTCAAAATGGCAACTAATTAGTCAGACACTACAATTGCCAATAACCGGGCGAGACCTATTTTCCCCTCTATTCCTATCTTCCTACTCCCCAGCCATCACACTATCACAGAAACAATAATCCCGCGTCTCAGCCCGCCTGATGCTGCGCGGGTTGAGACGCGGGGAGTATATGCATTTATCTGGTTAAGCTGTCCTGACCCGATATACCGCCTACGAAGCACAACATCTGTTCAGGCTGCTTAAAAAGTCCCAGATGCTAGGCGTCGAGGAGCGAGGAATGAGGCGTACTCCGTATGTACGCCGCAGTGACGAACGACGAAGACAACGACGCAGATGGGGCTTTTTAAGCAGCCTGCCGTGCCTACTTCGCGTACTCCACCGCCCTTGACTCGCGTATGACCGTGACCTTTATCTGGCCGGGGTAGCTCATCTCCTGCTCAATCTTTTTCGCTATGTCCTTTGCAAGGACGACGGAACCTTCGTCCGAGACGGTCTGGTTCTCGACCATGACCCTTATCTCGCGGCCCGCCTGCAGGGCGTAGGACTTCTCAACGCCCGGAAAGTCCTTGGCAATCTTCTCAAGGTCGTCGAGGCGCTTGATATAGCTCTCGAACATCTCCTTTCTTGCGCCGGGACGCGCCGCTGAAAGGGTGTCTGCGGCCTGAACGAGCACGCCGTAAATGTTCTCCGGCTTGTCGTCGTGGTGCTGGCCGATGGCGGCGACGATCTTGGGCACCTCGCCGTACTTCTTGGCAATCTCGGCGCCTATGGCCGCATGCGGGCCTTCGACCTCATGGTCAACGGCCTTGCCTATGTCATGGAGGAGCCCTGCCCTCCTTGCCGTCTTGGTCGAAAGCCCCAGTTCGGACGCCATGACCCCGCAGATGAAGGCCACCTCCATCGAGTGGGCGTAGACGTTCTGCGCGTAGCTGGTGCGGAACTTGAGCCTGCCGATGAGCTTTTGTATCTCCTTGTGTATCCCGTGCAGACCGGTGTCGAATATCGCGCGCTCGCCCGCCTCGTTTATGGCCTGGTTAAGCTCACCCTCGACCTTGTTGACCACCTCTTCTATCCTCGACGGATGTATCCTCCCGTCGGTGATGAGGCGCTCGAGCGTAATCCTCGCTATCTCGCGCCTGACCGGATTATGGCCGGAAAGAATGACCGCACCCGGGGTGTCGTCGATTATGATGTCTATGCCCGTGGCCGCCTCTATGGCGCGGATGTTACGCCCCTCCCTGCCGATAATCCTGCCCTTCATCTCGTCGTTCGGAAGGCTGACCACGGATACCGTGCGCTCGCTCACGTAGTCGCCGGAGTATCTCTGTATGGCCACGGAGATGATGTCCTTGGCCTTCTTCTCGGCCTCGGCCTTCGTCTCTTCCTCTATGCGCTTCAAGTACTTGCCCGCCTCGAGCTTGGCCTCTGCCTCCATCTCATCAAGCAGTATCTTCTTCGCATCCTCGGCAGATACGCCCGCTATCTGCTCAAGCTTCTCCTTTTGCGCGGCATGGAGCGCGGCGGCCTCGGCCTCCATCTCCTTTGCCTTCTTCTCCTGCAGGGCTATATCCTTCTCGCGCCTTTGCAGATCGGCGTCCTTTCTATCTATCGCCTCGTACTTTTTATCAAGGCTCTCCTCTTTGGTCTGAACGCGTTTTTCAATGGCCTGAAGCTCCTTGCGCCTCTCGCGCGTCTCCTTCTCAAACTCCTGCTTGCCCTGATACACAACGTCCTTGGCCTCGAGCTCGGCCTCTTTGCGTATGGTATCGGCGGCCTTGCGCGCCTCTGCGACGACCACCTCGGCGCTCTTTGCGCCCGCCGCGATATTGCCTTCCTCTATCTTCTTCCTGGTAATGAAACCTATGGCTATGCCAACGATAATGGCGATTATGGCTATGACGGCTACTATAACCATTGTTGATATGTCCATACACCCCCCTGTCTTATGTAAAATCGGCCGCCGCTGTGCGGGCCGGCCGCCCGTCTGTCAAGCAGGCTGCTGAAAAAGTCCCACCTGCGTCGTTGTCTTCGTCATTCGTCACTGCGACGTAGAAAAACTACGTCTCATTCCTCACTCCTCGACGCCTAGCATCTGTGACTTTTTGAGCAGCCTGAACATATTCAGAGCTTTTCAACAGGCTGCTAATGAACCGGGTCGATGGTTATTACCCTTGTCTCGGTAACTATGGCCGAGACCGGCACGTCGTGCGGCTCTGACGGAAGCCGCTCGTCGACCACCTGAAAATCGTATGCAAGCGCGACTACCGGACAACGCGCCCCGGTAAGCGCCATGTCGTAATATCCCTTTCCGTAACCAAGCCTGTGGCCGAACCGGTCAAAGGCAACGCCCGGCACGACGATAAGGTCCAGACAGTCCAAAGACGCCTCGACCTCGCTCGAGCCCGGCTCCCTTATCTCGTAAGAACCCGTTGAAAGCTCGCCCAGATGACCGACCTTGAAAAACGCTATCCTTTTCCCTGCGCCTCTGACCACACGCGGATACGATACCTCCCTGCCGCCCGAGTCCGCGTCCTGAAAAATCTCGTCGGTCAGCACCTCGTTGCGGAAACTCGCGTAAAGGGCAAGCCTTCTCGCGCTGGCATAAAACCCGGTGGCAAGCAGTCGGGCCTGCACGAGTCCGCTCAAACGGTAGACCTCTTCGAAGGCAAGCCTTCTGCGGGTCTCAAGCAACTGCATCCGTAACTGCGCCTTTGTCATGGTCATGGTCATGGTCATCGCCGTCAATCCGCGCCAATCCGCCGTTACGCCGCCGGAACGCGTCTGTGCCCGGCGCGCAATAAAGGCTCGGCTCCCAAGGTCCCCAACGCAACAGATGCGCAAGGCGGAACAATTCTATGGCCTATTGCCTATGGACCGTGACGCGATAAAAGTGGAGATGAATAGAGGTGGAGATGAGGCGCGGCGCATCGACGTAAATGCGGCCGTTGGCAGGGAGAAAACCTCAAGCGGCCTTATGGCCGGTTTGAAGGTTCAGAAGAGTTATACGGTCATACGGTCTTCAGGTAATCTTCTTCAACACCGAGCAGCACTGCCCCCGCGTGCCGATGCCTTCGGGATAAAGACGAACGCACCAACGCGGCCCGCCATTGAACTAATGACGGCGCATAAGGTTAAACGCAACTGCGGAGATAATCCTTTTATGGGCATGGTACTGCTCATCCCTGAGTATTCCGACTCCGGTACGGCGGCTGAAAAAAACACCGGCCGTCCGTTAGCGGGTCAAAATGCGACCCAAACCGTTCACATCCTGCAAGTGCGGCGCGGCCTCAACCGGTCTTGAAAAACGGGTTGACGACCCAAACCACGCGCTTGCGCTCCCTGCCGCCCCTATCCTTTATGAGCCCCGTCTGAAACTTTTACTCCCCCGCTACAGCCGTGTTGACGGCAATTTGAACCTGTTAAACAGGTGGGCGCCTTTATAATTGCTTTCGGTATTCCCGCGTGGGGACGTGCCGGCCACAAACAGGGAAGGCCCCCTTGCATTACAATATTGGTTCGAAATGTACCCGTCAATCACCAACCAGGCAGGGGAGCCGGTAGACTACTGAATGTTTCTGTCTATAAGCTCCTCAAGCTCTTCGGTCCTCTTTCCTATCTTATCAAGCGTCTCTTTGGTTTTCAACACCTCGCCGGTTATATTCAAGGCGGCTAAAAGCGCCAGATCCAGCGTAGATGCGGCCTTCGTGTTCTCCTTGACCTCCTCTATCTTGTTATTTAGGTAGTTCTCGACGGCTCTTATGTAGACTTCATCTTCTTCGCTTTTCACCACAAGCCTGTGACCGTCTATCTTGAGCTCCGCTACGTGCTTTTTCACGCGCCCCTCTCCACTTTCGGTCTTCCGCCCGGATGGCGGCCTGCGCGTCAAGGCAACGGTGGGACGGCCCCCTTTGCTCCCTGCCGGCCGAAATCCGCTAAACGAGACTGTCGAGCCTCGCAAGCAGCGTATCGACCTTTTCCTTTACCGCCCCTTTCTCTTTGTCCAGCCTGTCAATCTTTTCTCTCAGCGCTTCAATCTCGCGGGCTTTATCCGCGAGGGCATCCCTCATGGCCTTATTTTCCGCGGCAATGCCGGAATTGGCCTCAAGGAGTCTGAGTATGCGCTCTTCAAGCCTGTCGAACCTGCCAAGCGCTTCCATTTCATTGGTCGCCACCCTGGGTCTGCCCTCCGCTTTATTATATATTACTTTTTTCAACTTGATAAGTCAAGTGGCCGTTTTTCCGCTCGAAAAAACCGCGCAGGCCCATTGCGCCGGGGTTGCGCATCCGCTTGTTCCCCCGGTTTTCATTTGCCTTTCCGGAGATTTTAAGCTATATTTTCAAGTCTGTGCATCTTCAACCTGCCGGACAGATTATCCGATGACGCGCATATCCATAATGGACAGATACTTTATCTCATCATTAATAGCCGCCCTGACCGGCATCATCGCCGGCCTCGGGCTCGTTATCTGGTTCGCCTTCGCATTCGCGTGGGCGCCGTGGCTGCTGCTCGTCCTGGCGGCCGTATCCGTGGCCTGGTTCTACAGGGCGGGCTCAATCATAACCGTCATTATCTCCGGCCTCAGGCCGCATAATATCAGCAAGACCCATGAAAGGGCCGGAAGGCCATGAAGAAAAGAGCGGTCATCACCGGCGTCGGCATCCTTACCGCCCTGGGCGCGGGACTGGAGGCTAACCTCTCCGGCATAACGCAGGGCCGCTCGGCAGTCTCCGGCATTACGGCATTTGACGTAAGCGGCTACAGGGTGACTACCGGAGGGGAGGTGCGCTCTGACCTCGCCTGCGGCCTGAACGCCGGCGCAAAGGCGGCCGGACGCTACGACCGGGCTACGAGGCTCCTGCTCAAGGCCGCATCAGAGGCGGTCGAACGCGCTGGCCTCAAAAATACCATGGCTGAAAACACGCCCATATTCGCGGGCACGACCCTCGGTGGGATGATAGGCGGCACAGCCTACCACAGGGCGCTCGTGGCAGGGCGCAAGGCCAAACCTTCACTTGTAATGGATTACCTCTCGCATGTACAGGCGGCGAGGCTCCGCGACGCGCTCGGGCTGACCGGCGCCATACACGCCGTGTCCAACGCCTGCGCATCCGGGGCCAACGCCATAGGTTTCGCATTCAGGGATATCCGATCCGGCGAGGCCGACTGCGCGATCGCCGCAGGATACGACACCATGTCGGAGTTCACATACGCCGGATTCAACTCTTTGCAGGCCCTCTCGCCCACGGTATGCAGGCCGTTCGACCGCAACCGGGACGGACTTGCCCTCGGCGAAGGCGCGGCGGTATTGATAATAGAGGAGCTCGATCGCGCAAGGGCGCGCAACGGCCGCATCATTGCCGAGATATCCGGCTACGGAGAGTCCTCCGACTCGTTCCATATCACAAGGCCGGACCCGTCCGGGGCCGGGGCGGCCGCCGCGATGGAGATGGCCATAGACTGCGCGGGAACATCTCCTACGCAGATCGATTACATAAACGCGCACGGCACCGGCACCCCGCCTAACGACATGATGGAGGCGGCCGCGATACATACGGTCTTCGGGCCGTACGGCGAGCGCGTGCCAGTCAGCTCCACCAAGCCCATGACAGGACACCTGCTGGGCGGGGCGGGCGCGGTGGAAGCGGTCTTTACGGTGATGGCCATGAACTCCGGCGTGCTGTTGCCGAACCTCAACTACTCCGCCCGCGACCCGGCCTGCGAACTCAACGTCATAGACAAGCCCGGACAGCGGGCCGATATAAAATTCGCGCTATCCAACTCTTTCGGCTTCGGCGGGGCGAACGCAGCGCTCGTATTCAAGAGATGGGCCGGGCGTTAGAGGTACTCTCAAGGCAATGACCACCGCAATAGTCATAACCGGCATCGGCGCAACAAGCCCGGCCGGGTTCGGCTCACAGGCGCTCTGGGACGCGCTCGTTGAAAAGAGGGCGTGCCTTACGCCTGTTGACCCGCCCGTACCGAAAGGCACGGGCAGGCTTTGCGGCGCGATAGACGGCATAGACGCCTTTCTCGACGACAGGCGCTGGCGAAGGGCCGCCGGGATATCCAAGTATTCCATCGCGGCCATAAGGCTCGCGCTCGCTGACGCGGGTCTCGATGCAGCGGCGTGGGAGAGCCGCGAGACCGGGCTTGTAACGGCAGTGACCCACGGAGCAATAAGGTTTACACGCGAGTTCCATGAGGCTGTTATAAAGGAAGGCCCGGCAGCTGCAAGCCCGATGCTCTTCTCAGACTCGGTGCTCAACGCGCCCGCGGGCAACGCTTCCATCGCGTTCAACGTCCGCGGCCCCGCGCATACGGTCTCCGGCGACCTGGGAGCGGGCACTCTGGCCGTATCGACCGCGCTTAAATCCATCCGTCACGGCGGCGTAAAGGTCTGTCTGGCGGGCGGCGCGGAAGAGCTTGACCCTGTGGTAAGGGGCGTATACGCAAGCCTCGGACTCCTCGCGCCTAAGAGAGGCTCGGTTTCGATTGAAGCGATGCGCCCCTTTTCAAAAGAGGCCAACGGCTTTATCCCGGGCGAAGGCGCCTGTTTCATCGTTCTTGAGGAAAAGGACTCGGCAATAGAACGCGGGGCGCGGATATACGCCGAGGTCTTATACGCGAAGACCCCTCTGGCCGCGGCGCGGGAATTGAATACCGATGACTGGGGCGGGACCATAGTCTTCAGCGGCGCAAACGGCACGTCCGTCGATGCGATTGAAGAGGCAGCGCTTGGCAGACTCTTCAACAATATACAGACACGGCCCGATATCTGCTGCATAAAGCCGCTCGTGGGCGAGGCGTTCGCGGCAAGCGGCATGATGCAGGCCGCTGCCGCGGCAATGGCCATATACAAAGGCGCCACGCCGCCGTCGAACATCGAGGGCGCTATAAACGGTCTTGCGTGGGCAAGGCGCACGGACGCCGCACAGGCACGCAGGATAAAGACCGCTATCGCAAGCGCGGCCGGATTTGACGACGGCGGAGGCCTTGTCGTGTTAAAGGCCGTGTCCGACTAATCAAGGCAAGACCGGCCGGATGCGCTCGGCGCGCGGCATGAATATCTGAGGGGGTTTTAAATGTCCGGGACTTTCACCGACCTAAGAAGCGGCATCACCATGCTCAGGCGCTTTCTCACCCAGCGCGTCTACGCGGCAAGGCTCGTCGACTTTTGCGAGTCCGAGGGCATAACTGATTGCTGCCGCAAGGCCGGCCGATTCACGGCCGCGGAGATGATCGCCATATTGGGCAGGGACGCAGGCTTCAAGACCGGCGACAACAGGGAGCGCATGACCGGCATACTACTCGACCTGCTCGAAGAGCGCGGCGTGCTCAAGGCTCAGACGTCAGGCGGCCCGGTCATCTACGCCTTCAAGGGCGCACCTGATGAGATTAAACCGCTCGACGCCGGAGAGTCCGCCATCATGGAAGAGGTCTTCGCAAGCAAGATGGAGTTCTTCGAGAGATGTCTTGACCACGCAGGCAGGTTCATGAAGGGCGCGGGATTCCTCTATGAGTTCGACGACAGCGCGGCGACGGTATGGGACAGGTTCCTCGGCAACTTCGAGTTCAAGGTGGCGCGCGCGTTCCTGCTCAATTCCATGAACTCGTACCACACGGACAGACCGCGCATACTCGACCTGTGCTGCGGCACGGGCCACGGGCTTGAGGCAATACTCAGACAGTGGCCGGACGCCCGCGTCACCGCGCTGGACTTCACCGGCGCCATGAGGGATACCGCGCTCGCAAAGGCGGCCCGGCACAACGGCTCGATAAACTGGATAGACCCGGATGCCTGGGCCGGGTTCGGCCATCCGCTCCCCTTTGCCGACTGTGCCTTTGACAAGGTCTTTTTCTCATGCGGAGACCCGTACATCAGCGAACCCATAAGGCGCGGGGTCTACGCCGAGATCAAGCGCGTCCTCGCGCCCGGCGGCATACTCGGCTCTGTGGCGTGGGGCTACCCGGACAAAGGACGCATCCACGTCAACAACCCATGGATACGGACGGGCGTCTACATCCACGACTTTGCCGAGAGCGTCTGCCGGGGCTGGCAGGGCTTCCATGACGTGGACGCCACGATAAAGATGGCCTCTGAGCTGGGCTTCGAGCGCAGCAGCGTCTTTTTCAACAACTACTATATGCTCGATACCGCGATATGGATATTCAGGACGCCCGGCGCGCAGGGGCAGGACAGGACGGTAACCGCCTGATGCAACCGGCGCGGCGCGAGGCCGTTGTCACGGGCATAGGCGTCGTCTCGCCCATGGGCGTCTCGTCTTGCGATGGCCGGGACCTTGGACTCGACAAGTTCTGGAGCGGGCTTATAGCGGGCAGGGATACGGCCGGGCCTATCCGCGCATTCGATACGTCCGCCTATCCCACGCATATCGCGTGCGAGACGTTGTTTGAGCCTGACCCGGCCCGGCCCGATGAAGCGCGCTGGCTGGCCTTCCTTGACCGGGCGTATCAGGACGCCGTTGTTGACGCAGGAATCAATCCCGCATCGGCCAATACGGCCCTCTACGTCGGCACGGTCCTCGGCGGCGTCATCGAAGGCCAGAAGGCTTGGGCTGCCAACGCCCCTTTGCCGCCTTCCTATCACCTGCGCTCCGGAATAGACACCCTCAAGACGCGATACAACATCTCAGGCCCGTCCATGACCCTGTCCACGGCCTGCGCATCCGGCACAGACGCCATAGGCATGGCCATGCGCGCCATACGCAGCAACAAGGCCAACGTGGCCGTTGCGGGCGGGGTCGATACCCTCTCGGAGTTCGCCTTCTCAGGCTTCAATTCGCTGCGCGCGCTCTCAAAAACGGCGATACGTCCTTTTGACAAGGACCGCGACGGCCTTGTGCTGGGCGAAGGCGCGTGCATCCTCGTGCTGGAAGAGGCCAATGCCGCGACAAGGCGCGGGGCGAAGATATACGGCGCTGTCATGGGTTACGCATCCCGCGCCGACGGCCGCCACCTCACCGCCCCGGACAGGGACGGACGCGGACTTGCCTCAGCCATAACGGCCGCGCTCGCGGACGCGGACGTTACGGATATCGATTACATAAACGCCCACGGCACCGGCACACTCTATAACGACGCCATGGAGACACGGGCCATCAAGCTCGCCTTCGGAGATGCGGCCCGCGAGATTCCCGTAAGCTCGATAAAGTCGATGATAGGCCACTCGTTCGGCGCGGGCGGCGCGCTCGAGGCGGCCGCGTGCCTGCTTGCCATAAGGGACGGCATCATGCCGCCGACGATACACTACTCGACCCCTGACCCGGACTGCGACCTCGACTGCATACCAAACACGGCGCGGCGCGGCCGGGTAAAAACCAGCCTCTCGCTCTCGGCCGGGTTCGGCGGACAGAACGCCGCGATAATATTCGGAGAGCGGACATAGGAAGAACGTAATAGATATGTCAACCATCTGCCTCGTAAATCCGCCCTTTACCGTCTGGGACGACGGCGCGCCGCTGCCCAAGACGCTGGAGAACACGACACCGTCCTTTGGCCTGTGCTGTCTTGCCGCGGTCCTGCGGGAAGCTGGGCATACGCCGGTCATAGTCGAGGCGGGCGCGCTCCAGTTGAGCATGAAGGACGCGCTGGCGTATATCCTGGCCGCAAAACCCGACGCCGTGGGCTTTCGCGCCTCAACCGCCTCTTTTCCCAACGCCGCAGCCCTTGCGCAGGCGATCAAGGACGCAGACCCCAGGGTCATAACACTTATCGGAGGGCCGCACGTGACGGCCATCCCCGTTGAGACGATAGACGGATACCCGCAGTTCGACTTCGGCGTAGTTGGCGAAGGAGAAGAGACGATAATCGAGGCGCTTGATACCGTCAAAAAAAACGGGGTTACCGGTCTCAGAAGCGTCTCAGGCGTCGTTTACAGGCGCGAGGGCAAGGCCCTGCTCACTCAGAAGAGGCCGTACATAACAGACCTTGACACGCTGCCCATGCCGGCTTGGGACCTGCTCGAGGGTTTTCCGAACCGTTACCAGCCCCCGCTGTTGAGCTACAAGGCGCTGCCCGTGGCCTCGATGGTCACCTCGCGTGGGTGCCCGTTCCAGTGCACCTTTTGCGACCGTTCGGTCTTCGGCAACCGCTACCGCGCCTACAGCGCCGGGTATATCTGCCGGATGATAGAGCATCTCGTCGGGCGTTACGGTGTAAAGCACCTCCTATTCTACGACGACCTCTTCGCGGCCTCCCGCACGCGGCTTAACGCGATATGCGAGACGATTATCGAAAAAAAACTCGACGTCACGTGGTCGTGCGACGCGAAGGTGGACTCGGTCACTGCCGACTCGCTCGCCATGATGAAACGCGCCGGATGCTGGGAGATCGCCTTCGGCATAGAGAGCGGCTCGCAGCGGATACTCGACCTGGTCTGCAAGGGGATAACCATCCCTCAGATAGAGCGCGGGGTCAGGCTGACGCACGAGGCAGGAATCAAGGTCAAGGGCCTCTTCATGATGGGACACCCGGGCGAGACCCGCGAGACGATAAAGGAGACGGTCGATCTGGCATGCAGGCTCCCCTTCGACCATATCAACATCAGCAAGCTGACGCCCTACCCCGGCAGCCAGATCTACCGGGAGGCGCACAAATACGGGACGTTCAACCCGGACTGGCGGCGGATGACGGCCATGAACTTCGTCTTCGTGCCGAACGGATTCACCGAGGAAGAACTCGACCGCGAGTACCGCGCCGCGCTCGCCCGTTTCTACCGCAGGCCGCGTAAGACCATAGAGCTGCTCGGCGCGCTTTTGCAAGACCGCGCCGGGCTTAAAAGGCTCTTTGCCGCTCAGAACGAATTTTTAAAATACCATGCCGTAAGGCCGTTCAGACGCATCTACGGCATCTTCAGCAGACGCAAGGCAACCGGCAGAAAGGCTTAGGGAAGCTCTGATTAATTCATTTTCTTTCTGTCATTCTGAGGAGCGCAGCGACGAAGAATCTCGCAACTTCTTAACTCATCTAAAAACAAGATTTCTCCCCATTCGCTGCGCTCAGGGCTAAAGGCTCACACGCTCGAAATGACAATTCGTCTTAGTCAATCAGGATTTTCTTAAAACGCTTTAACGGAGGGCGTCATCGAAAAGAAAGTCTACATAACCGCCGCCTCGCTCATGCGCGAGCCGCTCGCGGAAATCGAGGGCGTGAAGCGCGTAAAGACCGTCTTGCGTTCGGAAGAGCTTATACTGAGCGCGGTCTCGGAAGTCCTGCGAAAGGCCGCATGGGTGGAGCGCGAGCGCACGGGCATAGTCCTGGGCGCGGACAACGCCATTGACGAGTGCAAGGAGGAATATTACAGAGGCGTGCTTGCCGAAGGCCCGCTCGGCGCAAGCCCGCTCTCCTTCCCGTACACGAGCGCCAACGCCATAACCGCGCAGACGACCATCGCCTTCGGGCTTCATCACGAGACCTTTACCGTAACCGATGGCCCGCTCTCGTTCCTCAAAGCGGCCGGATTGGCCTTCGACCTGATACAGACGGGCATATGCAGGGCCGTTATTGCCGGCGGGTTCTCTCAAAAGGCGGCCTTTGCCATGCTGATGCAGGACGCCGGAGCGCCCAAGGGCGCAAGGCACAGGACAATCAGGATAACCGATACGCAAGCGGCGGCCGGGGACGCCGCTTCCACAGCCTCCATTGAAGAGACCTTCGGTTCCATCTATGCCATGATTAACGGAAAAGACGGGAGCATTAAAGGTGTGGATAAATGGGGTGGAAATATGGTATTTGTAGAGATCGGAAGTTTGCCTGATTAATCTGAGGCAACACGTATAAAACCCGGGCAACCACCCGTATACCATGAGCTTTATTGACACAATCGAGAGCATGACGCCGTCCGAAATAAGGCGCGTGCAGGGCGAGCTGCTCCGCCGGACCGTCGACTACTGTCGCTCGCGCTCGCCGTTTTACAGGAAGCGGCTCAAGGGCATGGGCGCGATTTCATCCATCGACGATATCGCCTCCATCCCGCTCACGTCCAAGGCCGACATACAGGAGGAGAACTCCGCCTTCCTCTGCGTGCCTATGACCGAGGTCGCCGAGGTAGTGGCGACCACGGGGACGACCGGCACGCACGTCTACAACTGGCTTACAACAGGCGACCTTGCGCGCCTTGCCGAGAACGAGCGCCGCGCATTCGCCAGGGCCGGGGTTACGCCCTCGGACATCTTTCTGCTCGCGGTCACGCTGGATAACCTCTTTATCGCGGGCATGGCCTACTACTCAGGGCTGCGCAAGCTCGGCGCGGGCGTGGTGCGGCTCGGGCCGCACAGCCCGAGAAAACACCTTGAGGTCATCCAGGCCCTCAGGCCGACCGGCATAGTGGCCGTGCCGTCGTTCATCTCGGCCGTCTACCGCCAGGCTGACAAGGATGATATCGATATCAACTCCCTCGGCATCAGAAAGGCGGTGCTTATCGGCGAGACGATACGGAACGCGGATTTTACTTCCAATGAGCTGGGCAATATAGTAGAAAGATTAGACGGGCTGGAGACTTACTCGACATACGGCATCACGGAAATCTCCGCCGCCTTTTGCGAGTGCCCGTCGCGTAGCGGCCTGCACGGCCACTCCGACCTCGTCTACGCCGAGATAATAGACGAAGACGGACATATCGCGCCGGACGGCGAGGCAGGCGAGCTTGTCGTCACGACCTTCGGCGTCGAAGGCACGCCCCTTATCCGGTATCGCACCGGGGACGTGACCTTCAAGGTCAAAGGCGCATGCGAGTGCGGGGCAAGCTCCGTAAGGCTCGGCCCGGTCATCGGCAGGAAGGCCCATAAGCTGAAGGTCAAGGGAGCGACCATCTACCCGCGCGCCATTGAGAACGCCCTGGTCGGCATAAACGGGGTCGAGAACTACGTTATAGAGGCATACACCGGAGACGACCACAGCGACGCCCTGATAGTCCGGGTCGGCTCGCACAACATGAAAAGCGCGTTCAAGCTCGATATATGCGACGCCATACGCGCAAAGGCGCGCGTGACGCCGCAGGTCGAGGTCATGCCGCCGCAGGAGGTCGACAAGATCCTCTTCGAAGGCGGCGGACGCAAGCCCATGTTATTCATCGACAGGAGGCGCAAGGCCAATGACGTTAAACTATGAGGTTATACACGGGCTTGATTTCACGGACGAGGATATCGCCGCGAGCCTCAGGCGCGGCGGTCTCCTCTCTCTGGAGCTCGAGTTCAGCAAGCGCTGCAACATGCGCTGCATCTACTGCTACGCCAGCGCGGGCGCCCCTCTTGAGGGCGAACTGACGCTCGACGAGATGAAGGGCATCATCGTTCAGGCGAAAGACCTGGGCGCGAGGAAGATTATCCTTCTCGGCGGCGGCGAGCCGCTCATGTACGACCGCGTGACCGAGGTGGTCGAGTTCATCCACAAGCTCGGACTCGACCAGAGCCTTTTCACCAACGGCATGCTCATGACCCCGGAGCTTGCGCGGTTCCTCCTCGCCAACGAGGTCTCGGTCGTCATAAAGCGCAACTCGAACATAGCCGAGGTGCAAGACCTCCTCGGCGGGGTAAAAGGCTGCTTCGAGAAGATTCAACGCGGCTTCAACTACCTTGTCGAAGCGGGATACCCCAAGGGACACGTGCAACTCGGCATCCAGACGGTCATCTGCCGCCAGAATCTCAACGAGATACCGGATATGTGGACGTGGGCGCGCGAGCGCGGCGTCATACCGTATTTCGAGATCATCACCAACCAGGGGCGCGCAAAGGAATTCAAGGAGCTTGCCGTATCCAACGACGAGCTGAGCGCGGTATTCGACAAGCTCAAGGGAATAGACGAGACGCGGTTCGGCCACAAGTGGCATCCTCATCCGACCATCGCATCTTTCACTTGCAAGAGGCACCTCTACTCGTGCCTCGTGAACTCGCAGGGCAAGATTCAGCCCTGCACGGGCATAGACATGCCCGTCGGAGACCTTCGTAAGGAATCCCTCAAGGATATACTGCTGAAGTCTCCGGTGATACAGAACCTGCGTAATATCTACTCAACCATCGAAGGCGAGTGTTCTTCCTGCGAATTCGCCGCCGACTGCTACGGCTGCCGCGGCAACGCCTATCAACAGACGGGCAACTACCTGGCGTCCGACCCGGCCTGCTGGCTTCGCAAGAACTCGCGCAAGGCCAAGGCCGCGCAGTAACCGGCCTGCGGCCGAGACGTTGCCGACTCTCGGAAATTAAATAGTAGATACTGTCTTGGTTGTCCAGTTAAATTTCGCCTATTGACGCGTCATTCCCGAGGTTTTAGTCGGGAATCCATGTTTGGCTGCGAGATTCAAAAAAACTGGATTCCCGCCAAGAACATGCGGGAATGACGGCGATTGGGTTGCCGTGAAGCGCTTAAGGCAGGGTATTGAGTGGAAATCTACTTTAGTAGGCATGCCTGTCGGCAGATGCGGTGGAGAGGAATCTCTGAAGACGAGATTTCCTTGACAATCCACCACCCGGATATGACAGAGGATTCTACAAAAGGCAGAAAAAATGCGTTTAAACATACTGGCAAAAGGCTGCTTAAAGTCACTTATAAAGAGGAAGACGGCAGGATAATTATCATAACGGCTATTGATAAGGGCAAATAGGAGACGTATGCAGATAGAATACGATAAAGAGGTTGACGCTCTCTATATCAGGATACAGAAAAAGAAGGTTGCGCATACAAGGGAGATCGAGGAAGGCGTAAATCTCGACGTAGACTCCGACGGCAAGATAATCGGCCTTGAGATCATAGGCGCAACGGAACGGTATAAACCCGAAGACATTTTCAATCTTACGACCAAAAACCTTATACTTGAAAAGCACAGCAGAAGACTGTAGCTTGCAGCCAGAGTTAGCGCAGCCCCCGCTTTAGACATACGGTGGCAGGCAGACCCAACACTACATTGGGAAGACGGCGGCCGCTTGGCAGCGGCCTGACGCGGATTTCTCTTTTTACCACCCTCAAGCCGGAATATCAGAGAACAAGGTTATTGCGCCGCCTGCATCCCCATGTAACCCGGCAGGGTTGCATGGGGCTACGGCGCGAGACTGCCGCGTATTCGTCTGTTAAGACGAATACGCGGGCAAAGGACACGGCCGTCCATGAACATACTCCTTGTATCAGCCAACCGCGAACAGTCGCCATACCCCGTGACGCCCATCGGGCTTGCGTACGTCGCCCGTCCGCTCGTGGACGCGGGTCACGACGTGCGCGTGGCAGACCTGTGCTTTTCAACGGACATCAGCGAGGCAATCGACGAGGCAATCAAAGGGTTTACCCCCGACCTCATCGGCCTGTCCATCCGCAATGTTGACAACCTTACATACCCCAAGACGACATCATACCTGCCGTATCTTGCGACGGTCGCTGAAAAGATAAGCTCGCTCGGAGCGCCGGTCGTGGCGGGCGGAAGCGGTTTTTCGCTCTTTCCAGAGGAGATGCTCAGGCGGCTCGGCCTCGTCTACGGGATTACAGGCGAAGGAGAGGCGGCCTTCAGCGAGTTCAGCGCGAGGCTCGGAAACGGCACAGACGTCTGCGGCTGCCCGAACCTCGCATATATAAAGGACGGAGTATTCCGTCAGAACCCCCTCAGCGTCGCCAATGACTTTGGCGCGCAAGCGCGGCTGCCCGTTCACCTGCGTCTACTGCACCTATCCGCTCCTCGACGGCAGCCGCATCCGGTGCCGGCCGGCCGAGGCCGTGGTAGACGAGATGGAGGAGATGACCAGGACTCACGGCCTCGACTACTTCTTCTTTGTCGACGACATCTTCAACCATCCGGCCAAACAGGCTGAGGATATCTGCCGCGAGCTCATCAGACGCAAACTGAACGTCGGGTGGACCTGTTTCGCCACGCCCAAGTCCATGACCATCGAACTCCTGCGCCTCATGAAAGAGGCCGGTTGCAAGGGCGTGGAATTCGGCACGGACGCGGCAAGCGACCTGATGCTCAGGAACATGGGCAAATCCTTTACCAAGGCGGACGTAAGGCGCGTCTCGGCCCTGTGCAAGGAGGCTGGACTTCCGGCCGCGCATTACATCATCCTCGGCGGCCCGGGCGAGACGGAAGAGACCGTGAAAGAGGCCTTCGAGTTCATGGACGAGGTCGACCCGCGCGCGGTCATCGCCATGATAGGCGTGCGCGTCTACCCGAAGACCCCGCTTGAGCAAACGAGCATAGACGACGGGATTATAAAGGCCGGACAATCCATACTCGACTCCACTTTCTATATCTCGCCTCTCATCGACAGGGAGCGTCTTTTGAGCATCGTTGAGACCGGCGCGTCCGAGCGCCGGAACTGGGTGGTGCCTGCCCTTGACATCAGGAACTCAGAGGAGGCAATGGCCGCGCTTCGCAGGTTCGGCCACCGCGGCCCGCTCTGGGACATGCTCGGCGAGCGCCGAAGGACGGGGATAAAGGAGGGCGCGAATGGCACGGCATAGGCCCCGGCGCCCGGTCATGGCGCTTATCGCATCTCTCGTTATCGTAATAACGATGACCGGCGTCTGCGGCGCCGCCAACCACGACACGTCCTTCAGATTTTCCACCATAGAGACAGCCCACTTCTCCATACACTTCCATCAGGGGTTGGAAGGCCTGGCCCAGCGCGCCGCCGTCATAGCGGAAGACGCCCACGCGAAGATAACCCCGGAATTCCTCTGGAGGCCGAGAGAAAAAACCCAGCTCATACTCATAGACGATTCCGACTACGCGAACGGCTACGCCGGAGTCCTGCCATATAACGTCATCTATATACAGACCGTCCCGCCCGCACTCGATATGACCATCGGCGAATACGACGACTGGCTCGCAATGATTATCACGCATGAATACACCCATATCGTCGGCATGGACTCGGCGCGCGGGTATTCAAAGGTCACGAGGAAGGTATTTGGCAAACCGCTGCCCGGCGGCGACCTGTTGAGCCTTATGGGCTTTATCCTCGCCGCGCCGCCGAACGTCTTTCTGCCGCGCTGGTCGCTCGAAGGCGCGGCCACGTGGTCGGAGACCGAGAACACCGGCGCGGGGCGCGGCAGGAGTTCATACTACGAGATGATATACCGCATGGCCGTGGCCGAGGACAACCTCCCCTCGGTCGACCGGATAGAGGGCGGCATGCCGGACTGGCCCAACGGGCACAGCCCCTACGTCTTCGGCATGCGCCTGCAAAAATACATCGCCGACAGGTACGGCGCGGATATGCCGGGCAGGCTCTCGTTCTCCCACGCAGGCAGGTTCCCATACCTGCTTAATGGCGTCGCTGAGCGTCTGACAAGGGGCAAGAACTACCCCTTCCTCTACTACGACATGCTCGCGGACCTCAAGGTCGAGGAACGCGAACAGATAGCCGTGCTGAAGCAGGTGCCGCTTACCGCGTTCGACGAACTCCCGCTCTCAGGCGAACTCCTCACCAACCCACGCTGGTCGCCTGACGGGCGCGCCGTCGCATACAACAGACGCGACCCGCACGGACACGAGGCCGTATGGCTGGCGGACGCGAACGGCGGCAATCCGCGCCAGGCGTTCAGAAGACGCTACTCAGACCATTCGCTCTCCTGGTCGCCGGACGGCCGGGCGATATACTTTACCCAGGGCGAGGTGTCCGGCGGCTTTAACGTCTACTCTGACCTCTACTCCTACGACGTAAAGTCGGGCTGCGTGGAGCGGCTTACGCGGGGCATGCGCGTCAAAGAGGCCGACGTGGCGCCTGACGGCAGACGTTTCGCAGCGATTATTTCCAACAGGGGCGGGCAGAACCTCGTTGTCATCGAGGACGACGGCGCGCGTCATTTCTTATCCAATCGCAAGACCTACGCGGCAAGGCCTGTGACCGCATACAAAGACATGCGGGTCTCCGCGCCCCGCTGGTCTCCGGACGGCTCGGCCATAGCATACGCCCTCACTGGCAACGACGGCACGAGCGCGCTCCACGTCGTTGACGCGGCCTCTCAAAAGGACGTCACGCTCGTCGAAGGCCGGTTCGACATCAACTATCCGACGTGGTCGAAGGACGGCCGTTTCATCATATACACCTCCGACGAGACCAACGTCTTCAACCTCTACGCTTACTCGTTCAAGGACGGACAAAGACGCCAGCTGACCCATGTCCTCGGCGGCGCGTTCCAACCCGACCTCTCGCCCAACGGGGGCGAGCTCATATTCTCAAGCTACCGCTCAACGGGTTTCAGGATTGCAAAAACCGCCTTTGACCCGGCAGGCATGGACAAGACCCCGACGATAAGGCCGTACTGGAAGGAGACACAGGCAAGGGAGTCGGCCGCATCCGGCAGCCATCCTTACGCGCTTAGCGCAACGCCGCTTGAGGCAAGGCCGTATTCAGTAACAAAGACCCTGTGGCCGCGCTTCTGGCTGCCTACGCTTACCGGCGACAAGGACGGCGGCGTGCTCGGCGCGTTCACCATCGGTCAAGACGCGCTCGCCTACAACACCTATTTAGTCGAGGCGGGCGTCGGGCTTGCCAGCGGCGAGGGCTACTATAACCTCATCTACCATAACGACTACGCCTACCCGACCATTATCGTCTCGTCGCGCTCGAGGCCCGTCCTCTACACCGACCTTGCAGGCAGGGGCGATTATTACGAGAGACAGACGAACCTCGTGCTGGCCGCTGCCGTGCCGCTCTACCGGCTCGAAGAATATCATCTTCTCACGTTCGGATACGAGTTTCTCAGGCAGGGCGCACAGTCCGACATATCGAACGGCCTCTTCGGCGGGCTGCCCGTATTCGAAGGCAGGCGCGACAACGTCTTTGTCAAGCTCGACTTTTCCAGCAGCCTCAAGTATCCTTACTCCATCAGCCACGAGGAAGGCAAGGAGGCCTCGGTAGTCTACAGGTATTATTCGCGGGCCGTGGGAAGCGACGTGCATTCCAAGGAATTCACCGCGTCCCTGTCCGAGTACCTCGCCCCTGAATTCACAGGAAGGCTCCGCCACAGCGTCCTCTACCTGAACCTCAAGGGCGGCGCGGCCAGCGGCGCGCGTATAACGCAGCAGGCCTTCCAACTCGGCGGCACGCCGGGACAATCGGATTTCGGTCTCCGCGGCTTTCCGTCAAGGTCTTCGACAGGCAAGTTCGTGGCAACCTCTACAATCGAGGCGCGCTCGCCTATCATGTATCTATTCCAGGGCATCAACACCAAGCCGTTCTTCATGGAGAAGCTCCACGCGGCGGCGTTTGCGGACGCGGGCGAGGTCTGGGACGACGACAGGGGTTTCAGCATCCCCCGGCTCAAGGTCGGCGTGGGCGCGGAGCTCCGCATGGACATGACGCTCGGCTATCTCATCGAGATAACGCCTGCCATCGGCGTGGCGCACGGGCTCAACCAGGACGGCACGACCCAGGTCTATCTGACCATATACTCGAATCTCTAACGTAGGACTTTACGCTGATTAACCTGAATACAAACCCGCAGACGTTCATGCCCAAAGGAGCAGACAATGAAAGAGACCAGATACCTTGAAGAAAACATCGAACTCGTCAAGAGCCTGAAAAAACTGCCCATCATCGAAGCCCTTGACGAGACTCAGGTAAAGAGCCTCATAAAACTCTGCAGGATAGCCGAGTTCGAGGACAACGAGACGGTATTCGACGAGGGCGGCTTCGACCAGCACATCTTCCTTCTCCTGACCGGCAAGGTCCGGATAGTCAAGCAAGGCATCGAAGTGCGCATCCTCGACCGTTGCGGCGACGTCTTCGGGGAGATGGGCATCATTGACGCCATGCCGCGCTCGGCCTCGGTCTACGCAGTCGAAAAAACAAGCTGCCTCAAGATGGACGTCTCGTTCGTGGACAGGCTTGAGGAAAAAGAGCGCGAGGTCTGCCTCTACGTCATCTACCGTGTTTTTACGGAACTGCTCTCGAACAGGCTCAGACAGACGACCGAAGACCTGATAAACGTGCGCGAAGAGTACGAGAGGCTCAAGGGCAGGAAGGGCTAACCGTCCTTCCATCCTGCTCCAACGGGTTGAGGCCTCGACGTCCCTTCCAACGGCCTTGAGATTTCAAGACCCAATTTTACGTCTTGCGGCATTGACGCCGCCGCGCCCTCTGATATATTCAATCCATACGCAAACCAAGGAGCCCTTATGAAAAAATACATCCTCTATGCCCTTGTATCGGTCTTTGCCGCGCTCATGCCGTCCATCTCCCTTGCCACGGAGATACTGCCCTCGGTGCCTCCCATACCAGGCGACAACACCATGACCCCCGTAAAGGTGGAGCTCGGCAAGATGCTCTTCTTCGACCCAAGGCTCTCATCGAGCGGCGTGGTAAGCTGCGCGAGCTGCCACAACCCATCGTTCGCCTTTACCGACAGGGTCCCGCGCGCGCTCGGACATAAACACCAGGTCGGCCCCCGCAATACGCCCACGGTCTTGAACGCCGCCCTGCTCAACGCGCAGTTCTGGGACGGCCGCGCGGCCACGCTCGAAGAACAGGCCCTCGGCCCGATTCAGGCCACGGTCGAGATGAACGAGTCGCTCGACAACGTCGTGATGAAGCTCAAGGCCATACCCGCGTACGTGAAACTATTCAACGCGGCGTTCGACGGCAAGGAAACCGTTACCTCGGCCAATATCGCCAGGGCCATCGCGGCCTTTGAAAGGACGCTCCTGACCGTCAATTCGCCCTTTGACAGGTTCCTTGCGGGTGACACGAACGCCATATCCGCGGACGCAAGAAAAGGCTGGGAACTCTTCCAGAATAAGGGCTGCGTGGCGTGCCACAACGGCCCCAACTTCACGAACAGCGAGTTTCACAAGATACAGGTCCCCGGCTCCACCGACCTCGGCAGATACCAGGTGACAAAAAAGGAAGACGATAAATTCCGGTTCAGGGTGCAAAGCCTCAGGAACGTCGCCCTTACCTATCCGTACTTCAACAACGGCTCGGTCGACAGGCTCCAGGACGCGGTAAAGATAATGAGCCGCGAGATGCTCAAGAGCGAGACAGGGGACGCGGACGCCGCCCTTATAGTCGAGTTCCTCAAGACGCTCACTGGCGAGCCCCCTCGCTTCGACTACCCGATGCTGCCCTGACCCTTGCATCACGGAAGAGAGAAGGCCATAAAAAACGGGGGGCGCAATACGCGCCCCCCGTTTTTATATAATCTTCTCAAATATATCGCCGCATCGCGCATCTCAAAACAGACCATTCCGTCCACGCGCGGCTGCCGAGCCTTAATCCCTGTAGAGCACCTCTTTTATCTTGAGCCTCAGTTCCTCCACCCAGAAAGGATTCCCCTTCTGTATGAAACCCTTCACGTGAAGGTCATACCATTTCGGGTCCGCTATCATGTCGTCCAACAGGTCTTTGCCGGTGGTGATAATCGCGGGCAAAGAGATGCCGGAATCGATGATGAGCCTCAGAAGCTCCTCACCGTCAATGGTGGATTCAGGGTCTGCCGGGTTTTTAAGGTGCAGGTCAGAGACGATAAGGCTTATCTTCTTTTTCTTGAGCACCTTCAAGGCCTCGTTGCCGTTCTTGGCCATGACAACGCTGATGCCCGACTCGGCGAGTTGAGTCTCGGCCATGGCGCGGGCGACCTTGTCGTCTTCTATCATAAGGATGGTATCGGCTGCGTCGGAAGACGCCTGCGCCACGACCGCAGCCGCGGCTGCGGCCTGCGTGGCCGGGGCCTCCTCACCCAAGGGCTTTACGTCAAACCCAGCCTCGGTCTTCCTTACCGTATAGCGCGCCCCGCACAAGACGCAACTCACCTTGACGCCGACCCTGATATTAGGCATATCCTCAGGCACCCATAGCCTGAAAGCCGTATTACAGCCCGAACAGGTTATCTCAACAGGTTCTTTTTTCTGTACCATGCCGCTATGCAGTCCTTGGATGTTAATGGCATCAGGAGCCGTATCGCCGGGTATAAATACGGCGACGCCTCTGGAGAAAGAGACGGAAAACCAAGCAATATAACAAAATAGACACTCAGTTTATCGCAATAGAAGGTGTGTGTCAACAATCATGGCGCAGGCCGCGCGCAGGGCTAACTGCGCGAAAAGACGGAACGTTCCAGACATTCGGAAGCATTAGAGCGGCTCTATCCTGCCCTGTATGCCGCCCACCCTGCCGAGACCGAGGAGATTGAGCGTAAGATAGACGATGCGCTCTTCCGGGCGCATCGTGTAGGTCAGCAGGTAACTCCAGCACTGGTGCCTGTAGTCTATGCCGTAAGAGGTCTCAAGAGACCTGCCTTCCACGAAAGAGAACCTCTTGTTGAACGTAACGTCCCAGGATGCGGCAAGGCGGGCGCGGGCCGCGGCCTCAAAATAATCGGCCTGAGCGCGGATAAACCTGCGCGTCAGACTCAGCGAGTCCCCGCGGGTATCGGAGACCGAGGCCCCTGTGTCGTAACTTGCAAGCCAGTGGTGATAGACGTCATAAGAACCGCGCATGGTAAAGTTTATCCGCTCGTCAGGCAAAAGGCGCGCGTCGCCAAGGACGTTGGAAAACGGCCTGTGCCTGTCCGTCGTTGTCAGGAGCTTCCTCGTGGCCTCGTTTATATTATAGCTCTGACTGAGGTTGAAATAAACGAGGTTACGGTAGACAGGTTTTGTCTCGCCCTTGAACTTGCCGGTGAATATCGTATTCAACGAATACGTGAGCCTGTTGGCCTGCGCGATATCGTCGACCGAATCGAACTTCGGGATATCGGTTTGCACGGCCTCCGGTATATACGTATAGACCAGGCCCGGCCTTATCGTATGACGCACCGCGCGCAACCCGCCAGTGTCCGGGAAATAGACCCTGGTGAAGGTCGTGGTAAGGACGGCCCTGACGTCATAGATATACCTGTCCGTAAACCTGCCGTTCGGGTCGTTCTTCACGAGATAGTAGGTAGCGCGCGGGCCTATGGACGGCGTGAAATCAAAATACCCGCCCGGGCGGAGCGGCAGCGATATGCGCGGATGTATATCAAGGCGCTGCCCCTTCAGCCCTTCCTGTCTCACGAAGTTCACGAAACTCGACTCGGACGAGATATAAAACGGGGTCACACCGAGCCGCTGATTGGAGGACGTAAGGGCCACGGCCGGCAGCATCTGCACCGTCGCCCTGTCGCTCTCAACGAGCAGATTATTGAAAAAACGCGCCTGCGCCGTAAGGCTGTATATCGACCAGTTCTTGTTGACGGATAGGTTGCTTTCGATGGACTCGAGCGAGCGCTCCCTGGTGCCCTTGCCGAAGTCGATGAAGTACTCGTCATCGCTTATCATATCCACGCGCGCCTTGACCAGGACGCCGGAGGGCAGGTTCTCGTTGTGCTGCCACTTGAAACGCCACCGGTCATCAGTCGCGTTTTGCGGCCGCGCAAGGTTGTCAACGCCCTTGCGAAACTCCCTTACGCGCTTGATATCCTTCTCCTTGAAATGAAAGAAGTTCGCCTCGCCGTATGAATCGCGCGTGCGTATATAACGGAACTCTACCCCCTTGCCCAGACCGCGCTTCGTCTCCTCATCTATGTCGAAGGTCGCATCCGTATTCTTTGATATTGCCCAGAAGAACGAATCCTTGAATATAAAACCGCGCAGCTTGGAATACCCGGGTTTCGGCTGAAGAAAACCGCTCTGTCTCTCGCGTTTTATCGGCATGGAGACGTAGGGCGAATAAAGCAACGGCACGCCTTTGACGCGGAAGAACGCGTTCCAGCCCGTCAAATACTCCCCCACGATAAGCTCTGCCGAGGACGCGGTAAACGACCAGGCCGGGGCCTCGTCATCAGGGCAATCGCATGTGGTATAGCTGATGGAGTCGGCGTTGTAGGTCTCCCTGCCCGTCTTCCTTATGGGGTCGCCGCGCAGATGGATATTCTCGACCTTGTAGAATATCCTGCCGTTCGCAACGACGACCGTCTTCTCCTTTATGTTCATCTTCATCTCATCGCCGCGAAGCGTATTGCCGCCCTCATCAAAGACAACGATATTGCCCACTGCGGTTGCCGCGCCGGACTGCATGTTTATCATCGCCTTGTCGGCCGTAAGGGTAGTGCCCTCCTGCTTGACAACGACGTTGCCTGTCGCAAGATACGTCTCTGTGCCCTTGTCGAAACTGACGGTATCCGCGGTCAGGTCAACGGGCGCGTCTTTCTGGAATATATCGGTGCTCGGCCCGTCATCCGCAAGGACTGGAAGGGACAGGGCAAGGAGTCCGGCACAAAAGAGCGACGCCATGAAAATACGCATGAGGGTATAATGACCTTATGATTTAAGGGAAAAAGCAGCACGGACGAGTAGTTGAAAACTTAGCACATCAAGAGGGGTTTTACAAGCGGGGGAAGCTCTAAAAGCGCAAGACCATAACCTTTCAGAGGAGACCTTTGCATAAATTTCAAAAAGTAAGCGATTGTCTTTGCGAGCGCGTGAGCCGAAGCCCTGAGCGCAGCGAAAGGGGAAGCAATCTCATGCTTTGAAGTGATGGCAGGAGTTTCCTCCTGCCATCCGCCGGGCTCCGCCGTCAGGAGGAAACTCCTGACGGCACAGAACTCCACCATTTATAGGGGAGGGATTTAGCCCTGTTTTTTTTACCGGTGCGCGCATAACCCCTCCCAGCCTCCCCTTAAAAAAGGGGAGGAGAAATACGCATCATAAAACCGCTACCGCCCGCAAACGCGCAACAGATAGCTTCTTGCCTCTCCAACGGTGAATATCGAGCCGGTGACGCAAACGGCGTCCGCGGCAGAAGCCGCTTCCAGCGCGGCCTTGCATGCCGCTGTGACGGACGCGGCCGTTATGACCTCTTTTCCATAAGAGGCGGCCCTGTCACGCATAACGTCAAGGCTTGCCGCCCTGTCGCAGACCGGAACGCATACGATTACTGTATGTGCAAGGGGCGCAAGCGCGGACATAATGCCGTCTATGTCCTTGTCAGCCATGATGCCGAGGACGAGAAAGAGTTTTTTATAACGGAATAAAGCGAGCGAGGCGCTAAGCGTTGCCGCGCCTGCCGGGTTGTGCGCCGAATCTATAATGACGAGCGGACGACAGCCTAACACCTCAACGCGGCCCGGCCAGCTAACGCCGCGCAGACCGTCCCTTATCGCCTTTAAAGGTATCCGCCACCCTGCCTCTTTCAAAAGCTCAACTGCGGCAAGGGCGCACGCCGCATTCCTTTTCTGATGGCCTCCGACAAGACCGAGCTTTAACCGGTCAATCCGGCCATTGATACCGCGATAGGAAAGCCCGGCTGCGCCGTCGGTCATATCAAACTCCGTGCCAAGCCTGTACAACGGCGCGCCAGCCGCATTTGCGGCCTTTGCGATTATCCCAACGGCCTGCGCCTTTGACTCGCCGCAGACGACAGGGACACCTTTCTTTATAATCCCGGCTTTCTCAACGGCAATCTTGGCGAGGCTCTTGCCGAGATACGCCGTATGGTCGATATCAACCGTGGTTATAACCGATACGAGCGGCCTTACAACGTTGGTGGCGTCCCACCTGCCGCCCATGCCGACCTCTATGACCGCGATGTCGACGCGCTCTTGCCTGAAGTACTCGAAGGCCATTGCAGTTGTGAATTCAAAGAACGAGACGGAACCTGTTGAGGCGGGCACACTACGTGCCGCCTTCCTGACCCGCGTTGCTATCTTCACCAACGCGGCGTTTGAAATCTCTCTGTTGTTTATCCTTATCCGCTCGCTGAACCTTACAAGGTGCGGGGATGTGTAAAGGCCGACGCGATACCCTGCCTTCATGAGTATGGAAGCCGTCATAGCCGCGGTTGAGCCTTTGCCATTGGTCCCGCCAACGTGGACGCACGGGTACGCAAGTTGCGGGTTACCGAGGGCCTCGACGAGCCGCTCTATCCGCTCAAGACCCGGCTTTATCCCGCCGCGCTCAAGACCGTAGAGATATTTCAGGATTTCTTTCGAGGTCGACATAGAGGGGGACTTTATCTTCCCCCTTTGTAAAGGGGGATTGAGGGGGATTTTATTCCCCCCTCTTTTTAAAGAGGGGGTCAGGGGGAGTTACGTTTGCGCCGAGACGATGGGCTTCGCAAGCTCAGCCCATCCTACGAGCTTATTTTTTTCATTCACATTTTTACAAAATCAACGTCTTCATATGCGGTTCCTAATCTAATGCTGGGAAAGACCCGTCTTACCTTCATCAAAACGTCACCATCGAAAGGAACATAGTAATGCTCTGATCCGCTATCTGAGTCTTCTATAATCAAACCGTATTCAAGCCTTATGTATTTATATTTTGGCTCGTACCACCAATGCCCTTTATGTGTTAGAACCCTGGACTCGCCTTTAATAGAGACTTCCTGAATATATTCTCCATTTGCACTCAAAGTCACTTTTTCATAACCAAAGGAGTATTCCGCAATGTATGTACCATAAAGGTCTTTCTCTTTAACCGGTGTGCAAGCAGTCATTAGAAGAACCAAGACTAATAAGATACCAACATTATAATTAAACATATTACCTCAAGTTACCGATAAGCTCAGTCCATTGGAATGTCTGAGCGCGTAGGTTGGGTTAGCGCAGCGTAACCCAACATTCATTGCAAAAGACATTGGGTTGATAAGACCAACCCAACCTACAGACTACAGACTTTGTAAATATAAAAAACAACGCCTTTTCACCCTCCCCTTAATCCCCTCCCATCAAGGGAGGGGAGATGTTAAGGCATAAGGATTTCTCGCTGCGCTCGAAATGACAAGATTTGGAACTACGCCGCGCCCGTATCACGCCTTAACATGGCAAGGAGCTTTGAGAGGGTATCTTTCATGAGTTTGCGCTCGACTATCATGTCGATTGAGCCGTGTTCGAGGAGGTATTCTGCGCGTTGGAAGCCTTCGGGGAGTTTCTGGCGGATGGTCTCTGCTATGACGCGCGGCCCGGCAAAGCCGATTAACGCTCGCGGCTCGGCAATGATGACGTCGCCGAGCATGGCAAAGGAGGCGGTGACGCCGCCCATGGTGGGGTCGGTGAGGACGGATATATACGGCAGGCCGCAGGCGCGAAGACGGCCCAGGGCCGCGGAGGTCTTAGCCATCTGCATGAGCGAGAGTATGGACTCCTGCATACGCGCCCCGCCCGAAGACGAGAATATCACCACCCCGCAGCCGGTCTCGCAGGCGCGCTCGACCACGCGGGTAATCTTCTCGCCCACGACCGAGCCCATGGACCCGCCCATGAACGAGAACTCGAAGGCCGCGAGCATGGCCCGTGTGCCGTTAATCTCGGCCTCGCCGGTTATGATGGCGTCCTTATTGGCCGAGTCCTTCTGATAGGCCTTTATCCGGTCTTTGTATCGTTTAAGGTCCTTGAAGTCAAGTGCGTCCACCGGCTCCACGCCCGCGTCGCACTCCTTGAACGTCCCTTCGTCCGCGACCATGCCTATGCGCGCGGCCGCCGAGATACGGAAGTGGTAGTTGCACTTAGGGCAGACGTCGAGGTTCCTCTCGACCTCTTTCTTGAAGATTATCTCGCCGCAGTGGTCGCACTTTACCCACAGGCCCAGCGGTACCTTCACGCTCTTGGCCTCTTCGCCGTTGGCGCGTATTTCTTTCTTAAACCAGATCATATTGCCTCATAATGATATATCTTCGCACAACCACCCGGCCCTGTCAACAACTGCAAAGGACTTCTGGACGCATCGTAACCGGTTGTATTATAAGATGTTTTCAAGCTCTGGGTTACGAAAACCCGGCCCGAAAACCGGGAAGCAGACCCTGAGGCCCATGCGGCCTTCGGAAAAGGCTCAGGCCTCCCTGCCGCTCAGGTGCGTATCGTCAGCGCTCGGGACGCCGCTCATCTCGCCCGCGTCAAAGGCCCGCAGAAACGCCTCAACCACCCCGCCGTCAAACTGTATATTGGCGTATTTCCTCAATTCGGCAAGCGCGACCTCGGTCGGCAGGCCTTTTCTATACGGCCGTGTCGTGGTCATGGCGTCGTATGTGTCGGCAACCGCGATTATCCTCGCTATGAGAGGTATCGCATCCTCCTTGAGCTTATCGGGGTATCCGAGGCCGTCGTACCTCTCGTGATGATGGAGCATACCCGGGACGATGTCCGCAAGCTGAGGCACGCGTTTCAATATCTCGCCGCCGTACTTGGGGTGCATGCTCATGACGGCCCGCTCGTTCTCGTCGAGCGGGGCCTGCTTGCGCAGGATTGCATCCTCTATGCCTATCTTACCCACGTCATGCAGCACGGCAGAGAGCTTGACCTTCTCAAGCTGGTCTTTGGTCATGCCCATGTGTCTGGCGATGGCGAGCGAATACCACAGCACCCTCTTCGTGTGGCCGCCGGTGTACGGGTCGCGTTTTTCTATGGCCTCGGCCAGGGCCTCGGATGTGTTATAAAAGGTCTCTTTTATCTCTTCATAGAGCCGCGCGTTATCAAGGGCTATGGCGACCTGGCTTGCGAAGAGCTGAAAGAGTTTGAGGTCGTCGTTGTTAAAGGAGCCGCCGACCTTGTTTATGGCCTGTATGACGCCTATGCGCGAGCCCTTTATCTCGACCGGCACGCAGACCATGTTGCGGGTCTGGAACTTGCTCTTCTTGTCGAAGCGCCCCTGAAAGCGCTTGTCCTTCATGACGTCGTGTATGACGAGCGGAGCGCCGGTGGAGGCCACCCACCCGGCGATGCCCTCGCCCATCTTGAGCCGTATCTCCTTCAAGGTCTCGCCCTTGTCCCCGAGCGCGACCTCGAAGAAGAGCTCGTCCGTCTTCTTGTCTATGAGAAGTAGCGAGCCGGTCTCGGCGTTCATCAGGCGCGTTATCGCCTCCATGGCGCGGCGGCGCACGACCGTCTGGTCGAGCGAGGACGTCAAGAGCGCGCCGACCTCGTTAAGCGTCTTCATCTGCCGCACCCTGGCGTCTATTCCGGCGAAAAGGTTTGCGCGCTCGATGATTATCGAGAAGTGGTTGGTAAGGGATGAAAGCGCTGCAAGGTCTTCCTTCGTAAACGGGCGCTCGTCGGCCTTGTTCAAGACCTCGATGACGCCGTAGACCTTCTTTTTGGCGCGCAGCGGCACGGCAATCATATTGGAGCGTTCCCGCGTGAGCTCCACCCCTGCCCACAGAGGGTCGCGGCGGAGGTCTTCGGTCACGTAGGGCACCCCGGTCACGGCCACCCTGCCGGCGATGCCCTTCCTGATGCTCATCCTCGCGCCTTTTAGCTTGGGCGCGAGCGAACCCTTCACAACGGCGAAGTCAAGCTCGCGGGTTCCCGCATCGAGGATGTATAACGTGCCGGAGTCGGCCTCAAGGGCTGAAAGAGCATAATCCATGAGGCGCCCGAGCACGGACTTGAGGTTCTTCTTTGTTACGGCAAGCCCGCCTATCTCGCGATATACCTCAAGCTCGATGTTGAGCAGAGCGAGCTTCTTTTTGCAGGCGGCAAGCACGCTGCCTGACCCTGTGGACTTTTTCCCGGCTGATTTTTTCCTGCCTGATACGACCTTCTTCCTGACCGTCTTTGCCCTGGCAGCCATGATGTCTTCCCCGCATGTGATGACAACGGATGAGATACGCTGAACCGGCAGACCGCCTCAGCCCTGTCTCATCCCCGCCTTAATGGCCGAAACAAAGGCCCCTGCGTTTTTTAAAAGTACGTCTGCGCCTGACGAAGCGATGACGTTGACAAGGGCGCTGCCCACCACCACGCCGTCGGCAAAGGCGGCGACCTCTTTAGCCTGGGCCGGGGTGGATATGCCGAAGCCGACCCCCACGGGCAGATCGGTGAACCTGCGTATCTTCCTTACGTAGCCGGGCACGCCGCGCGAAACGCTCGCGCGCGCGCCGGTCACGCCGGCGACGCTGACGAAATAGACAAAGCCTGAGGCCTTGTCAACGGTCACCTTTATGCGCCCGTCGTTGCTGGTGGGCGTAAGGAGGAAGATGAGGTCGCAGCCGACCCTGTCCAGCTCCGCTTTCAGCTCGCCCGCCTCCTCGGCCGGAAGGTCTACGACGAGCACGCCGTCCGCGCCCGCGGATGCAGCCGCCTTAGCGAACCTCTTAAGACCGTACTGGAATATCGGGTTATAGTAGCCGAAAAGGACTATCGGAATCCCGGAGCGCTTCCTTACCTCGGCCACGATATCGATGACGTCCTCGGGCGTAGTCCCCTTGCGTAGCGCTCTCTCGGAAGAGGCCTGTATCGTAGGCCCGTCAGCCATCGGGTCTGAGAACGGCATGCCAAGCTCGATGATGTCAGCGCCGTTTGCCTCGAGCGCGAGTATCAAGTCCTTCGTAGCCTTGATATCCGGGTCTCCGGCGGTGATAAAGGTTATAAGCGCCTTCTCGTTCCTTGCCCGAAGCGCGGCAAAGGTGCGGCTGAGCCTGCCGGTCACTTTCTCGTCTTTCGCCTTCACTGCCTTTGCTCTGACTGTCATCTTCCCGGACTCCATACGCCCCGTATGCGCGGGGCCGTTTGTTGTATTTTTCTACCCGCGCCGAAGGTCAACGCAGGTCACAGCCGATTATGACCAATATAAAACCGGTGCCGTCAATGGCCGGGGTGATGCTCGAAACACTCGAACCACGTCCCGTTCTCGCGCACGGATATCACCTGCCCGGTCTTGTCCGTGGCAGTATGCCAGTGCCTGGGGCCGGAGTGATGCGCCGTCAGATCAACAGGCGTAAGGCCTACATAACCGAGATTATGTTCGATATCGCTCGTCGCATCGGCCGGGGTAAGGTATATGGCCCTGAAAACACCATGCTCGATACTGACCTCGATGGCCTTGAGCCCGAGCCGCTTCAATTCAACCGGGTCTTCAAGGAACCAGTACTCGTCAGCGCCCCACTCAGGGGTTTCGTACTTCTCAACGCGCCAGTGCGCGCGCTTTATCGCCGCAATCTTCTCAACCTCTTCAACCGGCATGCGGCAGGCCTGCATGATGTCTATTATCATGCCTGAGGCAGGCGCGGCCTGGGCCGTTGCCGATCGACTATGGCAGACCAACAAAGCGGCAATAGAAAAAAGGGAGACCTGAATAAGCTTTTTCAATCCAACCTCGCGCTTGTCCTTGCCAAAGGCCGTTGATCACAACTGGTAATTAAAGGCCTTCGATACCGTATCAAGGTCCTTGTCGCCGCGGCCGGAAAGACAGACGATGATAATCGAGTCCTTAGAGAGCTTCTTCGCAAGCTTCATGGCGTAGGCCACGGCATGAGACGACTCAAGCGCCGGGATTATCCCCTCGGAAAGGGTCAGGGCCTTGAAACCGGCGAGAGCCTCCTTGTCGGTTATGACCTTATACTCGACGCGGCCGGTATCGTTGAGATACGAATGCTCCGGCCCGACGCCCGGATAGTCGAGGCCCGCGGATATGGAGTGAGTCTCTATTATCTGCCCCCATTTGTCCTGAAGGAGATAGGTCTTGTTGCCGTGCAGCACCCCGGGCCTGCCGCCGCTTATCGAGGCCGCGTGTCTGCCCGTTGATATGCCGTCCCCGCCCGCCTCAACGCCCGTCATCCTGACGGCCGCGTCGTCGAGAAAGGCGTGAAAGAGCCCTATCGAATTGCTCCCGCCGCCCACGCAGGCAACGAGCTGGTCCGGGAGCCTTCCGGCAATCTCCTTTATCTGCCTGCGCGCCTCAACGCCTATGACGGATTGAAAATCCCTGACCAGCATGGGGTACGGGTGCGGCCCGGCGACCGTGCCGATTATATAGAAGGTATTGTAGACGTTCGAGACCCAGTCGCGCAGCGCCTCGTTCATGGCGTCCTTGAGCGTTCTGCTGCCGGAGGTGACGGGCGTGACCTTCGCGCCGAGGAGCTTCATGCGAAAGACGTTCGGGGACTGGCGCTTGATGTCGTCCGCGCCCATGAATATCTCGCACTCGAGACCGAACATCGCGGCGACCGTGGCCGTGGCCACCCCGTGCTGGCCCGCGCCTGTCTCGGCAATGACGCGCTTCTTGCCCATACGCTTCGCAAGGAGTATCTGGCCGATGGTGTTGTTTATCTTGTGCGCGCCGGTGTGACAGAGGTCTTCCCTCTTGAGGAATATCCGCGCCCCGCCTATCTTCTTCGTAAGGCGCTCGGCCAGGTACAGGGGCGTGGGCCTGCCCACGTACTCCTTGAGATAATAGGCGAACTCATCCTTGAACTGCTTGCTGGCGCCCCACTTGCGATAGGCCTCTTCAAGCTCCATGACCGCAGGCATAAGAGTCTCTGATATGTACCTGCCCCCGTATACGCCGAAGTGACCCAGGTTGTCCGGCATCTTCTTCATTTATACCCATCCCGCGTTCTTTATTCTACAGGCTTGTAGGGTGGCCCGCGCCCCTCCTACAAAACTCGACCGGTTATCTTCCGGCCGCCTTCACCGCCTTTATAAACCTTCTCACCTTGTCCGCGTCCTTCTTGCCGGGCGCGGCCTCGACCCCGGAGCTTACGTCAACGGCATACGGCCTGACCGTCTCCACTGCCTGTCCGACGTTGTCAGGCGTAAGTCCGCCTGAGAGTATAATCCTCTTTCTCTTTGCAGCCTCGACCGCCGTTGCCCAATCAAAGGTCTCGCCGGTGCCGCCCGGCACACCGGGCTTATATGCGTCGAGCAGACAGGCCTGGACTTGATAGGCGTCAAGGGAGATTATATCAAATCCCTCGGCCACGCGAAATGCCTTTATAACCCTGAGACACGCCCTGTCAGCGACCTCAACGGCCCGGGCCGGGGTCTCGTCCCCGTGGAGCTGAACGCAGGAAAGTCCGGCCTGCGCCGTGGTCTGCCTTATCCGCTCGACCTCCTCGTTCACAAAGACGCCCACGGTCAGGACAAAAGGCGGCAGCCCCTTTATGATGGCGGCCGCCGCAGCCGGGGTAATATTCCTCGGACTCTTCGGCCAGAAGACAAAACCCAGCGCGTCAGCCCCGGCCTCCACGGCCGAGCGCGCATCCGCCGGGTTCGTAATCCCGCATATCTTTACCTTGACGGTCATTGCAATCCTTCTTGGCAAAATTACTAAAAAACCCAAGATGTAATCAGGCTGCTCAAAAACTCCCCGACCCATCCTTCGGATGGGTGCCCCGAAGGCATCGAGGAGTGAGGAATGAGGCGTAGTTTTCTCTACGCCGCAGTGACGAGCCGGGGCACCCGCACCAAGTGGCGCGGGTCGGATAACGCCGCAGATGGGGCTTTTGAAGAGCTTCGCTCTTGCTGGTAAGGAAACTATCCATTTTAATGGTCCGCCTTTGGCGGACTGCCAGACAGCAGCCTGTTGCTTAAACCCCGCGCAGCTCCCTTAGCTTCTTCGCAAGCTCCTTTTCCCTGACAAGGGCCTCGCCGATAAGGAAGGCGTTGACCCCGTTCTTCCTGAGCATGGCGATATCGTCGAAGGTGGAGATGCCGCTCTCGCTCACCAGGAGCTTATCCTGCGGCACATAAGGCGCAAGGCGCACGGTCGTCTCAAGGTCGGTCTTGAAGGTCTTGAGGTCGCGGTTGTTGATGCCGATTATATGCGCGCCAACGTCAAGGGCCGTTTCCATTTCATCCTCGTTATGCACCTCCACAAGGCAGGCCATGCCGAGTTCGGCGCTTCTGCCCATGAGGTCGGCCAACTGCTGTTTGCCGAGTATGGCGACGATGAGCAGTATCGCGTCCGAGCCCGCGGCCCTTGACTCCCAGACCTGATAGTCGTCGAATATGAAATCCTTCCTGAGCACGGGGATGTTCGAGTATATCTTGATGGAGACGAGGTAATCGAGCCTGCCGAGAAAATACTTCTCCTCGGTCAGAACCGATAGGGCTATTGCCCCGCCTATGCGATACTCGCGCGCCATCTCGTACGGCATGAAGTGCTCGCGTATGACGCCCTTTGACGGAGAGGCCTTCTTTATCTCGCCGATTATCTTTATCTTGCCCGAGCCGTCCTCGGCCAGCGCGCCCGGAAAATCGCGCAGGGATTTGGAGACCGCTATCTTCTCCTTGAGCCTTTCGATCGGTATGTACGATTTAAGCCTCTCTATGTCCTTTCTCTTGTGGTCCAGTATATCTTCCAACAGGTTCACGGCCATTGCGTTCACTCTATCCTTTTATATATTCCCCGTTAACAGGGGCGGTATCGCGTCTGTCGCGCCTTAATTCCTGTTGGATATCTCCTTTAATTTCTCAAGCCTTGCCAGGGCCGCGCCCGACTCTATCGCGCCCCTTGCCACGGCTATGCCCTCGTCAATCGACCGGCTGAGCCCGCCCACGGTTATGGCGGCGGCGCTGTTGAGCATAACGACGTCGAGCGCCGGGCCGTGCACGCCCTTGAGCACGTCAAGGACGACCCCGGCGTTATGCGCGGCATCGCCTCCCTTCAGGTCGGCTGGCGCGCAGCGCGCAAGGCCGAAGTCTTCGGGCTTTATGTGATACGTCTTGATGGCGTCCCCGTTGAGCTCGGTCACGCGCGTCTCAGCGCACAGCGTTATCTCGTCAAGCCCGTCCTCGCCCCGCACGACGAACGCGCGGCGAGAGCCGAGATTATAAAGGGCCTTTGCCAGCATGTCGGTAAGGAGCGGGGCGTAGACCCCGATGAGTTGTCTGGTTGCGCCAGCCGGATTGGTCAGCGGGCCGAGGAGGTTGAATATCGTCCTTATGCCGAGCTCGCGCCGCACCGGGGCCGCGTACTTCATCGCGCCGTGGAGCATGGGCGCAAACAGAAAACCTATGCCTGCTCCGGCAATGCACTCTTCCACGCGGGAGACCTCGGCCTCGATGTTCACGCCGAGGGCGGCCAGCACGTCCGCGCTGCCGCACTTCGAGGATATCGACCGGTTGCCGTGCTTGGCAACTACCAGCCCCGCGCCCGCGGCCACAAAGGCCGCGGCAGTGGAGATATTGAAGGTCATGGACTCGTCCCCGCCCGTGCCGCAGGTATCGATGACGTTATCGCCCTTGACGTCTATGCGCGTGGCCTTCTGCCGCATGACGCGCGCCGCGCCGGTTATCTCGGCAACGGTCTCGCCCTTCATGCGCAGAGCCGTAATGAACGCGGCTATCTGCGCGGGAGAAGCCCCGCCGGTCATGACCTCGTCCATTGCGCCGAACATCTCGGCCTCTTCGAGGTCTGTGCCCTGTACGACCTTTGCTATGGCTTCTTTTATCATAGGACTTACATCCCCGCGATGCGCATTACCTTGCCTATTGGCTGAAGTCCAACCTTCTCCATCCTTATATTCTCCTCAACCTCTTCAAGATAGAGCATCGTCCGCCTGTCATAGTACCTCTCGCCGCAATTTGCGCAGACAGGCGTCTCTACCTGAACCAAGACCACGTCCATGCCGTGTTTAATCTCTTCATCCACCTTTTTTCTTACTATATCAACACTGTTGCAGATTACGCACTTCATCTCTTCCTCCTTACGGAGCCATGCCACCTATCCTTCGAAGGCTCATACACCGTTATGATAATCGCAAGATTATCTTCCGCGTCCAGAGCGCATACTACATGAAGCGGTCTCTTGTTGACGGTCTGACCAAATATCAAACAACTTGCATAAGGCTCTGTTTTCGGATAATCCTCAATTACAATCCCGTCCATAACCGCATCATAGACTTCAGCGAGTTTTATAATCCCGGATTCTTCAATTCTCATTTCCTCTTTGGCATGAAAGGTATACAGCGCTCTATCTGCCTTAAAACATTCTTTTATCTTATTGATCATCAATAAGCCCGCCTCAATACTTCCTCAAGAAATTCTTCAGGATGTCCTTGCCCGACGGCGTGAGTATCGACTCAGGGTGGAACTGCACCCCTTCTATCGGATACTGCGTATGCCGCACACCCATCACCTCGCCCGCGTCCGTCCACGCGCTCACCTCAAGAAACTCCGGCAGGGTCTCTCTTTTTATGATGAGCGAGTGGTAGCGGTTCGCCTCGAACGGGCTTGCTATGCCCTCGTATATCGTCCGTCCGTCGTGATAGACCATCGATGTCTTGCCGTGCATGAGCCGGTCGGCCCTTACGACCTTTGCGCCGAAGGCGTGCCCAATCGCCTGATGTCCGAGACAGACGCCGAATATGGGAATCTTACCTGCGAAGTGTTTTATAACGGCCACAGAGACCCCTGCCTTGGGCGGGTCGCACGGCCCCGGCGAGATGACGATATGGCGCGGCCTCAATGCCTCTATCTCCTCGATGGTTATCGCGTCGTTACGATAGACCTCGACACCGGCCCCAAGCTCCTGAAGATACTGGACGAGGTTGTATGTAAACGAATCATAGTTGTCTATCATTAAAAGCATAAAGTTTATCGGTTATCAATCGTTTAGATTATGTCATTCCCGAGGTCTTAGTCGGGAATCCAGATTACCAGAGAGTCAAAAGACTGGATTCCCGCTAAAGCTTGCCCTCGAATGTTTCTATCGGGGGACATGCGGGAATGACGTATGACAAAGTGGACAGTGGCCACTCTGTCATATCAGTCCATCCCCTCGACCGCCATCTGCACGGCCTTCCACATGCCGCGCGCCTTGTTCTCCGTCTCCTCGTATTCCTTCTCTGGCACGGAGTCCGCCACTATCCCGGCGCCCGCCTGTATATAGAGACGTCCGCCCGTGATTACTATCGTCCTTATGGCGATGCACATGTCCATGTTGCCGTCGAACCCTGCATAGCCGACCGCCCCGCCGTAGACCTCGCGCCTGCACGGCTCAAGCTCTTCGATAATCTCCATTGCCCGCACCTTGGGCGCGCCGGAGAGCGTGCCGGCCGGAAAACACGCGGCAAAGGCGTCGAATACGCCGAGGCCGTCCCTGAGCTCCCCGCGCACGTTGGAGACGATATGCATGACGTGCGAGTACTTCTCAACTGCCATAAGCTCGTCGACCTGCACGGTGCCCGCGCGGGCCACGCGGCCCACGTCGTTGCGGCCAAGATCTACGAGCATGATGTGCTCGGAGCGCTCCTTCGGGTCGGCAAGCAGTTCGCTTGCAAGCTCGGCGTCCTCGGCCTCGTCCCTGCCGCGCCTTCGCGTGCCTGCAATCGGTTTTACTATGACCTCTCCGTCGTCCACGCGAACGAGTATCTCAGGGGAAGACCCGGCAAGGGTCGTGGCTCCGAGGCGCATGAAAAACATATACGGCGAGGGATTTACTACGCGCAGCGCCCTGTAGATGTCTATCGGCTCGGCAACAAGCGGCGCGCTGAAGCGTTGCGATATCACCGTCTGAAAGACGTCGCCTGCCGAGATATACTCCTTTATCCGCTCCACCGCCTTGCAAAAATCCGCCTTCCTGAAGTTGGACGCGACGTCCGGACACTCGACTGACGCGGCCTTTCGCCTCGGCATACCCGTCTCGCGGAGCCTGTCCACAAGGGCGTCTATCTTCGCCTTTGCCTCGTTATATTTCGCCTCGACGTCATCGCCTTCATTTATGTAGGCGTTGGATATGACCTTTATCTTGTGCTCAACGTTATCGAATACCATGAAGGTATCCGTAAAGATGAAGTAGAGGTCGTCGAGACCAAGCTCTTTGGGCTTGAGCGACGGCAGCCGCTCAAGCTGCCTTATTATATCATAGCCGAGATACCCGATGGCCCCGCCGCAGAAACGCGGCGCGCCCTCGACATGAACGGCCCTGTACCGGCCCATCAACTCTTTCAGCGCATCAAGGGACGAGCCGGACTCGCGGCGGCGAGCCTTGCCGTCCTCGATTATCTCAAGGGCAGTATCCGAGCCTTTGACCGTCATCCTCGGACGAGTGCCGAGGAAGCTGTACCGCCCCCACTTCTCGCCCTGCTCAACGCTCTCAAGAAGGAACGCATCGTGACCGTCGTCGATCTTCATGAAGGCGGAGACCGGCGTATCAAGGTCGGCGAGGATATCCCTGTAGACCGGGACGACCGTTCCCGGCCCGGCCTTCTGTTTGAATTCCTCGATAGTAGGTGTGTAGACGCGCCTGTTCATCAATACCCGCAGATTAGAGCCAAAGGTTCTGACCTTTTATATTTCGCCCGCCAGCAGCATAGCTAACAACGGCAAATGCGTTAGCAATACGTCTTCAAAAACCGCCCGTCCCGCGCGCACCGCAAGGAGAAAAACCCGCGCACAGCGCACAAGGCAGCTATTATCTCAATATTTTAAAATATCACAGGGGGGCTGAAAGAGTCAACAGATATGGGGATTTCCCCCTTTGCAAAAGGCGCCAAAGACATAACGTTGCGCCGAAGACATTACGTTAGGCGCTAAAAGCATTACGTTAGCGCACAAGCGCACACGAGCGCACAAGGGGGACTAAGGGGGATTTTCAAATGGGTCTTCTGCAAATGCTCTTCGGGCTCTCAATGCCCTACGCCAGAATCATCTCGTCCCGCTCTTGCGTATAAATGGACGCCAGGGCGCGGGAACGATTCTCCCCTCTTATTCTAAGAGGGGCTGGGGGAGTTAGCCGTCTAAAGGCGCGAGACAGAAACTAACCCCTCTCGACCTCCCCTTATATAAGGGGAGGAGAAAAACAAAAACGCCGGATGCGCCGGAGCGTCCTTGGCCACGTTCCCGCGCCGGGGCATGGGGAAGATAACAACTCCATGCCAGCTACCTCCCTATCAATCTCTCCTTCATCAACTCATCCGGCGCAATCAATTGCGGCGACTGCTCATTGTTATAGACCTTTCTGGCAACGCGCTCGACATTGGGTTTGACGTAGTTAAAGAGCCCTCCTATGTCTATCTGCCCCTTGCCTGAGGCATCGGCCTCGCCCTTCAGGCCTTTCAGCAGGAAGTAGGTGAAGAGGCCGTGCCCTTTTTCGTCGTAGGTCGAGCTTATCTGGTCTCCTGATGAAGCGGAGATTATCGCCATGTTCCGGGACTGGTTACGCGGGGTTTCAAGGTTCATCACAAGAGGCCTCGCGCCCCTTGCGATGACGCTCCTTCCGCCAGCGCCTGAAAAGCATGAATCAAGGGCAACGACGATATCCCGTGCCGGCAGCTTTCCAAGCGATTCATAGAGCCGTTTCAGTGAATACCCTGTCTGGTCGATGAACGCCGGGTCTCCGTCAAACGGCACCAGATATGCGTCTCCCGTATTCGGGTTCGGCGCGCCGTGGCCCGAATAATAGACGAAAACAGTGCCGTCCTTTTCAACGTTATTCAAGAGCCACTTCTCGAAGTATTTAGCCAGGTCGCTCATGGATGCCTTGTCGTCGAGAAGGGTTACGACGTTCTCCTCTGGATATCCCATGACCTTTGTAAGATACTCGGCCACGACCTGCGCGTCATGAACGGCATAGTCCGCCTTGGGCAGGTTCTGACGGTATTGCTCGATGCCGATGACAACGGCGTAGGCGTTCTTATTCTGCCTTGCCCTTACAACTGGAAGCTCATCAACGTCAGAGACCGGCAGATTCTTTGCGATAGCCTGCGCAGACGGCGTTATGACAACAACCTCCGGCAGCCTGCCGCCCGCAGCGACAAACATCTGCCTCAATCCGAGGACGGAATCGTCCTTATCAACCGCGATGGCCAAGTCCTGAAAGGCGTGGGCAAGGGTCGTCTTCGGGTCGATGCCGGAGGCCAGACCGACGAACGATTTTTGCCAGATGCGAGCGCCGGTGCCTGAGTTTACGATTGTCAGCTCAAGGAAGGTCTCGGCCATAAGGGTTTGAGAGTCGGGCGAGGCGCCGACGCTGACCTTCTTAATCGAGCCCCGCAGGATAAAAGGCGACGGGCCCTGCCGGATGCCCCTGCGGGTAAAAGACCTCTTGACCAACTCCTCGAAGACCTCGGTGACGTCGCGGTCGGAGACGATAGTTACGGTGCCGAAGAACCCGCCCTTGCCGCCGATATCATACTGGCCGAGCGTAGTCCTGGTGGAGCGCTCGTCAATGAACCTGTCCATAACGACGGTAAACGCAGGCTCGCGGTCAACGCCCTCCGATTGCTGCATAGGCGCAAGCTCGGACACAGGTATGACCTTTGGGGCGCCGGTCGTGGGAAAGCACCCGTACAAGGCGGCAAGGATGAGCGCTAAAAAACCCAGGCGCCAGGTCATTGTTTCTCTCCGGAAGCAACAGGGATATCGAGCGCATAGAGGGTCGTGCCCCAGTCCTTTGCCAGCCCGTTGAGTATCACCGGCAGGTGCTCGTTAACACCGAGCACAAGGTCGCGGCTCGGCGTCATTATGCTGAATTTAAAGTTGCGGGACGGCGATATCCCCTTTTTGGTCATTAGCTCCCTGTTCTGGCCGTCCAGCACGCTCATGGCCCATTCAACCGTCAGGTCGCAGGTCTCTCCGGTCACTATCACATGCTCCTGCAACAATATCATCCCGATGTTCAGGTTGACTACGGCGTCATACTGGCCGGGCTGAGGCAAGTCGCGCAGGACAACCACCTGATCGAACGCCTGCGAAAGGGTCTCGGAGACTACCTTTGAGAGGTCGCGCTCTATCGGAAAACCCATTGAGCGGACATCCGCGGTCGAGTCCCTCCTGTACCCTTTCTCTCCGTTGTAGAGGAAGGTGTAAGGCATGGGGTCGGGCACTACGACGGCAACCTTCAGCGGCCGTTTTGATGCGATATTCAGATTGGGCGCCTCGACCTTGATGTCGAACGGCGGCACGGCACAACCGGCAAGCATGAGTAATACGGCGAACAGGATTATTTTACGCGAGAGTCTCATAGCCTTGTCCCCCTTTTTTGTAATACCATAGTTGGATTTTACCATATTCTTACGCAAAGAAAATCACAAAAAAATGGACTGACATGGATAACGCAAGGGCGCGACCGCCGCAACGCCGGTTGGATTTGGATAAAGACACAAATGATAGGGGGGCGATTATAAAAACGGCTGCGCTTTCAAGTTATAAACTTGAAAGCGCAGCAACGTGGAAAGGATAAGCAAAGCAGAGCGTTCCGGCATTTGCGTTCCCAAGCAGGAACTTGGGAACGAGTGGGATCAGAACCCGTATGAAACAAGCAAGCCCCAGCCGGTCTTGGTCACCTTCCTTGTTCTTACATTCGTCTCACCCGCAGGCAACGGCTGGCCGTCCTCGAACCCTTTGTCAAGCACCTTTGTATTAGGGTCTACGATATAACCTATGCCGATATTAAAACTGCCATCCGGGTTTGGTGTTATTGAATTCTTATACTTCATCCCCAGCATTACCCCCAATATCGCGGCGTCAAGGACTTCATCCGTCTTGGTTTGAACCCCAAGAAAAGGCCCCGCGTAATAGGAGCCGCCCAATTTCCATAAGAAGTTATGCGTCTCCAGGACAAATCCCACGGTATTATTATCCCCCTCGTCTATGTGAGCCTTGCCGTTTACCACTGAAGCGCTTTCAACCCGTTTCGCCCCTATAAAATGCGCGCCCATTAATCCCATGCCGAATTTAAACTTCATTAAGGTTTGCAGCTCTTCCTTCTTATCAGTTGCAGCGGCATCTACATTAACGGCCTGAGTTGCCTTTTCGCCAGCACTTTTCCCCTGTTCAGCTTGTATTGTTGTTTTCGTTCCCGCTGCTAATGTATCTACTTGCTCAGTCGTTGCGGCATTGTCCAAACCCATCTTAAATATTTTGAAAGTATCCCCTTCAGCAGCATAAGCCGTAGTGGCGTTTGACAGCAAAATAAAAGCGGAAATCATTATGCCCATTGACGCCAATCCATGCCACGACTGCTTCCTTGTAAGAATTTTTATCACAGCTGCCTCCTAATTAAGAGTTGGTTAAATTAGTAAAGATTGGGAACCATTCCCCGTCCATCCGTTGAATGCGGCACAGACCCTCGAATCATGACCAATCTCGCAGAGGACACTGCCAACCAAAAATGAAACCGCGCTCCTCAAAAAGATAGGCAATGTGCGCCAGGGTGTTATTTAGGGAAGCTCTGATTAATTCCAATGAGGTTCCTTTGGTGATAGAAGGTGCAAATCAGTCTTATGGGCGAACCGCGTCAGTCAAGATATCCTAACGAAACATCCAAACAAAATAGCCGCACCCCACTCGCTCCTTGCCGCCTGCCTTATCCCTTGTCTAAACGAGGCGATTATGCGGCAAGGACAATCGTAAGAACGGGTTTGCTTCTGCAAACTTGGTAACAGATACGATTTTCTAACAGCTTTGCGCAAACACGTCAAGGATATTCTTAGGGGCATGCCGTTCTCTCACCTTATTATGTTATACAAATACCGGACCCAACAAATCAACGGCGACAGGATTGAAAATCCTGTCGCCGTTGATTTTATCTTAACCCTAAAAAGGATATACGAGGCTTTTCAACAGGACGCGGAGCGTCCGCTGTTGCGTTCCGCATGCCGGAGCGTGGGAACGATATGCACCCCCTCACCCCGACCCTTCCCAGAAGGGGGAAAGGGTTTTAGATTTTTTCTCTTTCCCCTCCCCTTATCTAAGGAGAGCTTTGCATAACCCCAAAGAAAGGACATTCTTGTCATTTCAAGGAGCGCTTCTGCGAAGAGAAATCTTGCAATTCCTTGAATTATCCAAAAAACGAGATTTCTCGCTGCGCTCGAAATGACAGTTGTGCTCCTTATTTTTAGTTATGCAAAGGTCTCCTTATCTAAGGGGAGGCTGGGAGGGGTTAGGGAAGCTCTGATTTATTCTTTTTTCTGTCATTCTGAGGAGCGCTTTTGCGACGAAGAATCTCGTAGCTAGTTGATTCGCCAAGAGACGAGATTCTTCGCTGCGCTCAGAATGACAACCTCGATGGAATTAATCAGAGCTTCCTTAGTCTTTACGCTTACGCGTTGCATCACGCCCGCTCCAGCATAACTCCCCCCTGCCCCCTCTTTTCCAAAGAGGGGGAGTTTCGCGCCTCTTGACAACACAGTTGCTTTCCCCCAAAGGGAGAGGGAGTTACCCAAAGGGGAGATGAGTTGCCCCCCAAAAAAACAGAGGCGCCGCTGATTTTCATCAGCAGCGCCTCTTAAATAATCCCCGCAGCGTCCTACTCTCCCACGCAGTTACCCACGTAGTACCATCGGCCCTGGAGTGCTTAACTTCCGTGTTCGGGAGGGGAACGGGTGTGACCACTCCGGTATGGCTACGGGAAAGCTTCATTCGTATGCAAGTTTTCCCACATGAGGCTCGGCCCGACAGGCCTTGCCGTCATTCAAGATGAAAAGGATACCGGCCTTTTCACCTGTCAATCAAATAGAGTAGTTTCAATCACGCGCATTGCGCTCTCGGTTCAATCCGTCAAGAACCAGAAACCAAGCATATAAGCAAATGGTCAAGCCTCACGGCCGATTAGTACCGGTTAGCTTAACCCCTTACAGGGCTTACACACCCGGCCTATCAAACTTGTAGTCTCCAAGTGGCCTACAGGGAACTTGCGTTCCAGGGAGATCTTATCTTAGGAGGGGCTTCCCACTTAGATGCTTTCAGCGGTTATCCCTTCGGGACACAGCTAACCAGCGTTGCTCTTGGCAGAACAACTGGAATACTGGAGGTCCCGCCATCCCGGTCCTCTCGTACTAAGGACAGCTTCCTTCAAATCTCCTGCGCCCACATCAGATAGGGACCGAACTGTCTCACGACGTTCTGAACCCAGCTCACGTACCGCTATTGATCGGCGAACAGCCGAACCCT
>JACRNO010000041.1 GCA_016234855.1 Deltaproteobacteria bacterium | reverse complement strand
TCCTTGACTATCCGCGCAGCTTGTGAGAAATTCTCAATCGTGGCTCTCTGGGCCATAGGGGTATCTCCTTATAGTTGGTTGCGGAACCGCTATAAAGATACCCCTTTTCTTTTACTGACACAAAATAAGATACATTACCGATGTGACGTGGCTTCTTGACAAAGGCTTGGCAAGGCGTATATCATGGATGACGTAGGGGCGGGTTTTTTTTGCCGGAGCAAGGACCGGCCGGCGCATTTGTATTGTTGCAGGCAGCAGGTAATCACGACAGCCCTATAAGCGCGGAGGAGGGTGATGGAAAAGGAGCACGTCTTCAAAAAGGCCGTCTTGCAGAGGTGTTTTACAGCAAGGGAGATACAGATCACCCTCGCGCTCCTGACCGTGGTGGCGCTTCTTGCAGGCATCTGCCTTCAGACCGTCTCGTCCGTGCTCAGGGAGCATTACGGCATGGGCGCCGTCTTTGTCGGCGGTTTCCTCATAATAGGCTATGCCCTGATAGTATTGCTTATCGCGATCTTTTTTACGCACAGGCTCATCGGTCCTTTCAAACGCATCGAATACGAGATGAAGCTAATATCCGGCGGCGAGCTTTCAAGGAGGCTCTCCATCAGGGCCAACGACGACCTGCACGTCAGGAACTTCGTTGCATACGCCAATAGGTTTATCGCTTCCTTCGAGCAGATGAGCAAGGACTACGGCGCGCTGAACGGCGTAGTCTCGGCCAGGCTCGGCGAGATATCGACCGAGCTGTTGAAGGAGAACCTCGACTGTGAAAGGCTCAAGGCCGAGTTGCTTGCGCTCCGGCAACAGGTGCGCGACGCCGGCGGCAGACGGTGAGGCCCCGGCGCGCCGGTCTTCTTGCGGACTATATCCCAAGCGCGGCCTTTTCGGCCGCCTTTGTGTTTGTTCTCCTGACTGCCTTTGGATTTGATTCATCCAGCATACTTAGCGTCAGCCAGGCGCATGCCGCTGAACCGTCGTCCGCTCGCGTGGCATGGGTGGTGGACGGCGATACCGCCGTCCTTGCCAACGGAGAAAGGGTAAGATATCTTGGCATAGACGCCCCGGAGCGCGGAGAACCTTTTTACGACGAGGCAAAGGCGCGCAACAAGGCGCTGGTAAAGTCGCGCGTCATAAGGCTTGAGGTCTGCAAGGAGACGCCGCGCGACAAGTACGGCAGGCTGCTTGCCTATGTATACGCGGACGGCGTGGACGTGGGCGCTACGCTCCTTGGCGAAGGGCTTGCGAGGCCGCTTGTGATACCGCCTTGCGGGCTGCCGAAGGCCGCCGAGTTCAGGGCGGCGGCCGCCATGGCCGCTTCAAAAGGCGCCGGGGTCTGGTCTTTTGAAGGCGGGGGCGCTGGCAAGGCCCGTGCCGTTGTGATTGCGCCTGGCGAGGCTCAAAGGCGCATTGGCGAGGTCGTGACAATAAGGGGCGCGGCCGCGCGCGTCAACAGGACAAAGAAGGCCCTGTTCATAAGGTTCGGCCCTGACGGGCCGGGCGCGTTTACGGCGGTGGTCTTTGCCGAAGGGCTGGCCGCGTTCAAGTCCGCGGGCATTGACACGTCGGGATTCAAAAAAGGCATGACGCTCAGCGTTACGGGTAAAGTGAGATCATACGAAGGGCGCGCCGAGATAATCATCAGGACGCCTTCGCAGTTAAAGGGGGATTGACAAAGTTATATGCTTCAGGTTACCGGACTCGGCAGGTCTTACGGCGACAGGGTTATATTCGACAACGTGAGTTTTACCATAGGCACGGGCGAGCGCGTCGGGCTCGTGGGCAGGAACGGACACGGCAAGACGACGCTTTTTCGTTTGATATGCGGGGAGGAGAAGCCCGACTCGGGCGTGCTGGCCACGCCGCGCAACTACCGCGTCGGCAGGCTCACGCAGCATATAAGTTTTACCGAGAAGACGGTCCTTGAGGAGGCGTGCCTGAGCCTTCCGGTCTCAATGGACGGCACGGACGAGAGTTATAAGGTGAAGGCCATCCTGAACGGCCTGGGTCTGGATGAAGAGTGCTTCGGCGCGCCGCCGGGGTCTCTCTCGGGCGGTTATCAGGTGAGGCTTTGTCTTGCCAAGGTCCTTGTCTCAGGCCCGGACATGCTTCTTCTCGACGAGCCTACGAACTATCTCGATATCGTCTCCATCCGCTGGCTGAGCAGGTTTTTGCGCGCATGGAAGGGCGAGCTCGTGATCATAACCCATGACCGCGAGTTCATGGACGGCGTGAGCACGCACACGATGGCCATACACAGGTGCGGCGTGCGGAAGATCCCCGGGCCGACCGCCAAGCTCTATCACCAGATAGCGGAAGAAGAGGAGATCTACGAGAAGACCCGCCTCAACGAGGACAAGAAGCGTCAGGAGGTGGAAAAGTTCATCGACAGGTTCCGCGCCAAGGCGTCTAAGGCGGCCGCCGTGCAGTCCCGCGTGAAGATGCTTGAAAAGACCGGGCGCAAAGAGGCGCTCGACGAGATAAAGACGCTGGATTTTTCCTTTAACGCGGCGCCGTTCCTGGGCAAGTATCTCTTTGAGGCGCGCGACCTCTCCTTCGGTTATACGCCGGATAACCTGCTCTTCAAAGGGCTGAATTTCTCCGTCGGCAAAAAAGACCGGATAGCCGTAATAGGCAAGAACGGCAGGGGTAAGACCACGCTATTGAACGTCCTTGCCGGCGAGCTTACGGCTTCAGGAGGGAACGTGGAGCGGCATCAGGCCCTGCGTCCCGCGTATTTCGGCCAGACCAATATCGACCGTCTCATCCATGCGAATACGGTCGAAGGAGAGCTGATAGAGGCGCATCCCGAATTCAGCAGGGCCGCGGCGCGGCGCATAGCCGGGGCGATGATGTTCCCGGGCGACGACGCCCTGAAGAAGATAAGCGTGCTTTCCGGCGGTGAGAGGAGCAGGGTGCTGCTCGGAAAACTCCTTATTTCTCCAGCCAACCTTCTGCTCCTTGACGAGCCGACGAACCACCTCGACATGCACTCGGTGGACTCGCTCGTGGCGGCAGTCACCGAGTTCGACGGCGCCGTTATCATCGTCACGCACAGCGAGATGATAATCAGGGCGCTCGCAACGCGCCTTATCGTATTCGACGCCGGGCGCGTGGAGGTTTACGACTGTTCGTATGACGACTTCCTTGCGAAGGCCGGTTGGAGCGGGGAGACGGATTCCGGCCCCTCGCGCTCCAAACCGAGGGAGAAGGGCGTAAACAAGAAAGAGGAGCGCCGCCAGCGCGCCGCCCTGATGGACGAGCGCACCAGGACGCTCGGCCCGATGAAGAAGCGTATGGCCGTAATAGAAGCGGAGATAATAACGCTCGATGCCGAGATGACCGGCATAAACGAGGCCCTTATAGCGGCCTCGGAACGCGGCGCGGCCGCGGATATAACCGCTCTGTCAAAGACGCACAGCGATATCAAGGAGTCGGTCGACTCGCTCTATGACGAGCTCAACGCCCTGCACCTCGAGCACGACACGAAGATGAAGGAGTACGAGTCGGCGCTCGGGGGCGGGTAAGCAGCAGACAATTGCCGGATGATTTCAGAGATAAAAAAGAGGGGCCGTCATAGACGGCCCCTCTTTTTGTTTTATTGGAACGCCCCTTTTTGTAAGGGGTTTGGGTTTTGAGGCGTATTACAGGTTTGCGAAGACCCACATGACGGGGCACGGCGCGTGCCTCGAGACCTTGTCGGTGACAGAGCCGATGAAGAGCTTTCCGACGGGCGAGTACCGGTGAGTGGCCATGACGATGAGGTCTGCGCGCTGCTCCATTGCGAGAGCGACTATTTCGTGGGCCGCGTCGCCGTCGCGCACGGTGAAGTCGATGTTTTTTACGCCGTCCTTGTCGAGTCTGGCCGCTACTTCCTCGAGCATCTTCTTGCCTTCCGCGAGCCATTCCTCATGTATGGTCTGCCACTCGGAGGAATTGGTGACAAGATGGGCGGAACGGTACCATTTTTCCACGACGTTGAGCAGCATCAGCTTTGCGCCAGTCGCCTTGCACAGATATGCCGCTTCCTGTGCCGCCGCATCAGTGAGTTTTGAGCCATCTACCGGGCATATAATGGTTTTGTAAGGCATTAGTCACCTCGTATGAGTTTAGGTTTATCCGTTTTATATGAAGAAGGCCGTCTGAATCAGCGGCCTTCTTTGCCGCGCCGTATGTCTATACTAATGCGCCGAGTAGTGTTCAGCCTTCGGCAACGCCCTGCCGCCCTCGCCGACCCATGTCTTGGTCCAGCGTCTCTGCGCGTAGCGCAACAGGAGGATGACCGCCACGGCAAGGATAGCGAAGGCGACGAACCCCCATGCGAAGGTGCCTGTCTGTTGCATGGAGATGCCCATCGCATTCGGTATGAATCCGCCGCCGAGCGCGCCTATCTCGCCTATCATGGAGCCTGCGACCGCCGTCGTCGTGGGCCACCTGAGCGGCACGAGCTGGAAGAGCGAGCCGTTACCTGCCCCGAGGAACGCGAAGCAGAGCATGAAAAGAGCCGTCGTTACCACTACGCTCTGGCCGGTGGATATCAGAAGTATTACGACAATTATGCCGACGAAGACCACGCTCAGCATCGTCAGGCCGCCCCATCTGTCCGAGAGCCAGCCGCCTACGATCCTGATGCCGCTGCCCATGACCGCGGCAAGCATGGTTAGCTCGCCTGCCTGAATCTTGGTGACGCCGAACTGGTCGTGGAAGTAGGTCGGAAGGAAGTTGGCGAGGCCGATGAAACCGCCGAAGGTGATGATATAGACGGCGTTGAAGACCCAGCCGTCTTTCTGAAAGAGGCATGCTATCTGTTCCTTGAGGGTGTGATGCTCCCTGTCAGGCGGCTCTTTTGCGAAGATGAGCATGACGAAGAACGGGATCAACATGGTGAGCGCCGCAAAGCCGTAGACGTTTTGCCAGCCGTAAGCCGTGGCCAGTCTTGGCGCAAACAGGACGGCGAGGACGGTTCCGCTGTTGCCGGCGCCCGCTATGCCCATTGCAAGACCTTTATACTGCGGCGGGAACCAGCCGGAGCCGAGCGAGAGGGCGACGCCGAAGGAAGCTCCGGCGAGCCCGAGGAGCACGCCCATCGCAAGGACCTGACTATAGCTGCTAACCACGAAGTAGCCCCAAATCATCGCCAGAAGGATTGAACCCATCTCGACGAGGGCCGCGTTCTTTCTGCCTATATACTGGGACATGACGCCGAGCGGGAAGCGCATGACCGCTCCGGCCAGGATCGGCACCGATATCATGAAGCCTTTCTGTTGCGGAGTGAGACCGAAGGATTCGCTGATGAACGGCGCCATGGCGCCGTTCAAGACCCATATTGCGAAACAAAAGTCAAAGTACAGAAACGATGCAAACAGCGTTGGCGGATGACCTGCTTTTAAAAATGTTCTGAAATTACCCATCTCTTCCTCCTTTCCTTTTGCGTGGTGTGCTTCCGGTTGCAGACGTTGATTCCGTGCATATCGCATCTCTACTTGGAGGCAGATCAGGGGGTGTTATTCATTAAACGCAGATTCGGCGATTTGCTGAAGAACTCCTCCATGCCGGTATCCTGGCGTCTTACCAATCAGGGTGGCTGAGCAACCGGCTGCAGCGTGATTATCGCGTGGTTGATACCTGGGTATCGTAAACGCGGATTCACGCTAACGCTGTTTGCCCGGAACCGTCAAGGTTCAGACGCATAGGATGCGAGAGTTGGAGTATTTCTTCGCGGCAAGCTGCGCTCTGTGTGTTGTTCCGGCGGCAGGAGGAAAATAGGATTGCATTTTGAGCAGCCCTCATGTGAAGACGGTGATGCGAGGGTCAAACTGCAATGCCAAGACTTTTTAATTTAATAAAGCCTGCATACCGTGAACAGCAGATGCATTCGCGAATTTGCCCCCGTGGGCCACCTTCTTTTTGAGAGATTAGATTATATAAAAGTTATCAAAGATAGCGGGGCTCTGTCAAGTCAAATATGACGAATGTCATATTTGACTTGCGCCGGGCGATTGCCGCGGAATCCTTAAGGCTTTGAATCCTGGCGCGTTGACAGAAGCATGGCGTGCCTGTGCGGATATGGCGGAATGCATGACGTCCGGTTGTCCTTAAAGCGGCCAAAGGGTTGCGAGCGTCGAAATGGCGCGGCAGACTTCGCGGCTCATACGCGCGGCCTCTCTTTGTGTAAAGGCTTTTATTGACGCTCTTGTTCTGAATCTGTTTTCTCGATAACTTTAAATGGCGCGGCCTTGGCCCGTTGCGCTGTCTGACGTCGCCCGGCCGCCCATTTGAGCGATGCATATCAAGCCGCGCGGCGCGCCTCAAAGGCGGGGCTGGCCGTAGCCAGGGCAGGGGCCCGCGGGTCGGGCGGCTGCGATGGCCTGTCACGCGTCGGGCCGTGGTCAATCGGCCAACGGGCAGGGCCGGAAAGACGCCCGGCGGGTGTTTTTGCCAGTGGAATCAATGCATTGGGAAAATGATGAGAATTATCAATTTTTTCGTAGACAGGGTTATGTATTTATACTATAATTCAGCCATCCAAAAAAAATGTTTCTGTCTTCTTATGTTCCACTTGTATTTTTTTTTGCTTGACGAAAAAAATGCTGGACACGCACATTTGAATCTGGTATTTTACGGCCTGTTCCTTAAAATAGCGCCGTTAATGATACTGCAGATGCGGGCGTGCGTTTTTTACTCTCGCCTTGAGCGCGACGCGAGTATCCAGCCGTAATATGCAGTTCATTTTCATGTACGATGCGGAGGTCACGAAGCCGTTGAGCCAAAGGTTCGCTATCGAGATTAAGCGTCTGTGTCTTTGTTTGATGCTTAGAACGGCATCGCGTATAAAGACGAGCATGAAAAGGCGCGGTCTCTCCGGTTGCGACAGTCATTACAACAAGGGCGTCATATCCATATCCACATGCGAGCCGACTCGTACAGAGGGGCAGTCAGGCATGATATCAACCGAATCAAAGACGGCGAGCTGTGCCAGGAACTTCGTCGGCAGGCTTATCGCTTCTCTTCCCTACCCGGTACAGCGCATCCAGTGCGTCAAGGGCAGGGAGTTCTATGTTTACGTCGTAAGGGAAGATCTTGTCGAGTTTTGTGTCAGACGCAGCGAGACGGGACCTGCGATGCTTCGCTTTAAAAGGGAGTCCGGCATATCGCGCAAGGTCGGCTTCGAAATGCTCAGGGCAACGTTGAATCTGGCGAGGGGAAATATCGAAGAGCAAGCGCAAGCCCTCCTTCGCCAAGCGGCCTTGCCCGCCGGGTGGAATGCGAAAGGAGGGTGTTGACGGTTTGATGGCCGGGCATGCGTAGTCTTATATGTATTCGTAGCGAGAGTGAAAATACTAAAGGAAGCGATGGTAAAGGAGGTGTACCGTATGGTGTTAGCGAGTTGTAAGAATAAGATTGGCAGAGGGCTGAAGCTCGGTCTGGCCGCGTTGCTCATTGGCGGGCTTCTGCCGTTGACGGCAATCGCCGAGCAGAGCGCGGCAACCGCGCCTGTCGCGGCGGCGGCGCCGGCGGTTGGCGGTCCGGTCGAGCCCGGCAACGCAAGCGTGGGCGAGCAGTTGTTTTTAGGCACCAAGCCGCTTAAGAACGGCGGCCCGCCATGTATATCCTGCCACAGCGCAAGCGTCGGCTCGCTTGACGGTGGCGCGCTCGGGCCGAATCTTACGAAGGTCTACGAGACGAAGGAAGTCCTTCTTAACACGGCATGGGCAAACGATCCGGGCATCCCGACGATGGGGCAGGTCTTCTCAAGGAAGAATATCACCGATGAGGAGATGGTCGATCTGAGGGCGTTCTTCGAGAGGCAGTCAAAGCAGCCGGTAAAGACCGGCGCGGCCGGCACGTTCACGATAATCGGACTTATCGGTTGCGTGGTGTTGCTGGTGCTCATGAACATAATCTGGAGCAACAGGTACAGAACCAGGTGCAACGGCACAGCCCATGATGCCTTGTGGAGAAATTACGGCGGCAAAGGAGGTCGGTAAGATATGGCTACGTCTTGGATCCAAGATGAAATAAACCCCGGCAAGAGAAGCTGGGAAGAGTTCTACAGGAATCGCTGGCAGTATGACAAGACCGTGAGAAGCACGCACGGCAACAACTGCACGGGCGGTTGTTCCTGGATGGTATATGTCAAGGACGGCATCATCACGTGGGAGCTTCAGGCGGTCGATTATCCGAAGCTTGAGCAGTCGCTCCCGCCGTACGAGCCGCGCGGCTGCCAGAGGGGTATATCCGCCTCCTGGTACGTCTACAGCCCGGTCAGAATCAAGTATCCTTACGTTCGCGGCACCATGATAGACGCCTGGAAGGAAGCGCGCGCCAAGCACGCCGACCCGGTCGACGCATGGAGAAGCATAGTCGAGAACGCCGAGCTTTCCAAGAAGATCAAGTGGTCGAGAGGCAAGGGCGGCTTCCGCAGGTTTGACTGGGATACCGCGTGCGAGATCATCGCCGCCGCTCAGATATATACCATCAAGAAGTACGGTCCTGACAGGAACTACGCCTTCTCGCCGATCCCGGCCATGAGCCAGATCAGCTACGTCTCCGGCGCAAGGTATCATCAGCTTATCGGCGGCGTGCATCTTTCATTCTACGATTACTACACGGACCTTCCGCCGGCGGAGCCGGAGGTATGGGGCGAGCAGACCGACTCCTGCGAGAGCGCGGACTGGTATAACGCCGGTTACGTCATCATGAACGGCGCAAACCCGAACATGACGAGGACCGCGGACTGCCACTTCGTCTCCGAGCTCAGGATGGGCGGCGCCAAGCTCGTCGTGTGCGCCCCCGACTACTCCCAGGTCACCAAGTACGCCGACATGTGGGTGCCTCTCAAGGCCGGTTCCGACACCGCGCTTTATCTCGGCATCAACCACGTCATCGTAAAGGAGTTCTACGTCGACAAGACCACTCCTTACTTTGAGGCGTATGTAAAGAACTACACCGACCTTCCCCACCTCGTCAAGCTCGAGAAGAGCGCCGACGGCTGGGAGATGGGCAGGTATCTTCGCGCAAGCGACCTCGCGCCGTATTCCGACGAGGACAACGCCGAGTGGAAGTTCTGCATGTGGGACAACAAGACCAACAAGGCCCGCGTGACGAACGGCGGCATGGGTTACAGGTACCCGGCCAAGCACGAGAGCCACGGCAAGTGGAACACCCTTCTTAAGGACGGCAAGACAGGCGAAGACCTCGACGTCGCGTTGACGCTCCTCGAAGGCAAGGAAGACGCCATAGAAGTGAACTTCTATGAGCTCGACAAGCCGGAGAAGTACAAGAGGCAGGTCCCGGTAAGATATGTGGAGACCAAGCAGGGCAAGGTTCCGGTTACGACCGTTTTCGACCTCAAGGTCGGCAACCTCGGCGTGGCCAGAAAGGGCCTTGGCGGCGACTACTGCAGGAACTATGACGATGACAAGGGCTATTCACCGGCATGGCAGGAGAAGTATACCGGCATAGGCCGCGACACCATCATCCAGATCGCCAGAGAGTTCGCGGCAAACGCGGAAGTGACCAAGGGCCGTTCGATGATCATCTGCGGCGCCTCGTTCAACCACTGGTACCATTCCGACCTGATGTATCGCGCCGGCATGGACTGCCTGATGATGATCGGCGCGGTCGGCCGTAACGGAAGCGGTCTGCAGCACTACGTCGGTCAGGAGAAGCTCGCTCCGTTCGATTCATGGGGCCAGATCGCTCACTCCCTCGACTGGGTAAGGCCGCCGAGACTCATGTCCAACCCTATCAACTGGTACATCCACACCCAGATGTTCAAGTATGACTCCCCGCACACCGAGTATCACGTGGTGCCGGACAAGAGCAAGCTTGAGTATCAGCATACCGCCGACTACGCCGCAAGGGCCATCAGGCTCGGCTGGATGCCGGGGTATCCGCAGTTCAACAAGAGCAACATCGCCGTCGCTGAAGAGGCGCAGAGGGCGGGCTGCAAGACCGACGCCGAGATAGTCGACTACGTCGTCAAGCAGCTCAAGAGCGGCGCACTCGACTTCTCCGTCAACGATCCTGACGCGCCGGAGAACTGGCCGAGGGTCTGGTGGATATGGCGGGCGAACGCGCTCGGCTCAAGCTGCCGCGGTCAGGAGTACTTCTTCAAGTTCCTCCTCGGCACGCACAACAACCTTGCAGCCGACGAAGTCGCAAAGCCGTATCTCAAGGAGATAAAGCACAGGGAGTCGCCGCTTGGCAAGCTCGATCTCATCATCGACCTTAACATGCGTATGAACACGACCCCGATGTACTGCGATATCGTCCTTCCGACGGCGCATTGGTACGAGAAGGAAGACATCAACACCACGGAGCTCCATTCCTTCATCCACCCGATGGGCGCGGCCGTTCCGCCGAACTGGGAATCGAAGACCGATTACGACGCCTTCAAGTACATGTCGGTAAAGTTCTCCGAGCTTGCAAAGAGACACTTCACCGGCCCGGTCAAGGAGATCATGACCTCTCCTCTCGGACACGACACGCCGGGTGAGATCGCGCAGTCGGCGATCGACGGGGTCAAGGACTGGAAGAAGGGCGAGTGCGAGGCCATCCCGGGCAAGACGATGCCGAATATCAGCGTCGTTACCAGGGACTACGCCAACATCGATCAGATGTACAAGTCGGTCGGCCCGCTCATGAAGACCAAGTACGGGTTCCACGGCATCATGCTTGATGGCAAGGACCTCTACGAGAACTACATGAAGCAGGAGCACATCGACGTCAACGAGTTCAACGGCCAGAAGCTCATCGCCATAAACACCGCCAAGGAAGCGGCCAACTTCGTCATGGCCTTCTCCGGCGCGACGAACGGCGAAGTCTCCTACAGGCAGTGGCATGAGGAGGAGCACCATACCGGTCTCCACGGCGACACATACGACGCCGCGAAGAAGGCCGTTCTGGCGATATATCCGGAGGTCGAGTTCAGGGAAGGCGCGCATGGTCTTGCTGAAGAGATCGGCGGCCCGGACAGGAACTTCACCATCACGTACGACGATATAGTCGCGCAGCCGAGGCGTTGGCTGACCAGCGCGCTGTGGACGGGTGACAACAGAAGGGGCAGGGCGTACGGCACCTGGACCATCCAGACCGAGCGCAGGGTGCCATGGAGGACACTGACCGGCCGTCAGCATCTCTATCTGGAGCATCCGGTATTCCTGCAGTTCGGCGAAGGGCTTACCGTCAACAAGTATAAGCTCAACCCGGCCAAGATGAACGAGCTCAACAAGAGCGACAAGACCGACGCGCTCCAGCTCAACTACATCACGCCGCATAGCAAGTGGGCCATCCATTCCACCCACTATGACAACCTCCGCATGTTGACCCTCTCCCGCGGCGGAAACTCCTGCTGGGTTAACGACAGGGATGCCGCAAGCGTCGGGATAAGGGACAACGACTGGATTGAGGCGTACAACGACAACGGTATATACGTATGCCGCGCGGTCGTCAGCGCCAGGATCCCCTCGGGCACTGCCTTCGCGTATCACTCTCAGGAAAGGACGATCAACATCCCGAAGGCTGAGCAGAGAAACAAGATACGCGGCGGGTTCCACAACAGTCTCACGAGGCAGCGTCTGAAACCGACACTCATGACCGGCGGTTACGGTCAGTTCTCCTACGCCTTCAACGGCTGGGGTCCGATCCCGATCATCAGGGATACCACGGTGTTGGTCAGAAAAATGAGAAATCAGGAGGTGAAGTGGTAATGGATATAAGAGCTCAGCTTTCAATGAGTTTTCACATGGACAAGTGCATCGGCTGCCATACCTGCAGCGTGTCCTGTAAGAACGTCTGGACGACGCGCAGAGGCGCCGAGTACAAGTGGTGGAATAACGTGGAAACCAGGCCTGGCACGGGCTATCCACTCACCTGGGAAGACCAGGAGCGTTACAGGGGCGGCTGGGAAGTCTCCGGCGGCAGCCTCAGGCTTAAGCTCCTCAAAGGCCCCGGCAAGATAAGGTCGCTGGCGAACATCTTCTTCCAGCCGAACCTGCCGACGGTCGACGATTACTACGAGCCGTTCACGTTCGATTACCAGCACCTCTTCAACGCGCCGGCGGGCGATGACCAGCCGGTCGCGAGGCCGAAGTCGCTGATAACCGGCGAGTTCATGGAAAAGGTCGTTCTCGGCCCGAACTGGGATGACGACATGGGCGGAAGCCCGCTGTACGCCTCCAACGACCCGAACCTCAAGGGCCTCTCGGAGAGCCAGAAGGAGTTGCTGACCAAGTTCCACAAGCTCTTCTTCTTCTATCTGCCGAGGATATGCAACCACTGCCTCAACCCTGCGTGCGTCGCATCGTGCCCGTCAGGCGCCCTTTACAAGAGGGGCGAGGACGGCATCGTGCTCCTCGACCAGGACACCTGCCGCGCATGGAGGTTCTGCGTCAGCGCGTGCCCGTTCAAGAAGCCCTACTACAACTGGGCGACCGGCAAGTCGGAGAAGTGCATATTCTGCTATCCGAGGACCGAGACCGGCCAGGCAAACGCCTGCGCCCACGCCTGCACAGGCAGGATAAGGTTCGTCGGGCTTCTCTTCTACGATGCCGACAGGATCGAAGAAGTGGCAAAGACCCCGGATGAGCGTCTCGTCGACGCCATGAGGGACATCATTCTCGACCCGTGCGACCCGCGCGTGATCGAAGAGGCGAAGAAGGCCGGCATAGAGGACAACTGGATAAAGGCAGCTCAGGAGTCCCCGGCGTACAACCTCTTCAAGAAGTGGAGGATTGCGCTCCCGAACCATCCCGAGTTCAGGACTCTTCCGATGAACTTCTATCTGCCGCCTCTTTCGCCGATTCTGCACAACGCGAAGGCTGACACCGGCGGGATGTTCGATCCGGAATCCACCGAGTTCTTCACCGCCATCGACAAGATGAGGGTGCCTGTCAGGTTCCTCGCCAATATGCTCTCGGCGGGCAACGAGGCCCTTATCCTCGAGTCCTTGAAGAAGCAGCTGGCGGTCAGGATGTTCATACGTCAGCAGAGGGTGGGCGACGTGGGCGATGCCGCGGTCAAGCAGGCGCTCTCGGCCGCGGCCCTTACGCCGAAGGACGCCACGGACATCTACAGGCTCGTATCTCTCGGCACCTTCCAGGAGAGGTTCGTTATCCCGGAGACGCACCGCGAGATCAAGAGCACCGTCGACCCGAGGACGATCTTCGAGAAGAGGGGTTCTATCGGCTTTGGCTCCAAGAAGACCGAGATAATCACCGGGAGGCAGTGGTAGTTCGCAATGACGACCCAAACTGAGACGAATCTATACACGCTCATGGCGGGTCTGCTCGAGTATCCGAGGGAGGATATCAAGGACAGGGCCAAGGCATTCGCCGACGCCCTGGCCGGATGCACAAAATATCCTCCCGAGGTTGCCGAGGAGTACGGAAAGTTCATGAAGGACCTGGATATAATGGCGCTTGACGACCTTCAGGGTATATACTCCTACACGTTCGAGTTGACGTCCGATTACTCGCTCGACATGGGTTCGCATATATTCGACGGTTTCAGGAGGTCCAACAAGCTTTCCACCATCAAGTCGATGTATAGAGACAACGGGTTCCCATACGAACAACTGGCGAAAGGTGAACTACCCGATCATCTGCCGATACTCCTTCACTTCCTCGGTTTCGTAAAAGACGAGGAATTGATGAAGGACTTCAGACAGGGATTCGTGATACTGGCTCTCGAAAAACTGCATAAGAACTTCGAGAAAAACCTAAGAAATATCTATAGACACCTGATGAGCGCTGTCTATCGGATAATCGAGACTGATGTTAAGGAGGTCAAATAAATGAATCAGTTCCTTTTCGGCGCAATGCCGTATATCCTTCTGACCATCGCGGTCGTTGGCACTATATGGCGCTTTACGACCAACAGATACTCTTGGTCATCACAGTCGTCTCAGTTCCTTGAGAACAAGACGCTCTTCTTCGGTTCCTTCCCGTGGCATTACGGGATACTGACCGTGCTCTTCTTCCACATACTCGGGTTCTTCATCCCGAGCGCCATACTTGGCTGGAACGCGGAGCCGGTAAGGCTGTACATCTTCGAGATAGGCGGTCTTTCCTTCGGCTTCCTCGCGCTCTTCGGTCTTCTCATGCTTATCTACAGAAGGCTTACGAACGTAAGGGTGAAGTCCGTGACCAGCGGCTGGGACGTGCTCGTCCTTATCATCCTCATCATCCAGGTCGTGACCGGCCTTGGCAACGCCCTCCTTTACAGGTGGGGTTCCAACTGGTACGCAGCCGCAGCCGTGCCCTGGATGTGGTCGGTCCTTTCCATGAGCCCGGAGGTTGGCCGCGTAGGCAACCTGCCGCTCATCACCAAGGCGCATATCTTCAACGCGCTGATATTCTTCGCGTTCATACCGTTCTCAAGGCTTGCGCACTTCGTCGTCATCAACCCCTATAAGTATCTCTGGAGACCGTATCAGGTCGTCAGGTGGTACAGCAGGGAGCCGCGCACTGCAAATATCGTTCAGTACAAGTAGCATTCTGCGGGGGTGGGCTTTCGCCCACCCCCGCTTTATGTGTTTTACGTGCGCAGCATATAAGGTAGAGACGGCGCGTCGATGTGGCGCATGATACTCGCTCTTGGCGCCCTTCAATAATGACATTTTTTTGGCTGATGCCTATCCGTCAATATGCTCACGATGTAATTCTACATCCTGACGGGCATTGCTAAACGCAGGACATAAAAGGAGTCAATATAAATGGCAAAGATAACAAAGTGGACACCGGAAGACCCGCAGTTCTGGAAAGAGTCCGCCAGCGGACTGGCATGGCGCACGTGCGCCGTTACCACGTTCTCCCTGATATTCTCATTCGCCACGTGGTTTGTCATGAGCGCGGTGGTCGTGAGGCTTCCTAACATAGGTTTCAAGTTCACAACCGGAGAGCTCTTCTGGCTCGCGGCGATGCCCGGCCTCGCGTCCGGGATATTGAGGCTCATTCATTCCTTCTTCATACCGGTATGGGGCACAAGGCCGGTTGTAAGCGTAGCCACCATCATAAAGCTCATACCCATGGTCTGGCTGGGTTACGCGGTGCAGGATCTTAACACGACATTTGGCACGTTCATGATCATCGGGTTTCTGTCCGGCATGGGCGGCGGAGACTTCTCCTCGTATATGCCTTCCACGTCCATCTTCTTCCCGAAGAGGCTTCAGGGCGTTGCGATGGGTATACAGGCCGGCATCGGTAACTTCGGTGTCAGCGTTGTCCAGTTCGTAACGCCGTGGATTATCGGCGGCGCCATGCTTGGCGCGATTGTCGGCGGGCCGCAGATATTCACAAAGGGCGAAGTCATTAAGGGCGCAATAACGGTTACAAAGGTCGCTGAAGACCCAACGGCCGTTGGCGTTGATTGTAAGGTAAAAGGCGCAAAATGCGTGGTTGCGGATGTAGTGGTTAATAACCCTGAATTGGTCGCCGCCATAGTGGTTACCAAAGACGGCGGTGTGGTCAAGGACGTGGTAGCTCAAGATACCGATACGGTTAAGGTCATAAAGGCAGACGTTGTGAAGGATGCCTCAGGCGTTATCATAGAAGTAAAGAAGACCGAGGGCATATTGGTGGGCGGGACTGCCCCGTTTACGCCTGTTGGGAAAAATGCCGCAGGCACAGTTACCGACGTAGTGGTCAAGAAAGTGGTTAAGAAGGCTATGTGGGTGCAGAACGCGGCGTTCTGGTATGTCCCGTTCCTCATCCTTGCGTTCATCCTCTGTCTGATATTCCTCAGAAGCCTTGCCCTGCCTGGTAAAGGCTTCAAGGGACAGTTCGAGATCCTGAGCACGAAGAACAGGGCGCTTACGCATCAATGGAATTGTACGGTTACCTATATCACGTCCTTCGGTTCGTTCTCGGGTTACGCGGCCGCATTCCCGTTGATGATAAAGGTTATCTACGGCGGCTTTGACGGCGCGCCGGACCCGCTTGCGTATGCCTTCTACGGCCCGCTCATCGGCGGTCTTTCCCGCGCCGTTACAGGCCCCATATTTGACAAGTGGGGCGGCAGCAAAGGCATGTTCTGGACCTTCCTTGGGTTGATAATCGGCTGCCTGGTGCTCATATTCGGAGGATTCCTTACGCCGACAGGGCTTGACAAGTTCCAGGGCTTCTTCTTCGTAATGCTCTGGATATTCCTGATGACGGGTATAGCCAACGCCGCGACCTTCCGCCAGTATCCGATAGTCTTTGGTTATTCTCCTGCCAAGGGCGCGCAGATACTCGGCTGGACCGGCGCATGGGCGGCATTCGGCCCGTTCATCTTCGCCTCGCTCATCGGTATGTCCATAGAGAAGACCGGCAGCGCCGTCACCTTCTTCATCGGCGCCTCGATTTTCTATGCGTATGCCTTTATCCTGAACTGGTACTACTATACCCGCAAGGGCGCCGAGCGGTTTGACTACGGCAACAGCGGCGGCACGTGGTGGGATAAGGCAAAAGACAGTTGGACCGGCGGTCAGTAAGCCGCACGTTTGTCAGGGCTAACGCCTTGATAAGTGTTGTAATAATAAGAGCCCCTATTCATGGGGAGATATACGGCAGGGGGGCGTTAAAAACGCCCCCCTGCTTTTTTTTGCCATGTGGCCTTGACAGGAATTTAAACATGATTATACTTAAAACTATACGCAGCATTCATACGGTGCCAAGCTGACCCGGTTCTGTAATTTTCGGGTTAGAGTTAGTCTTCTCAAGTCCAAAAAGGAGGTTTGAGATGGGAAAGTACGACACGATTGACAGATTTGGCATAGATAAAATGAACAAGGAGGATTATCAGAAGCGGCAGGATTATGTTACAAAAAAGTGCAAATGCCAGGGTTGTCCTACTTACGTCAAGGGCGATGCCCCGACCGGATACTGTTATCCGCTCGTAGGCACAAGCAAGATGATACAGTGGGAGAAGGACTGTATCTGCGGAACCTGCCCTGTGTACAAGGAATACGAACTCAGCCATACGCATTACTGCACGCGGTGTTCCCAGATGTGCCAGGCCCTGAAGACCGAAGTCGCGGGCGGGCAGGGTGGCTCTGGTTAGGAGCCGGGTTATATTGAGGGTCTTATCGGCCGGGGCGCGGAAACGCCCCCGGCCTTTTCTTTTGAAAAAACCCCCTTTGTAAAGGAGACCTTTGCATAAGTCAGACTTATGTAGCGCAGGCCTTCAGGCCTGCGTCTTTGTCGCATCGTTCGTTAACGAATAGCAGGGCTAAAGCCCTGCGCTACGCGCACCGTGTGCTTCTTTTCTTGAGAAAACACAGTTATGCAAAGGTCTCTTTGTAAAGGGGGGCGCTCCACGCCGGAAGCCATGGAGCGGGGGGATTTGAAAGCGGGCATGATGGGCTGATGGGCAAAGGGCATTTGTAAAAGACCTTATCTGAAAATCCCCCTTGTCCCCCTTTAAAAGAGGAGACCTTTGCATAACTGTCAAGTAGCCTCTTAAAAACACTGTGCCTGTCATTCTGAGGAGCGCTTCTGGCGCCAAAGACACAACGTTAGCGCACAAGCGACGAAGAATCTTGTAACTTGCTGAATTACCTAAGAAGCAAGATTCTTCGCTTCGCTCAGAATGACAACCGTGTCCTTTATTTTGAGTTATGCAAAGGTCTCTTAAAAAAAGGGGAGGAGAAAAACCCCCTTTGTAAAGGGGGTCGCTCCACGCCGGAAGGCGTGGAGCGGGGGGATTTGAAAGAGGCGTGGGGTTGTGAGTGGCTGAATCCTTATCCGCGTGTCTCGTAGAGGACGAATGCGCCCTTGTCCGGCGCGGCCGCGATGGCCTTTTTCAACCGCGCTGCGGATGTTTTTATCGCCAGCGCGCCCGAGTCGATGCCTATCCAGCGGCGTTCAAGCCTTGCCGCGGCCTCAAGCGTAGTGCCGCAGCCGCAGTAGGCGTCGAGCACAATGTCACCCGGGTTGGATGACGCGCTGATGACGCGCTCAAGCAGGGCGCGCGGTTTTTGCGTGGGATAGCCGGTCTTTTCGCGCTCGCTCAGGTGCATGGCGTCCGGGATATCGTCCCACACGTCTCCGACCGGCCTTTCTTCGATTAGCCCGTTGTCAACCTCGCGCAGGAAATACTTTATCCGCACTCGTCCTGTCCTGGTCTTGTAGACCCGCCCCTGTTCCGCCAGCGCGGCTATGGAGGCGTCCGTGTAATCGCCCCTTGGCGCGGTCTTGAACCATCTGTCTGAGGAGTCCTGCATGATGCCGGGTGCGCCTTTTTCAAGCCGTTTTTCACGCCTTTGCCTGTTGAAGACGTGTTGCTTCTTTCTGTAGAGCAATATGATATCGTGGTTGCGCGGGTATTGGTTGGAAGCGGCCTTGGCCCCGCGGCCGCCGTAGTGCCAGACTATCTCGTTCAGGAAGTTTTCAGGCCCGAAGACCTCGTCCATGATTACCTTCATGTAATGGGACATCTTCCAGTCGAGGTGCAGGTAGACGGAGCCGTCCTCGCTCAGAAGGCCGCGAATGAGTATTAGGCGCATGCGCAGGGCCTCGATGAACTCGGCGCCGAAGAGCCTGTCGTGATAGGCGTGCAGGCCCTTTGCCCCATCCATCCTGAAAGACAGGCGCGTCGAGAAGGGCGGGTCTATGTAGACGAGCCGTGCCCCGGGCGTGCCGTCCGGGTTTGCGATGCCTCCCGCCGTCTTCATCTCCAGAAGCGCTTTCAGGACGCGGAGGTTGTCGCCGTGTATGAGCATGTTAGGCGCGCTTCCCCCGGGCGGTTTGCCGAACGTTTTTGACGCGCGCAGCCGCGCCGCGGGTGCGCAGTCCATAACCAGCGTCTCTTCCCGTTTGCCGTCGTAGGCAAGGCTGCATATCTTTTTCTTCGCCATGCGTCCTATTATATCAAATGCCCGGATAAGAGAAAATCCTTGATTTGAGGGGCGCGATATCGGAATATATACATTACGCGCAGGACGCTCTGTCCATTTAATTAGCGGCCCACCAGCGCGTCCTGCAGGCCGCTATTCACCATAGATGGTGAACGGGTTTTTAACAATACGGGGGGCGCATGAAACCGTACAGGCTTCATTTTTTCGTATGTCAGGGCAAGAGATGCAGCGGCCACGGGTCCGAGGAACTGCTCGATCGTCTCAAGAAAGGCGTTAAGGACGCGGGGCTTAAAGACGTCAGGGTCTCAAAGAGCGGCTGTCTTAAGATGTGCAAGGAGACGCAGGTCGAGGGCGAATATTCCCCGGCAATCGTCGTCTATCCGCAGGGTGTATGGTACAGGAACGTCTCAGCGGCTGATATCGACGAGATAGTCTCGCGCCACGCGGCAAAGGGCGAGGCGGTCGAAAGGCTGGTCTATTACAGGCTTCCGGCCTGAGCGGGTTTGCATACTCCGCTCTCCTGACGGGTCTGAACCGGACGGGGATTTTTTTGCGCGCCTTAGCCGTCAAGCGCGGTTCGTTAATCAATGTCTTTAATATATATGCCACATCGGGGTTTATGAGAAAGAGGACTATTTTCGTTGTTGCCGCTATTTTCTGTTTCTGTATAATCGCGCTGTCCCTGCCGGTTCGCGCCCATGCCAGGCCCGTAAGCGTAGCCGTCCTGCCGTTACAGGTATCCGGCGATAATGCCGCGCTCCTGCAAAGCGTGGCGCTTGACATGCTGCAGTCGAAACTGGGTAGAGACGCCGCTGTCGAGGTCATAAAGACCGATAGCGTAAAGGCCGCGTTGGCCGGGACGTCCGGCGAGATAACCGACATACGCGCCGCGCTTATTGGCGCAAAACTTAACGCTGATTACGTCCTTTACGGCGGCATGCGCGCCGATGCCAGGACGTCGTCAATGGAGCTGAAGCTCTTGACAATCAAGGACGGCGCTATCACGCCGGTCTCGGCAAAGGGCACGGGCGCGGACGCCATAGTTGGCATTCTTGATGCGGTCTCGGCGCAGGTCTTGAGCGTTGTCTCCGTAGCAATGCCCGCGCCAGCGCCGGTTCCGGCACCCGTGGCGCAGGCTCAGGCCGCACCCAATCAGACCGTAGCGCCGAAGGCGGCGGATGACGGTTTTATCATCAAGTCAAGCGAGGCGACCGAGCGTCCATCCATGCGCAAGAGCAAGCGCATGGATGGCCTTTACAAGGCCATTTTATCCGTGGACCTTGACAAGGACGGAGAGAAAGAAATATTTCTGCTTGGCAGACAGAGTGTGGCCGTCGGCAGGTTGAAGGCGGACGCGTTCGAGGTGATACAGGAGATCAAGACGCCGGTTGGCCTCGATAACGTGGCCATTACGGCCGTTGATTCGAATAACGACGGCAGCGTCGAGCTCTACGTCTCCGGCGTCCTTAACGACGCGCCGAGCGCCAGCGTAATCGAGTGGAAGGACGGCGGATACAATATCACCGCGAGTGCGCTGCCGTGGTTCGTGCGCGCGTTCAAGGACGAGACTGGCGCGAGCGTGCTCGTCGGACAGAAGTTGAGAAGGCTGGGCGGCTTTTATGGCGAGCTTCATAAGCTCCGGCTTGTAAACGGCAGCCTCGTAGATGCGGGCGTCTTTATGGCGTCCCTGCCTGAGAACGCCGACATATACAGGACTGAGTTGTTTGACCTGACCGGCAACGGCGCGCTCGAGGCGGTCGTCCTTGACCAGCGCGGCTACTTCAGGGTTTATGCCGGGGACCCCAAGGGCGGCTGGAAGAAGCTCTATCAGAGCAAGGACTGGTTCGGCGGCTCGCTCAACCGTATCGAAACCCAGGACGACATAGGCGCGCAGAAGAAGGAGCCGGTTATTGTAGAAGGCGCGTTCTTTGCGGTCGATTACAACAATGACGGCAGGCCGGAGATAATCGTAAAGAGGAACTACGCGGGCGGGCTCGGCAGATACGCGGCAACGCCGTCTTCTTACACGGACGCCGAGATAGTCAACGTTTCATGGGATAAGGACGCAGAGGGCCTTCTGGAGAACTGGAAGTCCAAGAAGGTCGAGGGCTATATCGCCGATTTCTACATCGAGACCGACCCGGCCACCGGCGTAAGGGAGCTGGTGATGCTGATAGTGGAGGGTACGGGCGGTTATTCGGGAGGTATAAAAAGTTATATACTTTCTCATCGACTCGCTATATAATAATCTACTTCGCGGCATTGTATTGCGTGCCGCCCGCAGGACAAAACCCAATCTCAATCTCCCGGCGGTGTAGCTCAGTTGGCAGAGCAGGGGTCTCATAAGCCCCGCGTCCGTGGTTCGACTCCACGCACCGCCACCAGTTGTTTTCTTTTCTGATAGAAGAAAAGTAGCCAAAGAAAAACCAACGAGTGGAGCTTCTTGCCTTCGGTGAAAATAGGCGCTGTTGTACTATCTCACTAATTCGGTAACTTTTTGTAGTTTATCAAAAGGCGTTTCATAGTTCAAGCCGCCGTGTTTTCTGAGATGGTTAAACTCGAAGAGATAGTTGCCGAGATTTAGCATCATCTCTT
>JACRNO010000040.1 GCA_016234855.1 Deltaproteobacteria bacterium | reverse complement strand
CCATACGCGAGTTTTACAAGCGCCTCCGTGCCGCAGGCAAGACTGGCAAAGTTGCCCTTACCGCCTGTATGCGTAAACTCCTTACGATTCTCAACGCAATGCTCAAACATCAAACACCATGGCTTGAAGGTTGTAATCAAAATACTTGACACGTAAGACAGTTGCTAACCCCCCTTTTCTAAAGGGGGGAATTAAAAAGAGAGATCCATTCGCCACCTCCCCCTTTTCTAAAGGGGGGAATTTAACCGCTTCCCCCTTTTTCAAAGGGGGGGATTTCAAACCCTCCCCTTATTAAAAGGGAGGTGGGGAGGGGCTACCCTCTACTTAGGCCCGATGGCATTCGATATCGGACTTAACAACGCGCCGGTCGAACAATTATCCGCCGCTTTCAGGAAATAGTAGACCGTGCCGACGTTGCAGTTAGAGCCGGTCCTGCCCGGGTCCGTAGGCGTCGTATCCGTATAAGTCGTGCCGCCCGCCACCGCAATCTGAGTCCATACGCCGGCCGCGGTAGTCTTCCTGTAGACGTAGTATTGGACGACGTCAGGCGACGTTGAAGCGGTCCAACTCAGGTCGACCTCCGTGCAGCTATTGCCGACCCTGACCCTTGTCCCGGTGAGCGCGGTCGGCGCCGCCGGCGCAAAGTCGCACGCATTGGCCGCGACCGGGATTGCGACTGACGCCGGGGTGCAGCCCGTGCATGAGACGGTTACCGTATCGGTCAGCAGGTCGGTCGGCGCAACCGTAAGCTTGCCCGCAACGGCCGCAAGCGACGTGGTCAGCGTGGACGGGAAGTAGCCGCTGCTTGCGGTGCTCTCGCTGGTGGGCGTAGTCAAGCTTGCGCCCGACCGCGTGGAGACGCCGGTGTAGCTTATACTGTTGACCTCCAGGTTATAGGCCACTGACGTGCCCGGGTCTATGGCTGACGAGGCCGCGGTGCAGTCGTTTATCGTGATGGTCAGGCTCTCCCCCGCCTTTATCGACGCAGGCGTCACACCCAGCGTGGGCGCGCCCGCGCCCTGGCACTCCCTCCACGTGCCGGTGGCGGAACTCAGGTTCAGGTTCGCGCCGCAGGAGTTCTTGGACTGGATGTAATAAGTCAGGTCATTATTCTGCGCATCTATATAGTCCCAGTAGATGCAGTTGCCAGGCAGCCACGAAGGCTCACATACATAATACGAGTTTGTGGCGGGCGCAACGGTCTGGGCCGCCGGTATCAACACCCATGCGCCGCCGGCGATATCCGGCACGTCATAGAGCTTGGCATACGCCCCGGCAATCGAGTTCTTCCTGTAGACCCTGTAATAGAGCGGGTCGATGGCCGTATTGATGGTGCCGTTATTCGTGTACTGGGTCACACGCGGCCAGCTGAACGCGGCGTTGCCCGCGGCAACGCTGTACTGGGTGAGGTTCGTCGGCGCCTTAGGCGTCACGTCACAGACGATAAACGGCTTCTGGTCGTAGACAGCCGCGCCTTCACTCGTCTTAGGCCACCTGTCAAAGTTGCCGTCGTTGTCGATGGCCACCACGTAATACCATATCCTCTTGCCGCCGGCGGTGGTGTCCTGCGCCGGGATGGTGCCCCTCCACGTATTGCCAAAGGTATTGGTCATGGCAACAGCGGTATAATTGCCCGCCACCGTCCAATCCGGGGCCGTTCCCGTGGTAAGACCCGTAACCGCATAGTAAACCTTGGCCGATGCAACCGACACATACCCGCCCGTAACCTCATTAAGCGTATTCGCGTTGAGATTGGACGTGATTGCCACGGAACTGCCGCCCGTGGCCGTATTCGTGGTGTATGTAACACCGTCGACCGGCACGCTCTCCAGACCTGATGCGCCGGGCACGATATACGGGAAGGTCGGGGACGTCGGCTGGCTCTGTACCGTGCTGGCGACCGTCGGGCCTTGAGGCGACACTATGCCCGTTGAACTGCCAGATACGGTAAGATAGCTCGTGCAGGTCGTCGTGCCGGTGGAGTCATTGGTGACGTTGAACGTAAGAAGCAGCTTGTCGTTCCTCATGTCAACCGGGTTACCCGAGCTGTCCGTAAAGACGAACTTCACGGGGGTATTCCTCGATACGCCCCCGCCGGGTATCTGTTTGCTGCTGAATGAAACATTGTTAACCGCGGCCGTATACGGGTCGTTGCCGGTAACGGAGGTCGTAGCGCCAACGGCAAGAGAAGCAACCTTGGTAAGCCCTATACCCGACGAACCGCCTCCTATCCAGACCTCGCGCAGATACACGCCGCTGCCCACCCAGCTAAGGCTCATGCCGGTTATCGTCATGGACGAGAGCGAACTGCCGTTGTTCTGGAGGAACATGGTGACGCTGTCGTGCTTGTAATTCGCCGCAGGCGCGCTGTTGCCAAGCGCGTCGATGTTCACGCCGGTCAGCACCTCGCGATGGTCCGTCAATGCAACCGGATACTTCATCTCGCGGTTGAGCCTGGCCGGATATACCGGCCCAGCCTGAATGGAACTGAGCATGCTCATCATCTGCGAGGCCGTGGGCGCGGAGCCTCCGGTATCGTCGCCCTTCTCAAAGGGACAGTCACTCGAATATACGCGGTAGTAATATACGCCGCCGTCGGATACGGTCGTATCGCTGTACGGAGGCGCCCAAAATGGCGCGACCGGATTAAGCAGGTTAGGGGCGTCGCTGAAGTCGGCCATTGTGCTCTTGAAGAGCCTGTAACCGGCGAGGTCGTACGGGTTGTTGTATGACGACGGAGCCGACAGGTTACTCGATACCTGCGTCCACGTCAGTTCCATGGCGTCGGGCGAGCCGCCGCAGCCGGAGACCGTGAGACCGGTGGCCGCCGGAGGTTTTGTCGCAACGCCGTCCGGAGGGCCGGGGTCTTCGCCGCAAAGCGTCGTGGTCGCGCTCGAGGTCGCCGCGGTAGACCTGTTGCCGCACAGGTCATAGGATACGGCCGTATACGAATACGTGCCGCTCTCTGCAAGGCTTGGGGTGCCCGTAGCCGCCCCTGAAGCGGAGTTGTTCCAGAGGGATAGCGACTGGCCCTGCGCAACGGTCGAGGTCGGGAAAACGCCGTTATACTCCGGCAGCCTGTTGCCGCCCGGCACACCCTGCAACTGACTGCAATAGACCGCGTCTCTCAGCAAGGGGTCGGGGTCTACGGCAGGAGGCGTGGCCCCCGGAACGATATATATGCACGTCCTGTCTATGCCGGGGTCGGCAGGTTGAGTAAACGAGACCGCTACCCTCTTGTAGCCCGCCCTCACGCTGAACGGCGCAGGATCGGAAGGGACGGTTGAATCCGGAGGGGCGGTATCAGAGCCGGCGGGAGAATCAACCAGAGCGCCCGAACCGTCGCCATATGACTCGCTATAGTTGTATGCCTCGTAATATGGGGTCGTCTCCTGCGTCGCACCTGGCGCGTCGCCGGGGTCGTTAGTAATGAGCGTCGTATCGCAGTTGACCGGCGCGATGGCATATTGATACGTCACGCAGCCCAGGAGGCCGCTGTCGTCATACACGGTGCTGGCAACGGTAGCCGTGCCTATCTGATACGACGGGTCTATGGGATAGGTAAACGGCGTTGCCGCGTCGTAGGGCTTCCTGTAGAGCCTGAAACCGGTCACGTCCGGATACGTCGCGGTATCGTATGCGCTCCATGTAAGCCTGACCTTGCCGTCAACGTCTCCGTCCGCCCCTGTTAAACTGAACCCACCCGGGATGGCAGGCTTTTTAGGATTGATAGTAGAGTCGTTCGACCCGCTGCCGAAGGTATAGTTACTGCCGGCAAGGGTCTCCGTGCCAGCGGCGCCAGAGACCTCCGGCGAAAATGCGCTGAAATTCAGCCCGTTATCATACGCCCTGACGGCGATATAATATGTGGTGACCCCAGATCCGTCGGAAGGCGTGAATTGAAGCGGAGAGACCGTAGGAGAGATGGTGCAAGGCCCGCCTTCCGCGGTGCACGAATACGTGGAACCGTCGCTCAGCGCGCCCTTTGGTATATTGATGACGCCGATAAAATCGCCGGGCGCGAACCCGTAGCCTATCCTGTATCCGGCCACGTCGCCCGCCGTCGAGAGCGTCCATTTGACCTGGAGCCTTCCGCATCTGCCGGTGTCGCGCACCTCAACGCCCGTGGGGACGTCCGGGGGTGTGCTATCGGCCGCGGACTGGGCGATATCGATGTTACGCAGCTTCAGATGGATAGTAAGGGCGAAGGTGGCCTTGCTTGTCATACCCTCCGGCACCTTGCTCGTCTGCGTGACCACGCTGATATCAACGTACCTGATGGTGTTCCTCGACGCCTGGTCAGTCGGCACAAAAGCGGCGCCGTTGGCGTCATAATAGGTGATATTGAAGTTCTTTACGTCGGGGATAAGCTCAACGGTACCCGACGAATGGCTGGCATCGGTAAGATCATCGAGCTTGCGCGTGACCATTGAAGTCCCGGCGTTATACGTATACGTTACATCCAACAGTTCGTTAAAGGTCGCGGTCGTCGAGGCGTCCGACGGGTCTTTATACCTGAACTGTATGGTGGTCGCACTGGCCTGAGTGATGGCATCAACCGTAGCGGCAAGATAACCGGCGTTAAGAAGCTCGCGCTCCATCATCTCAAGCCCGGCGCGGGCATTCTGCTCGGCCTCAAGCGTAAGGTCCTGACGCTGCTGCTGCTTGAAAAAGGTAATATACATCGAATAGATGGCCCCGGCGACTATGGTCGATATAACTATCGCCATAAGCAACTCAATAAGGGTAAACCCCCGCTGGCCGCCTGCCCTCAAAGAGCCCGGCCGCGGACCCCGATTTCCGAGGCCCAACGTCTTCATGTGCGAAATGATGGTATTCATATTCTCCCTCGCCTTCTTCTGTTAGGGGCCGCTAAATACCTGCCGCAACCCAATCAATCATTATCCCCGGCCTTGCGTCCATAACGGTGTCACAGACCCCGTGTCATGTTTTTTACCGTATCCGGTAAAGCCTGTCTTTACCAACCGGGCGTCCTGACCGTACGTTACTCGCGGGCGCGCATAGTGGTCACGACCACCGTATTCGTGCTATTTGAAAGCGGGTCAGCCCAGTTCACGGTTACGTCAATCCTCTTGAGCCCGTCCGTGGCGTTGGCCGTGCCGTCGGCGTTAAGGTCTATAAGGGTCACCGTATAAGACCAGGTATACGTCTTCGTATCCGGGGCCACGCCTATGGTGAGTTGACTGGTTGGAATGCAGTCATAGACCGGTCTGGCTGCGCCGCCTGCAGGCCCGGCGCACGCCCTCGCAAGGTCAGGGCGTTCGGCGAGGCTGGCTTCGAGATTGGCGTAAGGGATGCCGAGGAGCGCCTCTACCCTGTTCTGAGCAACGTTTGTGGCCTGCGTCAGCGCCCGCGCGTAACTTGCGCTCTTATAGGCCGTGCCCGTAAGGGCCGCAATGCCAAGAAGGCCTATGGAGAGGATGGTCATCGCAACCAGTATCTCTATGAGGGTGAAACCACCGCATCTTTCATTATGCGCTGGACTTGCTCCTGTCCTTTGCAGCAACGGATACCCGTTGGAAGGGCCGCATCCCATTTTCCTAACATCTCCGTTAATATCATACATGATATACCCCGCAAACATTTCTCAATCCCGCTTGCCGCCATCCGATTAAGGAAGCTCTGATTAATTCCACTGGAGTTGTCATTCTGAGCCCTTCGCTATGTCATTCTGAGCGTAGCGAAGAATCTTGGTTTTCGCTCAGGATAAACTCCGCGACTCAAAATGACAGAAAAAAGAATAAATCAGAGCTTCCTTAAAAAACAAAACTACGCGGACAAGGGGTTAACACCCCGAAGTTACCGAGACCCTGCCTGTTGCGCCCCTTATACCCACCACCATCGCATCCGCCATATTACCGGTGTTTTGTATACATATCGCTTGATCTGCCGTTGTGTCAGCCTCGTTCGTCGCCGTGCCGGCCGGGAAGAATATCGTCTGACTGCTTGCCGCGGGCGCGGTGATGTTTATGCCGCCCGGCACATCCTTGCCCCCGCCGTACTCGGATGGGTCATTCGTCCATCCGCCTCCCGCCCCGAGGGTCGCGTTAGCGCACGCCCCCACGGCCGTGTCGCAATACATCAACCTGTAGTTATCCGGCGCGCCCTGCTGGATAAAGACCTTGAACTTGACGTTACGGGCTATGGCCTTGAGCCTTGCCGCCTGCATGGCGACGGCAATATCCCTCGTTGTCCTTGTAAGCCGTATATGGGCCATCTGACTTATAATCGCCGGAAAGGCTATACCGGCCATAATAGCTATGAGGGCAATAGTCACCAACATCTCTATTAAACTAAAACCTTTATCTGAACCCTTGCCTTTTCTCGCCATAACCCCTGCCATGCCTTCTTATTGTTAAATCTGACAGTCACGCCGCTGTCTCTGCATCAGTAAGGGAACCTCTGATTAATTCGCTTTTTGTCATTCCGACGGAGCGCTTTTGCGACGAGGAATCTTGTAACTTGCTGATTTGCCTTAGGGACAAGATTTCTCGCTACGCTCGAAATGACAATTCGATTTAATTAATCAGAGCTTCCTAAGTATATACTATAATCCTGCTTCTATGTAGTTGCAAGGCACATGCCAGAAGTCAACCCATTGATATTGCAGATATTTATTTTTGCAAGAGGCCCCAAAACCTATCACTTTTTTTATAGTTCATAATTTTTTATCTTATAAAGGAGAGCCGTCATGCTGATATCAAGGAGTTCCGCGGCCTTTGTCTTGTTATTGCCGGTCTTTTCAAGGGCGCGGACTATGAGTTCCCTTTCAATCACCTCCTGGGCCCGCTTTATGGAAAGGGAATCGGTGAACGGTATGCACAGGCCCAGGTCAAAGGCCGCCTCGCGCATGGGGAGCGCGGCCTTGCCGATGACGTCGCCTTCCTCGAGTATCATGGCCCGCTCGATGACGTTTTCAAGCTCGCGAATATTTCCCGGCCACTGGTAACCCTTGAGTTCCGCCACGACCTCCGGGGAGACGGCCTTTACGCGCTTGCCGAACTTTTTCGCGTATTTATCGATAAAGTGGGCAACGAGGCCCGGTATATCTTCGACGCGCTCGCGAAGCGGCGGCAGCTTTATCTCTATGACGTTGAGCCTGTAGTAGAGGTCTTCCCTGAAACGGCCGGCCCTTATGTCAGCCTTGATGTCTCTTACGCTCGCGGCCACGACCCGCGTGTCTATCTTTATCGATTTAACGTCGCCTACGCGCCTTATCTCCCCCTCCTGAAGCGTGCGAAGGAGCTTGACCTGCAGGTCCATGGGCAGTTCGCCTATCTCGTCAAGGAAGAGCGTGCCGCGGTCCGCCTCCTGAAATAGCCCCGTCTTTGTCCTGTGGGCGTCAGTAAAGGCCCCCTTTACGTGGCCGAAGAGCTCGCTCTCGAGCAGGTTCGGAGGGATGGCCCCGCAGTTGACCGCGACAAAAGACTCGCCCGCCCTGACCCCGCCGTAATGTATGGCCCTTGCAACAAGCTCCTTGCCCGTGCCGCTCTCGCCCCCTATCATCACGGGCGTGGAATAGTCCGCCACCTTCCTGACAAGGGCGAGTATCTCGAACATGGCAGGGTCTTTGGTGATGATATTCTTGAAATCATAGTCCCTGAGCGTCTCGCCCTTGAGCCTGAGGTTCTCGCGCTTGAGCCTTTCCCTCTCTTCGGCCTTCTTTACGGTAAGTATTATCTCGTCGGCCTTGAACGGCTTGGAGATGTAGTCGTAAGCCCCGTGCTTCATGCATTCAAGGGCGGTATCCACGGTGCCGTAGGCGCTCATCATGATGACGGTCTGGTTGACGCCCTTTGCGCCGAGCGCCTTGAGAAAATCCAGTCCGCTCATGCCGGGCATCTTTATATCGCACAGGACGAAGTCATACTCGCCTGACTCGACGAGCGGCAGCGCGGCGCGGGCGTCGGCGCAAGCGGCTACGTCGTAGCCCTCCCTCTTGAGGATTACGGAGAGCATGTGCCGCATGGAATCTTCATCGTCGATTATGATTATCTTCATTGCTCATCCTGTGCCAATGACGGCAGCATCACCGTGAACGTCGCTCCGGCGCCGGGCCCGGACGAGACGGCTATATCTCCGCCGTAGGCCTTTATTATCGAGTGGGAGACAAAAAGCCCCAGCCCGGTGCCGAGCGCGCCCTTGGTCGTGAAAAAAGGCTCGAAGACCCGGGCCGCATCAGCCTCGCTTATGCCGGAGCCGGTATCGGCAAAGCTCACCGCGATAAATTCCCTCACCCGCTCGCCGCCCTTTCCGAGGAAACGGTCGTCTTTACGGCGCAGCGCCGTCATCCGGCCCGATGCGTCGCACTGCCTCTTTAAAAGCGCGGTGGCAACGACGACGGTCTTTGCGCCGGAGACCGTTCGCATCGACTCGGCGGCGTTAATCAGGAGATTTATAAAGACCTGGCGGAGCTTGCCGTCGTCCATCATCAGGAACGGCAAGCCCTCGGTCAAACGCATCTCGACCTTGACGCCGGTAAAGGCCGGGTGCGCCCGCGCCGTCGAGACCGCCTCCGTGACGACGCTGTTTATCTCGACCGGCGTATCCGAGGCCTTCGGCGGCCTCGATACGTCGAGAAAATCCCTGACGATGGCGTCTATCCTTCCGAGCTCGGAAATCGCCCGGCTTACGACCTCCCTCTCCTCGGCCTCGTCCGTTGCGCCGCGCCGGAGGATATCCAGGTACCCGGATAACGCGCCCAACGGGTTGCCCACCTCGTGCGCTATGCCCGCGGCGAGGTTGCCTATGGCGGCAAGTGTAGAGGTCCTGAGAAGCTCCTCCTGAGTTGAGACAAGCTCGGTATTCAGGCGCTCAAGCGCCTTTATCTCCGCCTCGAGCTTGTCAGCCATGACGTTGAACGACCTGGCAAGGCTCCCTATCTCGTTATCGGCCTCCACCTTGACCCGCTCGCCGAGACTGCCGCCGGATATCCTTGTGGCCGCGGCCGTAAGCGCGCGTATCGGAGACGTGATGGAGCGGGAGAGAAAATAGACGCCGAGGCCTATAACTATGGATGAATCGAAGAGCGCAAAAAAGAAGAGCAGCCGCCTTACCTCCGCCGTCTGCCTCCTTACCTCGCTCATTGAGACGGTAAAGGCGAGACGGCCGCTCACCAGTCCCGCGTTATCATGAAACGGCGCGGTAATATAGAGCATGGTCCCAAGCCCCTTGAAAGGGCCGGCGCCGATGCTCCTGACCCGCATATCCGCCGAGTATGAGACGTCCGTGCCCTCTTCATCCGGAAGGACGCCGCCACTTTCGAGAACCCTGTTGTCGCGGCCGGTGAACTCATAGGCCTCGACGCCCGCCGCCTTGAGCGCGGCCGCGGCGTGCTTGAAGGCGTCCTGTTCGGCGAAGGGGCCGGAGGAGCGCTGAAAGACGCGCACCATCTCCACAATCCTTTGCGCCTCGGTTACCTTCCAGTATAATGATATCCTCTCGACGGCGATTATGCTGAAAAGTCCGACAAGGCCCATGCCGGCAAGGGTGGCTATAACGATACCGGCTATGAGTTGAGAGCGTATCCCGAGCTGCGCCTTTGGCATCTATCCCTTCTCCCATACCAATATACGCGCACGCGGCTGGGTAAGACCGTGACTTTATACACAGGTCCGCCTAACAGACTGCTGAAAAACGCCCATCTGCTTCGTTGTCGGAGCCTGTTCCGAGCAAAGCGAGGAATCCGGTTGCGCAACAAAAACTCCGGGTTTGCTTCGGCTGCGCCTCGCAACCGCTCCTCACCGCGGCGCAGCTTCCCCCTTTGTAAAGGGGGCGGGGTACCCACGCCAACGGCGTGGGTCGGGGATTTACCTCATTCGTCGCTCCTCGACGCCTCGGGGCACCCACGCGAGAAGCGTGAGTCTATGGCTGGGTTCCCATTGCGTCTTTATTATTGCAATGGGAAGATTGCAGACTACGTCTGCTGGCAATGAAGTTGTTCTTTTATATTGCTCGCCTTTGGCGAGCGGCCAGAGAGCAGGCTGTCCAAATTTCGAGTTTTTCAGCAACCTGCTAACCGCCAAAGGCGAAACGCAGGTACCACTCGATAAGGATATCCCCGATAAAAAGATATACCAGCGCGCCAAAGGCCAGAAACGGCCCGAACGGTATGGCGTATCTGCTCTTCTTGCCAGCGATGACCATTAACGCCCCGCCTATGACCGCGCCGACGAAAGAACTGAGCAACACGGTTACGACGACCCCCTTCCACCCGAGAAAGGCGCCTATCATGGCAAGGAGCTTGATGTCCCCGCCGCCCATACCGGAACGCTTTGCAAGCAGATAGTAGCCGACTGAAACGATAAGGAGAAAGCCGCCGCCAAGCACGGCGCCTATGGCCGAATTCATCCACCCCGGCGAAGCGATAAAGAACGAGGCGGCAAAGCCTATGGGTATGCCTGGCAGGCTTATGACGTCCGGGATTATCCGGTGCTCAAGGTCGATGAACGTGATGACGATTAACGCCGCGGTAAAGACGAAGTAGACGAAAAATTCCGGGCTCGGCCCGTAGAGATGGAAGATGAGCGCGGCAAACCCGCCGGTCAACGCCTCCACGAACGGGTATTGGACCGAGAACGGCGCCCTGCACGCGCGGCATCTTCCCCTGAGTATAATATAGCTCAATATCGGGATATTGTCATAGAACGCGACCCCGGCGCCGCATGACGAGCACCTTGACGCGGGAGAAACCACCGAAAGACCGGCAGGGATGCGGTAGATGCAGACGTTGAGAAAGCTGCCGACCACGGCCCCGAATAGGAACGGGATGATGAGGATGATGTTATCGTACAGTAAGGGCATAGTAGTGGGATACGGGATGCGGCGCGCCGGAGGCGCCAACCAACAAGCCCTGTCTATCGGACATAAAGTGAGAAGAAAGGCCTATGGTGGTAATGGATTCACCACGACCCTGACGGGCAACGTCTCTCCGCTTTTTCAGGCGCACCTGGCGCTTAGCCGCCCGGCTCAGAATTCGTCCGGCAGATAACCCTTCCTCTTTTTCTCGACGACCGCTATGATATCGGCGGCCTGGCGTATGGCCTCCTGCGAGTCCTTGACCGCTATGACCTCCGCCGGTATGCCGCCCGGGATGGCGTCGGGGAACCGCGAGGTCTTGTAATAGATATCCAGCGACCCGGCGCCGCCGACATGAGGCTTGAAACCCTCATCATAGGTCAGGGCGCGCTCAAGCAATTCAACTACCGAGCGGGTCTCGTGCGCGTCCTCGCCGTTGATGAAGAGGAATGCCCGAAGAGACTTTGCCGCCGACTGCTGCGCCCAGAAGCACGCGGGCGCGTGGAAACCGCCTTGCTGGCACCACTGCGAGACCTTCAGGTCATACTCGGCCTGGCGCAGCCACCTGTCGGCCTCTTTTGCATAGATGGACATTAAAGCCCCCCCCCTTCATCTTCTCAGTCAGCCGGACTTGCGCCGGATAAACCCTGACTGTTGAAAAACACTGCGTTGCCGCTCCATGTAATCATTCCCGCCCCCATCTTCACGAGGGCCGGCAGCAGCGGGAATCCATAAGTTGCTGATCTTACAAAAACCGGATTCGTCCCCGAATGTATTAGTCCGGGACAAAGACCTCGGGGATGACGTATTGGGACTTTTTCAACAACCTGCCAAACCATTCACCGGACGATTTATCCGCCCTCTCAATCGCAATACCCCTGCTCTTTTGCCCAATTCAGGCTGTCGCAAACGCCAAGCTCGCAGGCGCGCTTGAAATCGGCGCACATCTCTTTTATCTTGTTCAACCTGTAATACGCGATGCCGCGATTGTTATAAGCGTCGGCATTGTCAGGATTGAGCTTGATGGCCTTGCTGTAATCGACGATGGCCCGCTCATACCCGCCCTTCCTCGCGTGTACGTTTCCGCGGTTGTTGTAAGCATCGGCGTAATCAGGCTCTATCTCTATGGCCTTGTCAAAATCCGCTATCGCCTTATCGAACCGGTCGTTGTCGTCATACGCGTTGCCGCGGTTTACGTAGGCCTCGGCCATACCCGGGGCGAGGATTATGGCCTTGTTGAAGTCTTCCAGCGCCCTGTCGAACTGGCCCTTGCGGTTATAGGCGGCCCCGCGGTTGCTGAAAGCCTCCGCATAATTCGCTTTGATGGAGATGGTCTTTGTGTAGGCCTCGATGGCCTTGTCGTATTCACCCTTGTCAGCCCAGGCATTCCCGCTGTTGTACCAGGCCTCGGAAAAGTTCGGTTTGAAGGAGACGGCCTTTTCATACGCCGCAAGCGCCCCGTCAAGGTCGCCCGACAGATGCAACTCGACCCCGGCTGAGAAATGGTTTGCGGCCTGCTGTGCAGCCTCGTCAAGCGGCGCCTGTTCAGGCGCCTTGGATGGGGTGATGATGGATAAAAGACGATTGAATAACTTCATGGAAAAGGCTCCTTAAGAGCGTTTTGGGAGTATTAAGAAAATTTCTGATTAATTCATTTTTGTCATTATCATATTTTTACTCGGGTAATAATCAAAACCACAATGCTCCGTCAATTGATATTACCGGAGTAATGACGCCTTGAGGGTGATGCGATTGACGCTCTCATATACCCTTTCGTAATGTACCGGCGCGTCTATTACGACGTCTATCTTAGATATTCCTCACAGAAGAGAAGATTCCTGTTAAGCTCGCAGGCTTTTTTATAGTCAGCTATGCCCCAACTTTCTTGACCTTTATTATAATACGCACTCCCGCGCAACCAGTAGACTCCAGCGTTACCCGGCTCCAGCGATATTACCTTGTTGTAATCCTCAATAGCCCTGTCGTATTGGCGTTTCATCCCATACGCCCACCCGCGTCTACTGTAAGCGCTGGCATAATAAGGGTCAAGCTCGATTGCCTTTGAATAAGCGGCTATCGCGCCGTCCCAATCATTGGAACTTCCAAATGCATAACCCTTCTCAAACCACTCCGTTGCGCTCAAGTCATTGACCTTGTTCACATAAGCAAGCTGTTTTGACTTGTCGTTTTTTACGGTATCCAGCTCGGCCTTGAGTTTTTCAATCTCTTTGAGCGCGTCATCGGCGCGTTTCTTCGCATCAGTCAGTTCTTCAGTTTTCTTATCGTCCTTACGAAGTTTGTCAATCGCCTTTGCCACCTCGTCCGGGTCTGCCTTTATACGCGCCTTCAGTTGATATCTTTCGCCGTCCCATTTTTCATCGATTATCTCGGTCTGGACTACGCCGGCCGTAAGCACGGTAACCTTGTCGCTCGTTATCGCAAAATCCTTGACCTCGGTCTTGCTTATAAGATAGGTGCCAAGTTCTTCAAGCACGAGCCTCTTTGCCTGCTCAAGCGCCTGTGCGCGGGAAGTTACCTTGCTGTCTATCTCGCTTGCCTGATAGGTATACTCCTTGATGAATATTTTTTCAGCAGCAAACAAGTTGCCGGAAAGGACAAATAAGATTGAAAACACAATCTCCACCAAAAGAATCTGCTTCGCAGTTATCATTGGAAAGACTCCTTTGATGCGCATTGTCACTTCAGGAATCCACACCCATAAAGAAATTTTGTAAAAAACCCATCTGAAAATCCCCGCGACCCACGCCACTTGGCGCGGGTGCCCCGCCCCCTTTTCCAAGGGGGAAGAAACCCCCGTCCCCTACGTCCTGTACGCCGAATTGATTCTGACGTATTCGTGCGAGAGGTCGGAGGTCCAGACCGTTGCATCTGCCTTGCCCATGCCGAGTTCGATGCCAACGGCCACGTCCTTGACCTTTATCGCGTGAGCGGCCTCAACCTCTTTGCCGGTATCAAGACCGCGGCGCACCACGGGCACGCCGTTGAAAATTATATTGACCTTCTCTTCGTTCATCTTTATACCGGCCCTGCCGAGCGCCGCCATAATCCTGCCCCAATTGGGGTCGCCGCCGAAAAAGGCCGTCTTAACGAGGTATGACTCGGCTATTGTCCTTGCGGCCATGCGCGCCTGAGGCGCGCTCATTGCCCCGCGAACGGCAATCTCGATAAAGCGCGTAGCCCCTTCCCCGTCCTTGACTATAAGATGAGCCAGCCTTGAGGCCGCCTGAAAGAGGAGTTTGCAGAACGCCCTGTACCCGGGCGTGCCTGCCTTTATCTCGGCCCCGCTGCTTACGCCGTTGGCGAATATAAGGACGGTGTCGTTGGTGGACGTGTCGTTGTCCACGATGATGCTGTTAAACGTCCTGTCAACGACGTCTTTGAGCGCACGGCTGAGCGCAGCCTTGCCGATAACCGCGTCAGTTGTGAAGAAGGCGAGCATGGTGGCCATGTTCGGGCATATCATGCCCGCGCCCTTGGCAAGCCCTGTTATCGTAATCGTCTTACCACCTATGCGACCGCTGGCAAGCGCGGCCTTGGGAAACGCATCCGTCGTCATGATTGCGCCGAGCGCGTCGTTAAAACCGCCGTAGCTGAGCGCCCCAACGAGCGGGCCGACGCCTGCCTCGGCCTTCTCGACCGGCAGGGGCACGCCGATTACCCCGGTCGATGCGACGAGTATCTCGCCCTCGGCAAACCCGAGCGCGGACTCCACCGCTCCGGTCATCTTTAACGCGGCCTTCATGCCGTCTTTACCCGTGCAGGCGTTGGCGTTGCCGCTGTTGACTATGACGCCCATGGCCTTGCCTTTCTTTACCCTGGCCATGTCTACGATGACAGGCGCGGCCTTGACCTTGTTGGTCGTAAATACGCCCGCTACAACCGCGGGCACGTCGCTCAATATCAACGCAAGGTCGGGCCTGCCCGTCTTCTTAATCCCGCATGATATGCCCGCGGCCTTGAACCCGGGGCAGTGAAGGTTGAATTGTTCGGTTGTTGGCATAAGCTCATCACTTCCAAATGTAATTTAGTAGGGTGGGCTGCGCCACCAAAATGCCGGTTGACGTCTCATGTAAGAATGGGCAAGCTAGCCCCCCGCTACATTTAAGAACATCTGTAGAAGGTGACATCCTGTGCGATCCCTTTGATAGGTTGCTTCTCAGGCCCAGTCATATTCCTCACACTTAGAAAATCATTTTTATTGCCAATTCCATTGTAATCCGACATGATTTTATCATAGAACATGGAATCAACGATAACTTGTTTCGGCTTAGCCAACGCTTTCAGACGAGCCGCCAAATCAATGCCTAGCCCATAGTAGTCGCGGTTGTTTTTGATAAAGGTAATGGGATAAACATTCTTACAATATGTAGCTCCAATCTTGACTTCAGGAAAGATTGAAGTCTTATCCGTAGCAATTTGCCACAATGCATCATAAATCTGCAATGGAGTAAAACTGGAATCCAAGAGGTCGGACTCCTCAATAAAAAACATCAATTCGTCTCCGATGCTTTTGATAGGGCTAAATGAATAAAGAAATGATTCGCAATTGGCAAAACAATTATGTATCAGGGCAATCCAGTAGCCCAATCCTTTCTCCTTCATTTTTGTGGAATCAGTGATATCAATGAAAATGCAATAGCCTGGCGTGGGGTAAGTGCGTCAACAGCAGTCTTAAAGTCTGCGGCATCTAAAGCTATATGATGGCATTTCGTAGGCACAGGTGTTCTCCTTATCGGATATAAATTAACTTAATAGATAGTGCCTTCAATATACATTGGTAAATCTTGCCTTGTCACACTACAAGGCTTGTCATCTTCATTTTAAGGGATCGCATTCCGCCTCTTACAAACGATAAACATCCTTGCGATGAGCGATAGAGACCACTTCTATCCGCCGTTCCAAATCATAGACTTGATAAAGTATCCGATAATCGCCGACTCTCAACCTATACCCATCGCGTCCATGCAGTTTTCTGGCACCTGAGGGAACCGGATTGTGCTTTAAGGACAGCAGGGATTTTATGACCCTGTCGTGCATTACTTCCGACAGGCGCGAGAGTTCCTTTTCAGCAGACCTCTTTATATTGACGGTATAAGCCATCAACAGCCCTTTTTTGCCCTTCGTCCCGCAAGATACTCGTCCAGACTGCGCGACGGCTCTTTGGCCCTTTCCTCGAAGACAACGGTATCTATCAAATCCTCTACAAATTCCCTGTCCTTCAGAAGCCGCTCAACTACCGCCTCTCTCTCCTTTTTCGGCAAAGACTTGAACGCCGTCCAGAAGACCTCTGCCCTCGCCTCTGTTTTTAACATTGTATCACCTCGCATTATTGCCAGACATGCGCGTTATTCTCCACGTCCTCAAGCAACCCTAACGCCTCCGCGTTCTCAAGATAAAGCGCGACTGCTTCTTTGAGGTTTTCAGATGCCTCGGCTATGGTCTCTCCGCAACTGGCCACCCCAAGCTCTGTGCACTTGGACACATAGCCTTCTTTCTCTTTCCATATCACGACCGTGTAGTCGAATGTCTTCATGGTATCCTCCTGCTCATTAACTCCCCCCGACCCCCTCTTTAAAAAGAGGGGGAGCTTTTAAATCCCCCCCGCCCCCTTGTGCGCTAACGTTATGTCTTTGGCGCCTTTTTCAAAAAGGGGGGGGGGAGTTACTCCCCCTTCTCAGCCCCGCAGCACTTCTTGTACTTCTTGCCGCTTCCGCACGGGCACGGGTCGTTGCGGCCTATCTTGTCACCATGCCGCACCACCGTATGCCCCTTCTCTTCTTCGCCACCGGAGGCGGCCTGCTCGCCGCGGCTCTCGACGACCTTCCTGGGCCTGGGCGCGGGCGCAGGCGCGGTGGCGCTGACCTGGCCGGCCTCCTCGTCCCTGCTCAACTGCACACGGAAGAGCCTTTCGACGACCTCGTTCTTGAAGCGTCCAATCATATCGGAGAAGAGGTCGAACCCCTCTTTCTTGTACTCCTGAAGCGGGTTCTTCTGCCCGTAGCCGCGAAGACCGATGCCGCCCTTGAGGTGGTCCATGGTCAGGAGATGGTCCTTCCAGAGCGCATCAAGCGTGTGCAGCATGATTATACGCTCGAACTGATTGAAGACCGCGTCGCCCACCATCGCAATCTTATCGCTGTAGAGCTTCCAGCCCTCGTCCGCGATACGGTCGGCCAACTCGTCCTTTGTGGTCACGCCCTGCGGCACCGAGGTAATCGGCCCGACGCCGAACTGCTTGTACGCGGCGTCCCCGAGTATCTTGATATCCCACTCGTCAACAGGGGTCTTGTCCGGCACGTACGAGGAGACGAGCGCGTCCGAGGCCTCGACGCTGAACTCCTTCACCATGTCCCGGAGGCCTTCCTGCGAGAGTATCTGCTTCCTGTATCCGTAGACGACCTCCCTTTGCTGGTTCATCACGTCGTCGTATTCAAGCAGGTGCTTTCTTATGTCGAAGTTATGCGACTCGACCTTCTTCTGCGCGTTCTCTATGGCCCTCGAGACGAGGCCGTGCTCGATGGGCACGCCCTCTTCCATGCCTATCCTGTCCATGATGGAGGCTATCCTGTCGCTGCCGAATATCCTCATCAGGTCGTCGTCGAGCGAGAGATAGAAGCGCGAAGAGCCGGGGTCGCCCTGCCTGCCTGCGCGGCCGCGCAACTGATTGTCTATACGCCTCGATTCGTGGCGCTCGGTGCCGAGGATGTGCAGGCCGCCGAGCCCAAGCACCTGCTGTTTCTCGTCCTCGCAGACCTCGCGCGCGTCGCGCAGCGCGTCCTGATACTCCTTGGTCGAATCGTCCTTGCCCGCCACCTCCGCCGCGATGAACTCCGGGTTGCCGCCGAGCAGGATGTCGGTGCCTCTGCCAGCCATGTTGGTCGAGATGGTCACGGCGCCGAGACGCCCGGCCTGCGCGACTATCTCGGCCTCGCGCTCGTGCTGTTTCGCGTTAAGGACATGATGGCGCACGCCGTTCTTCCTGAGTATGTGGGCAAGTTTCTCGGAGTCATCGATGGATATGGTGCCGACGAGCACCGGTCGCCCCTTCGCCGTCAGGTCTTTAATATCCTCGAGCACGGCGTTGAACTTCTCCTTCTTCGTCTTGTAGACGAGGTCGGTCTGGTCGGCCCTGCGCATGGGCTTGTTCGTCGGAACGACCAGGACGTCGAGGTTGTACGTGGAGTTGAACTCGGCGGCCTCGGTATCGGCCGTGCCGGTCATGCCCGAAAGCTTCTCGTACATCCTGAAGTAGTTCTGGAAGGTGACGGTGGCGAGCGTCTGGTTCTCGTTTTCTATCTTGACCTTCTCTTTCGCCTCGACGGCCTGATGGAGCCCGTCGCTCCAGCGCCTGCCGGCCATGAGCCTGCCGGTAAACTCGTCCACTATGACGACCTGGCCGTCCTTGACCACGTAATCGACGTCAAGATGATAGAGGACGTGGGCGCGCAAGGCCTGATTTACGTGGTGCAGCGTCTCTATGTTCGCCGGGTCATAGAGGTTGCCCACCTGCAAAAGCTCCTCGACCTTTTCCACGCCCTCGTCGTTAAGGAGCACCTGGCGCGCCTTCTCGTCGACCGTATAGTGCGTCTCCTTCTCAAGGCCCGGCATTATCCTGTCGATAACGTAGTACTTGTCGGTGGAGTCCTCCGTAGGGCCTGAGATGATGAGCGGGGTGCGCGCCTCGTCGATGAGGATGGAGTCCACCTCGTCGACTATCGCGTAGTGAAGGTCGCGCTGGACGCACTCTTCAATGGAAAACTTCATGTTGTCGCGCAGATAGTCAAACCCGTATTCGTTGTTGGTGCCGTAGGTTATGTCGGCATGATACGCCTCCCTGCGCGAGACCGGACGCAGGTGTATGTAGGCCTCGTCCTCTGGCACGTAGTGGGGGTCGTAGATGAAGGACGACTCGTGCTGTATGACGCCAACCGAGAGACCGAGGGCATGGTAGACGGCGCTCATCCAGCGCGAGTCCCTGCGCGCCAGATAATCGTTGACCGTGACAAGATGAACGCCCTTGCCCGTGAGCGCATTGAGATAGACCGGCAGTGTCGCTACGAGCGTCTTGCCCTCGCCCGTCCTCATCTCGGCAATCTTGCCCTCGTGCAGGACGATTCCGCCTATGAGCTGGACGTCGAAGTGGCGCATGCGGAGCCTTCGCCATGCGACCTCGCGCACCGCCGCAAACGCCTCCGGCAGGATGTCATTTATATCCTTGCCCCCTGCAAGCGCCTCTTTAAAGCCCCGGGTGAGTCCGGGAAAATCCTCGTCGCGAAGCGCCTGCATTTCAGGCTCATGCGAGGTGATGCGCTCGACGATGGGCATGATGCGCTTTATCTCGCGCTCGTTTCTGCTGCCAAAGACCTTCTTTAGTATACTCGTAAACATCTCTCACCCTTTAGTTTGATTACGCGTACGGGATAGACGACGCGCCGCAATATCACACCGACAAAAGACCCTGAGCGCGGCACACAACCCGCGTAAATGCAATTTGATATGCTACCACACCCTTTAACATAATTCCACTTTGGAAGGTAAGTTTCAATAAAAAAAGAGGCCGTCTGCGGCACATGAAGAATAAAAAAAACCCCGCCATATCATAGGCGGGGTTTTAAATCATAAGGAAACCGGCTTTAACGACACAAGGCGCGGCCGCACCCAACGGGCGCGCCAGGTTCAGTTCAATATGTACTTCGACGGGTTTACGGTCACGCCGTCTATAGAGACCTGATAGTGGAGGTGCGAGCCCGTAGAGTGTCCGGTGTTGCCCATGGCGCCTATCTTATCGCCGCGCGAGACCCTCTGCCCGGCCCTGACGTATATCTCGGACATGTGGCCGTATATCGTCTTGATGCCGTAACCGTGAGAGACGGCCACCATCTTGCCAAGACCATCGTCCCTGCCGGCCTGAACGACGATACCGTTGGCAGTGGCGAGTATCGGCGTGCCGATGCGGTTTGCTATGTCGATACCATTGTGCATCTGGTTAAAACCGGTGAACGGAGAGGTCCTATCGCCGAAGCCCGACGTCACCCAGCCGCGCACCGGCCATATCGACGGCATGGACGCAAGGTAGGACGACTTCTTCTGGAGTTCGCCGGCAAGCTCGCTGAAACTGCGCTCCTGGTTGTTTGCGCTGGTCTCGAGCTGCTTCAGGTCTTCATGCATGCGCGAGACAAGCTCCGTGGTCTTCGCCCTGGTGCTCAACAAAAACCCTTCGTCGTCGGGAGAGACGCCGCCGCCGACGCCGCCGACCATCTGATCTCCCTTTGCGGAGTTAATGGTCTTTGTACTCTCGATATTGGCTATTATGCGAAGCTTTCTGTCAAATACGCTGAGGCTTGCGACCTTGCCCTCCAGTTCGCGGATCTTCGCGGCGAAACTCTGGAGCTCGATGCGCTGTCCGGTATTCTCCTTCCTGAGACTATAGAGCTCCGAGGTATTGTATTTAAGCCTCGAATAGTCCACCACCACGAATGCCAGTATCAGCGCAAAGGCCAGCGCTATGCCGCCGCCTGTCTTGAGCTGCTTGACGGTGGCCTTCCACTGTCTTGACTTTGAACCGTCATTCGTCAGAAGAAAGAGCGTGACGAAACGGTTGTCCGGTTTCTTGTTCAATTACAACCCCCTTTCCAATGCCGCCATCCAAAGACGCGCGCCCTGCGAAAAACTGCGATTGCCGTCCGAGCAGACGCATCCCCAAAAACGGTTGCACGGATTATGCGGCTCAAAAGTAACTGCAAACCTCGCGGTCTAAAGCCTATATTGCATGATGTATCAGGCAAGAACCATGCCCGTCGAAATCAAAACGCGTACGTCCTGGCGCATGCCTATACGGCCGGATGAGCGTTATATCAGGACTGCTTATATGTATCAAAGGCCGCTGACAGACGTCTTTAAGACCTTGATATTGCGGGAACGACCTGTATTGCCATAAAAATTACGACCCTCACCCGGGCCTGCAAACTACGGCAATCCTTTTCTACGGTTAGTAGTTTGTAGCACAGCAAGCGTAAAATGTCAAGCATTTTGGACGCTTGCCGAAAGACGCAACCGGTGCGCCGTCAATAATACCACATACATAATCTTTATCGGCCTTAAGGCTTAAAACTTTACCCCCTTCGACGCTGCCAACCCTTCACCAACTATGTGATACCACGGCCGCAAGCGGCGTTCGGTGACATAAGTCACACGCTATCTATAAAGAAGTATCCTCTTTTTTTCTATCTTTATGTAACCTTCGACGCTCATCTTCTTCAAGGCTCGGCTTACGACCTCGCGCGAAGAGCCTATCATGGCGGCCAGTTCCTCGTGCGTCGGCCTCTCTATGGAGACTATCTTCTCTCTTAATGCGCCGCTCGTCTTGCTCATGCCGATGAGCGTATGGGCAATTCTGCCGCAGACGTCCAGGAGCGCAAGCCCGCCAATCTTGCGCGTCGCCTCGCGCAGACGTGCCGTGAGATACGCGAAAAACCTCATATATACCTTATGATGCCGGGAAAGATACTCGAGAAAGGCCGTCTTCGTAAGCACCATGCAGTCCAGTGGGGTCGTCGACTCTACGTTGGCCGAGCGCGGCAGATCGTCTATTATGGACATCTCTCCGAAGATATCGCCTTCCTTGAGCACGGCGACCACGATTTCCCTGCCCTCCTCGCCGTAGAGCGTGACCACGGCCTTGCCGGACAGGATAAAGTATATGGAATCGCCCGGGTCGCCCTCGGAGATTATCTGCGTGCGGGGAGGATAAGACCGTTTTTCGGCCTTGGCGATGAAGTCGCGCAAATAGAACGGCTCCAACCCCTTGAAAAACGGGTTGCGCGATAGTATATCCTCGGCCTCCCTGGCCAGAAGCTCATTTGCGTCCGTCACGACCCGCTCGCCTCCATCTCTTCGATTAATATGCTCGGCGCGCCGACCGAGCCGAGAAAACGCAAGTCAGAGGCACAGGCCGCCACCTTTGAGAAGAGCTCAAGGAGATTGCCGGATACCGCCATCCCCCTTACAGGATAGGCAAAGGCGCCGCCTTCCACCCGGATGCCGGCCGCGCCGACGGAGAAGTCGCCGTTGACCGGATTCATCGTATGCGCGCCAAGCAACTCGGTGATATAGAGCCCTGTGCCCATCTCCTGCAGGAGCGCGGAGAGGTCTTTTTCGCCCGCCTTCATAAAAAGGTTCGAAAAACCGAGCGCGGCCATGCCCTTGAAACTCGAACGGACGCTCGACCCGGTAGAGGCCGTCCCTGCGCGGGCGGCCCAGTATGTGTCGTATAGGTACCCGGCGCACACGCCCTTGTCCAGCAGGACGTTTACGCCCTTTGGCACACCCTCGCCGTCGCAGGCCGAAGAGGCCCAGCCGCCGGGCATCACGCCGTTATCGACGATGCTCACGGCGCCTGACGCGACCTTTACGCCGAGCTTTCCCGCGAGCATGGACTTGCCCTTGGAGACGTTATCGGCCAGAAACGACCCTGCAAGCGTCTCAAGCAGTTCCGTAACAACGACGTTTTCGATGATGGCCGGACACTTCATAGAGGCGGGCTTTCTTGCGCCGAGCATCCTGACGGCGTTCTTCGCTGCGCCCGCGCCGATAGCGGCGAAGTCCATACCGGAACGCAGATGCGAGGCGGCCATCTCCCAGCCCATCTGCGACTCGCCGTCTTCGGCAACGGCCGTGACGCTGCCTGAAAAATACGTGGCGCTGTGCCTGGAATCGACGCCGTTTGAATTGACCACGCGCCTTGAGCTGAGCGTTTCACCGTAGGAGGCCTTCCTGACCCTCTTTATACGCGGGTCATACGCCATGGCCGCGGCCTCTATGGCCAAGGCCGAGGCAATCTTATCCTCTTCCGATACGCCGGTGGCCTTATCGTCGAGCAGACCTTCGATTGGGGCGGGAACGGCCCCTGGCGCCGGGAAGGCCAGAAACCCGTCCTCGGACGCCTCGATGCTGCCGGCCACGGTCTTGTCCGCAAGCTCGCGAAGCGCCGGGCCGGTAAGGACGCTTGAAAAACCGAAGCCGAGCCTGTTGCCCGTAATGGTGCGAAGGCCCACGCCGCGGCCGGAGCGCACCTTCAGCGCGTCCACGCAGCCGTCTTTCGCCTCCACGCCGAGACCGGCGTCCGACGAGAAGAATATCTCATAGGACCCGGCCCTGCCCCGCAGATGCGCCGCAAGCGCCTCTATCACCCTATCGCCTGAGTTTTTTTCCGGCGCGTCTTTTTTCACGTTTTACCTTCGGGGGCTTCTTCTCTCCGGAGTCAAGCCCGGGCTCAAGGTTGACAAGCTCCAACGTCACCGCGTTCTCGTCGCAACTCGGAAACTTCGCGCACTTTATGCAGTCTTGCCAGATCTTCTGCGGCAGGACGTCTTTATTCACCGCCTTGAAACCGAGCCTCTTGAAAAACCCGGTCTGATACGTAAGGGCAAAGACCTTCTTTATTCCCATGGCGCGGGCTTCATCCAGACAGGCCTCGACCAGTTTTCTGCCGATGCCTTTGCCGGTGTGCCCCCTTGCCACGGCAAGGGACCTTATCTCGGCCAGGTTGTCCTCGCAAAGGTTCAGGGCGCATGCGCCGCGGATAACGTCGTCTTCCGTATAGACGAAGAAGTCGCGCAGCCTCTCGAATATCTCGGCGTTCGTCCTGGGCAGCATTATGCCCTTTGCCGCATACCGCCCGATGAGTGTTGTCAAGGCGGCAACGTCCGCCCCAACAGCCTTTCTTACCAAATCAGCCCCCGAATCTTATGGAAGCTCTGATTAATTCAGTGGTTGTCATTGCGAGGAGCGCTTTTGGCGCTAAAGACACAACGTTAGCGCACAAGGCGCTAAAGACACAACGTTAGCGCACAAGGCGCCAAAAACACAACGTTAGCGCACAAGCGACGTGCAATCTTGTTCTTATTGAATTACCTAAAGACAAGATTTCCCGCTGCGCTCGAGATGACAATTCGATTTAATTAATCAGAGGTTCCTTATAAGAGTTCCAAACATGATACCCATTATTTACCGGTCTTTTTCACCCCGGCGTTCTTTTGCAGCATGACGTGAGCGGCCTCGACAAGTTCCTTTGCATGCTCCCGCGTGACGTCGGTTACCGACATGCCCCCGAGCATCACGGATATCTGCTCAATGGAGTCCTTGTCCTTGAGTTCCCTGACCGTGGTGACGGTCCTGGCGTCTTTGGTCTGCTGCTTTCTTACGGCAAAGTGCCTGTCTGCAAAGGCGGCTATCTGGGGCAGGTGCGTGATACACAATACCTGATTGCGGCCGGCCGCCTCCTTGAGCTTCAACCCCACCACCTGGGCCATCGCCCCGCTCACGCCCGTGTCTATCTCGTCAAAGACGAGCGTAGGCACCCTCGCGGCGAAGGTCGCGCTCTTCATCGCGAGCATGATGCGCGAGAGCTCGCCGCCGGATGCGATGCGCGAGAGCGGCTTTACCGCCTCGCCCGGGTTCGGCGAAATAAAGAAGCTGACCCTGTCCGAACCCTTCTCGCCAAAGCGGTGGACGCCGTCCGGGGCCTTATCCGTCTCCACGCGCGCCTCGAATACCGTGCCCTTCATGCCGAGGGTAGCCAGTTCGGCCTCCATCTTCGCCTTGAGATCGACCGCCGCAAGGTTACGCGCATCCGTAAGGGCGTTGGATACGACCATGGCCTTGTCCCTGGACGCGGCGGCCTCCTTCTCCAACTCCTTTATCCTCTCCTCGACGCCGCTCAGGCCGGCAAGCTCCTGCTCGATGACCTTCTCCTTTGCCAGCACATCTTCGATGGTCGTTGCGCCGTACTTCTTCTTTAATTTTATGATATGGTCGAGCCTGCCGCCGACGTGGTCGAGGGCCTCGGGGTCGGCCTCTATGCCCTGCGAGTAATCGCGCAGGAAAGAACCCGCGTCCTCGAGCTGCGCCAGGCTCGTCTCGACGGTCTCGACGGTCTGGACTATCTTCTCGTCAAGCAGGGACGCCTCCTTGAGCGACTTTACCACCGCGCCCAGACGCTCCACGATGGAACCGGCGTCCGAATAAAGCGCCCTGTCAGAATCGGAAAGCGAGGACCTTATACGCTCCGCGTTCTTGAGCGTCTCGTACTCTTTTTTGAGCTCCGCGTCCTGCCCGGGGCGCAGCGCCGCCTCGGCTATTTCCCTGGCTTGGAACTGCAGGAGCGACCTGCGCTCCTCGTTCGACTTCGGGTTCTGCAAGAGCCCGTCAAGCTCCTTTTTGACGGCGCTGTAACGCCTGTAAAGCGCGGCCATCTCGGCGCGCTGTTTTGCGAGACCGGCGAACGAATCGAGCACCTCTATGTGCTCTTCCGGCCTTGTGAGCGACTGGTGCTCGCTCTGGCCGTAGATGTCGACGAGCCGCCTTACCACCTCGATAAGGGTCACGAGCGTGGCCAGGCTGCCATTTATGTATATCTTGTTCCTGCCGGCCTTTTGAATGACGCGCCTGACCACGAGGCTGTCGGACTCCGGTATGCCTGCCTCCCTGACCACGGCCCCGATGGCCTTATCGCCGGTCACGTCGAAGAGGGCCTCGACCACGGCCTCTTCCGCGTTGGACCTTATCGTCTCGTTGGACGCGCGGTCGCCGAGGATAAGCGCAAGGGCGTCTATAATGATGGATTTACCGGCCCCGGTCTCGCCTGTGAAGACGTTAAGCCCCGGGCCGAACGAGATGGCCAGCGCGTCGATGATGGCGAAGTCTTTTATCCTCAGTTCGATTAACATACATGGACTCCTTGCGCCGGTTATCCGTCATGGGCAGGATGCAGGGCCGCCGTGCCGGCGGCTGACAAAGATATCACCTGCAACCGATAATCTATCCATTATACCGGACTATCACCTTTCCTGCTTCGGTTCCCACATAAGACGCTCGCGCAGTATCTCAAAATAGCCCTTGCCCTCGTACTTGACGAGCCATACGCCGGCAACGGACCTGTTGACCTCAACGGTGTCCCCGGGCATGAGAACTGTATCAACCTGACCGTCGAGTATGAGCTGTACGCCGCTTTGCCCCTGGGGCACAACGACTTCAACCGTCATCCAGTCGGGGATGACCACGGGACGGTTGGTAAGATTGAACGGACAGATGGGCGCGACGATGATGGAATGTATCGTGGGGTATAGTATGGGGCCCGCGGCCGAAAGGGAATACGCCGTGGAGCCCGTAGGGGTCGCCACGATCAGCCCGTCGGCCCTGTACGTGGTTATATACTCTTTATTGATGCGCGTCTCAAGCCGGATGAGCCGGGCGCTCACGCCTTTTATTACCGCGTCGTTAAGCACCCTGTGCCTTAGAATCTCGCCGCCGGGCCGCCGGACGGTAACGTCGAGGGCCATCCGCTCCTCGGTTACGAATTCATCCTTCATCACCCGCTCAAGGAGCGGGGTCATCTCCGCCGTGCGTATGGCGGTCAGGAAACCGAGGCCGCCGAGGTTGACCCCGAGTATGGGTATGCGAGCGCCGTCAAGGAGTCTGGCGGCCGAAAGCATGGTGCCGTCGCCGCCGAGCACGAGCAATACGTCTATATTATCGGAAAGCTCGCCGGAGACAACCTTTACGATATCCTTACACTCCAATCCAAGGCCCTGACAGGCATAGACCTCGCCGCCGCGGCCGGTAATCCAGGCCGCCACCGATGCCGCTGTCTCGACCGCCTCCGGGCTGCCGTTCTTTACAATGAGGCCGATACGTTTCAATCAAATCCCCCCAGCCCCCCCCGCTTGTGCGCTAACGTTGTGTATTTGGCGCCTTGTGCGCTAACGTTGTGTCTTTAGCGCCTTTTTCAAAGGGGGGAGCGCCTGCGCCGCCGGATACGTCAACGGCCCGGCTCGATGATGACCTTCATTGACTCTCCGGCCTCGGCCGCGAGCCTGAAACCCGTGCCTGCCTGGGCAAGCGGCAGCCTGTGCGTGACAAGATCGGATACGACGACCCTGCCGGACGCTATAAGGTCAATTGCGACCATTGTATCATACGGGGGCGAGGCATAGGAATTGACGATGGTGACGTTGTCGCGCCACAGGTCGAAGAGCGGCAGCGGGTACGTCTCGCCGGGCTGCTTCGGCGCGAAGAAGATAACGGTCCCGGCCCGCTCCACGCTTTTCAGCCCCTGCTCGATGGCGCTGTCGCGGGATGCGGAAAGGACGACGATATCCGCCCCACCCCCGAGGCCCTTGCGAACGAGCGCTGGCACGTCGTCCTTGGCGTCGAATACAAAGTCGGCTCCGGCCGCAATAGCGGCCTGCTTGCGATACGGACTTACGTCAGTGGCCGCGATAAGGCCCGCGCCAAGGGCGCGGCCGAGTTTGATAAAGAGGAGCCCTGACATGCCGCTGCCTATGACGAGCATGGACTTACCCGGCTCCATGCGGCAGGCGCGCATGGCCCGCACCACGCAACCGAGAGGCTCGGAGAAACTGCCGTCCTCGAAACTGACGTTATCCGGCAGGAGAAATACCCCGCGCTCGACGTTTACAGCTGGCACGCGCACGAACTCGGTAAAACCGCCCGGGTCGAAGTTGGTAGAGCGCAGCATGTCGCAGACGGAATGATTGCCCTTGAGACAGTGCCTGCAGGTGTTGCACGGCACGTGGTGCGCGACCGTCACCCTGTCGCCAACCTTAAAACGCCTTACCCCGGCGCCCGCCTCCACGACCGTTCCGGCTATCTCGTGGCCGAGGATTATAGGGGCCTTCTTTATCCTGTACCACTCCATCACGTCGCTGCCGCAGACGCCGGATGCCTCAATCTTTACGAGAAGCTCTCCGCCGCCTATCTTAGGCATGGGAACGTCTTCGATGCGGATATCTTTATTATTATAATAGACGGCTGCTTTCATAGGTTACCCGTTATTGTTGTGCAGTCAGTAGTTCCCTCCTGACTGCGCATGAACGGCAGGGCTAAAGCCCTGCGCTACAAGAGGCACGGACATTGCATAGCTCAGACCTTTAGGTCTGACTGTCTTTTCCACGCTGTCAGGAGGAAACTCCTGACAGCACATAAATGACGCAGATGGGGCGTTATCGCGCGTGAACTCTCATCACGCGGGAGAACGTCCCCAGATGTTAGGAAGGACAAGGGATTGAGCCGGAGCATACTATTTTGTTATGTGAGGACTCAAGCCCGCAGTCCTGACGACACAGATGGGGCGTTATCGCGCGTGAATATATCAGGCGAATACGGTCTCTTTCTCCTTTGCCAGCGTCTCGTACATCTCTATCGCCTTCTTCGCCGGAAGGTCTTTGTGGACTATCTCGCGCACGGTGCGTATCATGGCCACCGGGTGGTCGGACTGGAAAATGTTCCGCCCCATGTCCACGCCGACCGCCCCGTTCTTTACGGCGTTGGCCGCAAGGTGCAGCGCCTCGTGCTCCGGGAGCTTCTTCCCTCCGGCTATGACCACGGGCACCGGGCAGTTCCTGACGACCTTCTCAAAGTCCTCGCAGTAGTAGGTCTTAACGTAATGCGCGCCAAGCTCCGCGGCTATCCTGCACGCAAGCCCGAGGTATCTCGCGTCCCTTACCATCTCCTTGCCCACCGCGGTGACGGCCAATACCGGCACGCCGAACTCCTCGGCCTCGTTCACAAGGTCCGCGAGGGCAAGGAGGGTCTTTCTCTCAAGCTCGGAGCCTACGAATATGGACAGGGCCACGCCGGCCACGTTCATGCGAAGGGCGTCGCGCATGGACACGGTCGTGCCCTCGTCAGCGAGGTTGCCGAGTATGGACGTGCCGCCTGAAACGCGCAAGACTACAGGAGTGTCTATGGTAGGGGGGACGCATGCGCGCAGCACGCCGCGCGTGAGCATGAGGGTGTCCGCGTAAGGCAGCAGCGGGGCGATGGTCTTGCCCGGCTCCTGCAGACCGGTCGTCGGCCCGAGGAAGTACCCGTGGTCTACGGCGAGCATCACCGTCCTGCCGGTATCCGGCTTTATTATCCTCGACAAGCGGTTCTTCATTCCCCAACCCATAGAGACCCTCCTTTGAATATGTAAGATTATTTTTGAATTCCGCGATGAGCGGATATTGCGCGTAATGAATTGTTATGACGGCTGCGCCCGTCCTTCATGCGTCCTATCCCTGCATTCCGAAGCGCTAATCAGGGCTAAAGCCCTGAGCTACCATCTTGTCCCTGCACTCGGGGCTGCAGAAGTACTCAGTCGTTCCGTCCCTGTCAACGCGTATGGCCAGACTCAACGGGACGTAACTTCCGCAGACCGCATCCAGCACCAGTCTTTCACCCTCGGACGCAGTGCGCGCCCGGGACCCGGCATGTCCCCGCCGGTACGGCGGCCGGATACGGACGAATTTGAAGAAGACAGCCCTCTTCAGGATGCGCCATATGATATAGATGACGACTATAACAAGGAGCGCCCTCACAACGGCACCTCAGCGTCAAGCCTTCTGATAATACCATCTTTGCCAAGCAAAGCAAGGAGTTCGGTGACCGTCGCCTTGCGGAGAGGGTCTACGAAATCAGGGGCTATCTCGGCCAGCGGCGCAAGCACAAAGCCCCTCTCATGGCAGTGGGGATGCGGTATCGTAAGCCCTTGCTCCATTATCACCCTTGCGCCGTAATAGACGATATCCAGGTCTATGAGCCTCGGGCCCCAGCGTTCGGCCTCGACCCTGCCGAGCATCTCTTCTGTCTCTTTGAGACGGCTAAGCAGCTCAGCCGGAGAAAGCACGGTTGCGACCTCGACCACAAGGTTCAGGAACGCGGACTGGGCATCCAGCCCCCAAGGCTCGGTCTCATAGAAGCCGCTTATCGCCACGACGCTGACCCGGCCGGTGTCGCGGCCAAGCAGGCCTACGGCCTTGCGGCAGTTGGCGGCCCTGTCCCCCAGATTGGAGCCTATCGAGATAAATACCCGGTCTTTCGTCCTTCACACTCCCTTTTCATTACCAATCTATTAGACTTTATTTGTCATTGCCGAGGTCTTAGTCGGGAATCCATTGAGCCCAAAAGACTGGATTCCCGCCGGAAACATGCGGGAATAACATATATCTGTAGCTCAGGCCTTCAGGCCTGATACTACGCGTCCAACGCCGTTTAGTCAGGGCTAAAGCCCTGAGCTACAAAAAGACCGGGGTCTTAATTCGCAATGACCACGCCTGCTCAGAACTCCAGGTCGAGTGAGCGGAGCCTCTTTTTCATCTCCTCGATTATCCTGAACTCGTCTTCCTTGTCCTTTGCAACAAAGGTGGCCGAGAACCTGAGATAACTACCCGCGTCATCCCACGGCACGGTGGATATCTGCGCCTCTGTTATGAGGTACTCGGAGACCTCTTCGGCGGACGCGAATTTAATAGTGCCCTTTGCGCGCTTCGGCGCCTTCACGTAGAGATAGAACGACCCCTTGGGCATGACCGCAGTAAAGCCGCAGGCAGTCAGGGCGTCGACCATGAGCTTCAACCTGCGCTTGTACTTGCCCGAAATCTTCTCGGTTATCTCCGCATGGTCGAGGGCGTATACGCCGGCCTTCTGTATGGCGATAAACTGGCCCGAGTCGTAGTTGTCCTTTACGTGGCCGAACGCGCTGATGACCTTTGCGTTGCCCACGGCAAAGGCGAGCCTCCAGCCCGTCATGTTAAAGGCCTTTGAAAAGGAGTGCAACTCTATGCCCACGTCCTTTGCCCCGGGCACGGAGAGGAAACTCAAGGGCCTGGCCTCGAACGAGAGCGCGGCATACGCGGCGTCGTGCACGACGACGAGCCTGTTCTTCATGGCAAAGGCGACGACCTCACGGAAAAAATCCTCGGTTGCCGCCGCGCCAGTCGGGTTGTTCGGATAGTTTATATAGAGGAGCTTGGCCGCCTTCAGGTCGGCATGGTCTATCGCCTTGAGGTCGGGCAGAAAGCCGTTCTCCTCGGTAAGGGGGAGCCTCACCACGCGCCCGCCGTTCCACTCGGTATGCGTGCCCATGATGGGGTATCCCGGCACCGTCATCAAGGCCGCGTCGCCCGGGTTGATAAACGCCTCCGGTATCATGGCAAGGGCGGGCTTGGACCCGATGGAATGCATGACCTCGGTGGCAGGGTCTATGCCGGTCACGCCGTAGACCTTCTCAAGGTAACGGGCGGCCGCCTCTTTAAGCTCCAGTATGCCGTTGTCGGAATACCCTCTGTTCTCCGGTTTCGCAGCCTCGAGCTTGAGCACCTCTACCACAGGGGGGAATGCCATCTCGTCGGGTTCGCCGACCCCGAAGTCAAAGAGCTCAACGCCGGGGTTGGTCTTCTTCGCCTCGGCCTTCGCCCTCTTTATCTTCTCGAACTTGTATATCTTCGTCCCTTTGCCGAACCCGTCACCGCCTATCCTTCCGGCAAAAAGCCCCTGTATGTAATCCCCCGGCATCTATAACCTCCTTGATGTTGACCTTCCATATAACGCTTTGTCGCTTCACAAAAAACCGCGCTTGCGCGGGCATAGCACAAGGTATTAACGCGGCCTGGGAGATAGGCCGAACGCCGCGTAATCCAACGCTTATTTTCCAGGTATCCGCTGATTTCCAGAGAAGAAAGTTAACTGCGGCCCACCACGGTATTGGCAAGCCTTCCGATGCCTTCTATCACGACCTCGACCTTATCGCCCGGCTTCATCTTGCCCACGCCCGGCGGCGTTCCGGTGGCTATGACGTCGCCCGGCAGGAGGGTCATTACCTGCGAGACGAAGCTGACAGCCTCATAGACCCCGAATATCATGTCGCTCGTCGAGGTGTCCTGTCTCTTTTCGCCGTTTAAAAAGGTTTCAATGCGAAGTGCTTGCGGGTCCAGCGCCGTCTCTATCCACGGGCCGATGGGCGCGAATGTGTCGAACCCCTTTGCCCTTGTAAACTGTCCGTCCTTGCCCTGCAGATCGCGCGCCGTTACGTCGTTTATACAAGTATATCCCAATATGCAGCCCGGCGCGTTGTCCCTTGTCACGTCCTTTGTCAGCTTGCCTATTACAACGGCAAGCTCGCCCTCGTAATCCACCCGGTGAGACATGTGCGACGGATATACTATGGCGTCATTCGGGCCTATTATTGCCGTTGACGGCTTAATGAAGATGAGCGGCGTCTCGGGCAGGGGCTTGCCGAATTCAGCGGCATGCGCCTTGTAGTTCAATCCTATGGCCACAATCTTCGTCGGCGTCACAGGGGCAAGAATCTTAACATCATTCAAGGCATATTTGCCACTCTTTTTTCTACCGCCGTCATAAGGAGCTGCGTCCAATTCATGACAGTATCCGTCCTCTATTATACCCCAAACAGCCACACCTTCACGCAAAAAGCGACAATATCTCAACGCTTACGCTCCTTTTGCTCATCAGGGATGTATGACAGACAGGCCTTGCCTTCTTATTTTTTTACGCCCTTTTTCAACCCCTTCCCAGCCGCCTTATCCATCATCGCCTTTATCTTCAAACGCAGCGCGTTTATCTTTATGAACCCCTCCGCGTCCTTCTGGTCATAGACCGTGTCCTCTTCAAAGGTGGCGAAGTCCGGGTGATATAGCGACTCAACGGCCTTCCTGCCTGCGACCGTGGCACAGCCCTTGTAGAGCTTCATCCGCGCAACCCCGGTCACCCCGGAGGTCGCATGGTCGATGAGCGTCTGGAGCGCGAGCCTTTCCGGCGAATACCAGTACCCGTTGTATACAAGCTCGGCATAGCGCTGAGATAGTCCGTCGCGCAGGTGCATCAGTTCCCTGTCCATCGTAAGCGACTCAACGGCCCTGCGCGCTCCGTGCAGTATGGTGCCGCCCGGGGTCTCGTAGACTCCGCGGGACTTCATGCCCACGTATCTGCTCTCTACCATATCCACCCTGCCGATGCCGTGCTCTCCGCCAAGTTCGTTGAGCCTTGCGAGCAATCTGGCCGGCGAGAGCTTTTTACCGTCGATGGAAACAGGATTACCGGCTTCAAAGCCTATCTCAACGTAACGCGGCCTTGCAGGCGCCTGCTCAGGAGACCTTGACAAGACGTACATATTCGCGGGCGGCTCAGCCCACGGGTCTTCGAGTATGCCGCCCTCGAAACTTATGTGGAAGAGGTTCCTATCCGAGCTGTAAGGCTTGGCCTTGGTTACCGGCACGGGTATCCCGTGAAGTTTGGCATACTTGATGAGGTCGGCCCTGCCCTTCATATCCCACTCCCGCCACGGCGCGATAACCTTGATGTGCGGGTCTATCGAATAATACGTAAGCTCGAACCTGACCTGATCGTTGCCCTTGCCCGTGGCGCCGTGAGAGACTGCGTCCGCCTTCTCTGCCCGCGCTATCTCCATCTGCACCTTGGCTATGAGCGGACGCGCAATGGATGTGCCGAGAAGATACGTGCCCTCGTACACGGCCGAGGCCCTGAGCATCGGGAAGACGAAGTCGGCCGTAAACTCCTCCCTCAGGTCTTTTATGAAGAGTTTTTTTGCGCCCGTATTTATCGCCTTTTCTTTAAGCCCGGTCAGCTCCGCGCCCTGACCGATATCCGCCGAGAATGCTATGACCTCGCATTCGTAACGCTCGATGAGCCACTTGATGATGACGGACGTATCCAGACCGCCGGAATACGCCAGTACCACGCGCTTGATTTCTTTCGCCATTTTTCTCAACCCCTCCATTGAACGATAATATCCGTAAAGTAATTAAGCCCCGGGCGAACCGCCACGATACAACCTGTCAGCCCATAGTCTGCAAGGCATTTGGAAACGGAATCACAACCCGTCTCAACAGGACGTAAGCAGCATCTCGATTATAGCCTTCTGTATGTGGAGTCGGTTCTCGGCCTGGTCCCATATCACGGACTGCGCGCCTTCCATGACCTCGCCGGTTATCTCTTCATCCCTGTGGGCCGGAAGACAATGCAGGACTATCGCATCTTTGTTCGCAAGCGAGAGCATCCGCCTGTTTATCTGATATCCGGCAAACGCGGCCTTGCGGAGCGCGGCCTCGGCCTCCTGCCCCATCGAGGCCCAGACGTCGGTATTGAGCACGTCCGCGCCTGTAGCGGCCTCGGCCGGGTCGGTGACCACCTTTATCTTCGAGCTCGCGCCCTCGGTCGCCCTCTTGAAAAAGTCCGGGTCAGGCCTGTGGCCGTCCGGGCAGGCAAGCGTAAGGTCGAAACCAAGAAGGGCGGCTGCCTCTATCCACGAGTTGGCCATGTTGTTGCCGTCGCCTATCCAGCAGACTTTGACGCCACTGTAACCACCCTTCCTCTCTATAATAGTCATGATGTCAGCAAGCACCTGGCACGGGTGATGAGTGTCTGTCAGACCATTTATAACGGGCACGGTCGAATAATGCGCGAACTCCTCGACGATGGTATGGGCAAAGGTGCGCACTACCACCGCGTCGACGTAGCGCGAGAGCACGCGAGCCGTGTCCCTGACCGGCTCCCCGCGCCCCATCTGCGAGTCCTTCGGGCTTATGAAGATGGACGAGCCGCCAAGCTGCGCCATGCCCGCCTCAAAAGAGACTCGCGTGCGCGTGGATGCCTTTTCAAAGATGAGGCCAAGGGTCCGCCCGATGAACGGGCTATATGGTATCCCGGCCTTTTTCCACGCCTTCAACGCGGCTGCGCGGCCAAGGAGCCCCTGCGCGGCGTCAGACGTAAGGTCTTTAATCGTAAGAAGGTGCATTTTGTAAGACTCTCCGTTTTTCAGATAATGGAGGTGGGGCGTGGTAAAGTCTTTACCACCTCCCGCCTCCCGCTTCCTACTTCCCGTTATAGCAAGTAATCTCCCATCCCTTTATGGGAAAGGATTAAGGTTGAGGGTGTATCCTACCGCCCCCTCTCCCTACCCACAAGGAGAGAGGGGGCTTTCTCCTCCCCTTATTTAAGGGGAGGCCGGGAGGGGTTAATCTTTGCAGCCACAATGCTTGCTTGTTGCTTCGTGCATGCCCAACTTAACTCCCCCTGCCCCCTCTTTACAAAGAGGGGGAATTTCGCGCCACTTGGCAACACAGTTGCCTCCCACAAGGGGAGAGGGTTTTCATATCCTGCCTCTCTTAGGTTTTTTTTAAATTGCCCATCCCTTTATGGGAGGGGATTAAGGGGATGGTGTTTAAATCCCCCTCTTTTCTAAAGAGGGATTGGGAAGATTACTTCCAGCCCAGCCAACTGCTAATCCCCCTCTGTCGCCCTTTAGAAAAGAGGGACAACCCTACCCCTTCTTCTCCACCGCCCCGAGCACAGCCTTCAATATCCCTATCATCTCGTCGACCTCTCCGGCAGTCACCGTAAGCGCCGGGATGAAGCGCAGGGTGCTCTCGCCTATGCAGTTTATAAGCAGCCCCTTATCAAGCGCAGCCTTTACGATATCCGCGCCTTTTATCCCGGACGCGAGTTCGGCGGCCAGAATCAGCCCCTTGCCGCGAACCTCGGTGATGAACGGAAAACTCTGCTTCAGCTCAACGAGCCTTGCGCGCAGATGCTCGCTCATCTTCCGGCAGTTCTCAAGCACGCCGTCTTCGAGGACCGTCCGAACAGCGGCAAGCCCGGCGGCGGTTGCAAGCGGGTTGCCCCCGAAGGTCGAGGCGTGCGTGCCGGGCGTGAACGCCTGCGCGACCTCGTCCGTGGCGCACATCGCGCCGATGGCGACCCCGCCCGCGAGCCCCTTGGCCAGCGTCATTATATCCGGAGCGACCCCGCTGTGTTCGTAGGCAAAGAGTCTGCCCGTTCTGCCCACGCCGACCTGGACCTCGTCGTATATAAGCAGCGCGCCGACCTCTTTACAGGCCGCCTTGACGCCTTTGAGATAATCGTCCGACGGCACGTTCACCCCGCCCTCGCCCTGAATCGGCTCAAGCATCACGGCGGCCGTAGACGAGCTTATGGCGTTACGCACGGCCGATACGTCGTTAAAGGGCACGTAGATGAACTTCTCAAGGAGCGGCTCGAAACCCTGCCGGTACTTGCCCTGGCCCGTTGCGGCAAGGGCCGCCAGCGTCCGTCCGTGAAACGACTTCTCCATCGTTACTATCTGATAGCGGTTCGACCCCTTGAGGTTGAAATACTTGCGCGCCAGCTTTATGGCCGCCTCGTTCGCCTCTGCCCCTGAATTGCAGAAGAAGACCTTGTCGGCGAACGAGTGGGCTACAAGGAGCGCGGCCAGTTCGGCCTGCGGCCCGATATGATAGAGGTTGGAGATGTGTATGAGCTTCTCCGCCTGCGCCTTTATGGCCGCAACGACCCGCGGATGGCAATGCCCGAGGTTGCACACGGCAAGGCCGGATGTAAAGTCCAGATATTGCCTGTTGTCCGCGTCCCATACCCGCCTGCCCTCGCCGCGCACTATGGCGACCGGAAAACGGTTATAGGTGTTCATAACGTGGCTTGCCGTAAGGGCCTTGATTTCGGCGTTGGTCAATTCAGTCTGCCTCCCATCTGATGATGATAACCTGATTTTGCCAGGTTCCATATTGCTGTGACGTCAGGAGTTTCCTCCTGACGCGGCCCCATACCGTCGGCAGGAAACTCCCGGCGGCGCAGAAATAAACATGGTAGAACAGCAGGGCTGAAGCCCTGCGCTACAGTTGCGCCCTCTACTTCTTCACGCCGATTACCGTGCCCACGCCAGCGTCGGTGAATACCTCAAGGAGCACGGCATGCTCCACCCTGCCGTCTATGATATGCGCGGCGTTGACCCCGCCCGCGACCGCCTCCATGCAGCACTTTATCTTAGGTATCATCCCGCCGACCGCGACCTTCTTCGTCAGAAGGGAGCGCGCCTCGGCAAGGCTCAGGGACGAGATGAGTTTCTTGTTCTTATCGAGCACCCCGGCGACGTCGGTAAGGAGTATCAGTTTTTCCGCCTTGAGGGCCGTGGCAATCCGTCCGGCGACCGTATCGGCGTTGATATTATACGTCGAGCCGTCCTCTGATGCGCCGACCGGCGCGATGACCGGTATGAAACCCTGCGTATCGAGGGTCTTTATGACGGACGGGTCGATTGATTCCACGTCTCCGACGAGCCCCATCTCCTCGCCTTTCATGACGAGTTTCTTCGCCTTGATAAGCCCGCCGTCCTTGCCTCCGAGGCCCACGGCCTTGCCGCCGTAGAGGTTTATCAGGCCGACTATCTCCTTATTCACCTTGCCGACAAGGACCATCTCCACGATGTCCATGGTCTCGCCGTCGGTCACGCGTATGCCCTTGACGAAACGCGTCTCCTTGCCGAGCCGCTTCAGCAGACCGCCTATCTGCGGGCCGCCGCCGTGGACGATGACCGGATTTATGCCGACGTACTTCATAAGCACCATGTCGCGGGCAAAGCTCCTCTTGAGCCCGTCCTCGGTCATGGCGTTGCCGCCGTACTTTATCACTATCGTCTTGTTGTTGAATTTGCGTATATACGGCAAAGACTCGAAGAGCGTTCTTATCTTCTCGATGTTCTTATGCATCGGCATCCCCCCCGCAGAAAAAGAGCGTAATGCTACAGTATGTACCTCGACAGGTCCTCGTCCCTGACTATCTCGGCAAGCCGTTTTGAGACGTAATCCCTGTCTATGACCACTTTCTTGCCGGGCATATCCGGCGCCTCGAAGGAGACCTCGTCGAAGACCCGCTCCATCACGGTATGCAGCCTCCTTGCGCCGATATTCTCCATCCTCTCGTTGACCTTCGAGGCTATGGCCGCTATCTCGGCCACGCCGTCGCCGGTGTACGATACGTCCACGCCCTCGGTCTCAAGCAGGGCCTTATACTGCTTCAGGAGCGCGTTTTCCGGCTCGGTCAGTATCCGCAGGAAGTCGCCTTCATTGAGAGATTCAAGCTCCACGCGTATCGGGAACCTGCCCTGAAACTCCGGTATAAGATCGGACGGCTTGGCAACGTGGAACGCGCCCGATGCTATGAACAGTATGTGGTCGGTCTTGACCATCCCGTACTTCGTATTCACGGTCGAACCCTCGACGATGGGCAGGAGGTCCCTCTGCACCCCCTCCCTCGAAACGTCCGGCGAGTTGCCGGACTGCCTTCCCGCAATCTTGTCTATCTCGTCTATGAAGACTATCCCGGACTGCTCGACGCGCTCGATGGCCGCTTTTACGACCGCATCCATGTCTATAAGCCGCTGCGCCTCTTCCTGCGTCAGGATGACGCGCGCCTCCGGCACCTTAACCTTGCGCTTACGGGTCTTCTTCGGGAATATGTTCGAGAAGATGTCCTTGAGGTTCATGTCCATCTCTTCGCCGCCGCCGGGCGTCATGATTTCAAGTATCGGGAGCTTCTGCTCGGTCGTCTCGACGTCGATCATCCTGTCGTCGAGCTTTCCCTCTCGCAGGAGCGCGCGAAGCTTCTCGCGGGTCGCCTTATGGCTCTCGCGCTCTTTGGCGAGCCTGTCCTGCTCATCCGGGTTATACGGCGACATGGAAATCGGCGGCAGAAGACTGTCGAGAAGCCTTTCTTCGGCGGCCTCGGCCGCCTTCACCGCCACCTTCGATTTCTCCTCGTCCTTCAGCATCTTGACCGCAAGCTCGGTCAGGTCCCTGATTATCGACTCGACGTCGCGCCCGACGTAACCCACCTCGGTGAACTTGCTTGCCTCCACCTTTATGAACGGCGCCTCCGCGAGCTTGGCGAGCCTGCGTGATATCTCGGTCTTGCCGACGCCGGTCGGCCCTATCATTATGATGTTCTTCGGAGAGATCTCGTCGCGCAGGCTCGGGGCCACCTGCTGGCGCCTCCAGCGGTTGCGCAAGGCAATGGCGACGGCCCGCTTGGCCTGGGCCTGCCCTATGATATATTTATCAAGCTCAGCGACGATTTCTCTCGGCGTAAAATTCTTCATCTGTCATCCTTATAAGAATAGCAACATAGGGTTCGCTGATATTTTGGTGACCACAGCCCACCCTTGTATCTTAAAGCAGTAGCTCAGGCCTTCAGGCCTGATACCGCTTGTGCGCTATTGTTGTGTCATGTGCGCTAACATTATGCTTTTGGCGCCTTTGGCGCCGCGTCCAACGGCCATCTTCAGGGCTAAAGCCCTGAGCTGCTAAAAGCTTATGGACTCCTTCAGGCTGCTCTCTGGCCGCTCGCCAAAGGCGAGCAATACAAAAAAACAAATTCATTACCAGCAGACGAAGTCTGCAAAAGCTCCAGATGCTAGGCGTCTAGGAGCGAGGAATGAGGCGTATTTTGTTCATACGCCGCAGTGACGAGCGACGCAGACAACGAAGCAGATGGAGCTTTTTCAGCAGCCTTACAACTCCAGCACCGTCACCTGGTCGTTCGTATATATACATATCTCGGCGGCCGTGCGTATCGCCTCCTCGGCTATCTGGCGCGCCTCCATTTGCGTATGTCGAAGGAGCATCTTTGCGGCCGCAAGCGCGAAAGGCCCGCCTGAGCCGATGCACGCCATGCCGTCCTCAGGCTCTATCACGTCGCCGCTGCCCGATATGATAAATATATGCTCGAGGTCCGCGACCACGAGCAGGGCCTCAAGGCGGCGCAGTATCTTATCGGTGCGCCAGTCCTTGGCAAGCTCCACGACCGCGCGCGT